>JAFGEC010000313.1 GCA_016931775.1 Candidatus Zhuqueibacterota bacterium | reverse complement strand
GTCCCAAAGGACCAGTTCCTTTTTCATCCCTTTGGGCGATTGTTTTTGTGGTTGGATTTGATTAACTATTATATATGCAACCATATTGACACATACAGACATCCCGAAATATTATATAAAAAAGGATATAAAATGAAACAGTTCATGCCAAAGTTATTAATCTTTGGAATCACCTTGTTCATGGCTTTACCTGCCGGTTGGTCCCAGGAGTTCAATTATGCATCATACATCCAAACGACTCTTCAGGACATTATTATGGCAGAAGAACAGATACATTCACGCGACCAGGCGGGAGTCGAAAAGTGTACAGATGGTATTCAACTTGAGTGCCTGGTTTCAAAATATCAGGTGTCATGCTGTTACTCCAATATTTCAAGACCCATTTCCGAAACCAAGAAAAACGTAATCAAGTTATGGATGGAAGCACTCAATATTGATCCACAACTTGTATCATTGTACCAGCAAGAAATACTGGTAAAAGAAGGTATGAGACCACAGTGGATCCCCGTTCAAGAACAGCTACTACCACACATAAATCAGGAACTTGTCAAGTATGATACAATCGAGTTATTCATCATATTAACAGGCAAGGTCGAGTCAGAGTATATTTTTATTGCGACCGAATTTGAAAAGTCAATCTCGCCTGCTCAGAATTTGCTTCAGGCGACGGCATCCACGCGAGCTGCGCCTTAGCTTTTCATTCGGTAAATAAATCCTTCTGCAAAAAGCTGGAGGGAAAAAACCTGGAGCACGTTGCAGGTGTGATCAGGAAACAATTATTCACTCTTAAATTAAGGAGAACACACTATGGGTACGGAACACTTGGTGATATTTCTTGTGATTGGGGCATTGGCTGGATTTGTAGCCGGGCACATCTGGAAGGGCAAAGGATTTGGTTTGGTGGGAGATTTGATCGTTGGGGTGATAGGTGCCTTCATCGGAGTCTGGTTGTTCGGTCAATTCAATATCTCGAGCGCAGGTATTCTTGGTTTGCTGATTGCGGCGGTTATCGGCGCGCTCATCCTGTTGTATTTAGTCCGGCTCATCAAACGCTGATCTGCCGATTGTTGGGGCCAGCCAGTCAAACAATACACTGGAGCGCGGAAACCTACGACTGCGCTGGCTATTTAAAGAGTTACTTGAAAAATGCAGAATAATGATTATCCAATGAAACAATCGCGGGGAAGATCACCGCCGTCAACCGTTGCTTGGAATTTCCAAACTCTTGAAATCGAGATTAATCACATGAACAAACCAAAAGGAATTTTTTATGAGATATCTAATTTTATTTTTAATGTTGGTTGTATCGCTTGTTGCATATAACCAGGCCAATGCGGGATTTGACAATCCCAATGTGGGATTCGGTTTTGCCGCGGGCGGTGCCCAAGGGGATAATAGTCCTACTGATAAATGGGTAATTCAGTATCGTGGCTATTTTCAATACAAGCTTTTTTCTCCTGTTTTGTTAGGTCAACTTAGTGTGGGATACGCCAAACTCAACTCTCCTGGCGTATATAACACAGAAACCGCCATGGCAGACAATAGATTCCTCCTCATTCCCTTTTCTTTGGAAAAACTAAATCCCTTTTTGTATGGTGGTTTTGGTGTATCTAAAGACCTCGGTGAAAATGACTCGGATTTTTTACCAATGATCCCAATGGGAGTCGGTATCCAGACCAGACTCGGCAGCCAAATGTTGTTAGAAATAAGTGGTGGATATAATTTATCCTTAACGGACAAACTCGACAGACGCACACGCTCAAGTTCCGATCTTAACACCTTTACCAATAAGAAACATGATGGGTACTTTGGCTTTCTTCTCGGATTGATGTTTACCGCCGGATCCAGCGCGGATACCGACACGGACAAAGATGGATTGACCAACAAGATCGAAAAAGAATTGGGCACGGATCGCAAGAAGGCGGACACCGATGGCGACGGCTTGAACGATGGCGATGAAGTGAATCAGCACAAAACCAATCCACTCCATGTGGACAGCGATGGCGACGGCCTGAGAGATGGCGTTGAGGTGAATCCGTACAAAACCGATCCAACGAAAACAGATACGGATGGCGATGGGATAAGCGATGGCAATGAAGTGACCAAATATAAAACCGATCCGGCAAAAGACGATAGCGACGGCGACGGCTTGAACGACGGCGATGAGGTGACCAAATATAAAACCGATCCGGCAAAAGACGATAGCGACGGCGACGGCTTGAACGACGGCGATGAGGTGAAATATAAATCCGATCCATTAAAGACGGATAGCGATGGCGATGGCTTGAGCGATAGTGCTGAAGTGAAACAGCACAAAACCGATCCTGCAAAAGCGGATACGGATGGTGATGGCTTGAGCGATGGCGATGAAGTGAACAAATACAAGACCGATCCGGTGAAAAGCGATACGGATAGCGGTGGCGTGGCCGACGGCGCTGAAGTGAAGATCGGAACGAACCCGTTGGACTCGAAGGACGACATTGCAAAGCCAACAACAACGATTATTCTCGAGAAAGGGAAAAAAGTAATTCTTCGAGGCATCAATTTCGAAACCAACAAGGCCACTCTGACGCGAAACTCTGAGAGTATTTTGGAGGATGCCTATAACGCTCTCGCAGCCAATCCAGATGTGCGTGTGGAAATTTCAGGCCATACGGATAGTCAGGGCAGCGATAAATATAATCAGGCCCTCTCGTTGCGCCGGGCGCAAGCTGTAAAAAATTGGCTGGTGCAAAAAGGCATTGCCGGGAATCGTATGAAAACCGTTGGTAAAGGTGAAAAGGAACCCGTCGCCTCAAATGACACGGCAGAAGGTCGAACAGAAAATCGCCGTATTGAATTTTATATTCAGCAATAGGCTGATGACAGAGGATTGGAAGTCCAAAAAAACAGGATACAGGTGAACGAGCAAAACGTTACCAGGATCATCACCCCGCCCAAACAGTTGTTCGGGCGGGAGTGGAGGGAGCCTTCGGCCGTTTGATCGGGCGGCCGGAGACAGACCTCTCACTCTCATCAACCTTTAATTAATCCAAATTTTGAAAAGAGGTCAGCATGAAATCAAAAATGAACATTCTCGTTACCGTAACACTCTGTATCACATCCGCGCTCATGATGGGCTGTGGAGCCAATAACGCGATGAAAGGTGGCGGAATTGGCGCAGGAGCCGGAGGAGTAGTCGGCGGTGTTATTGGACATCAATTTGGGAACACTGCGATCGGCGTCATCATCGGGGCGGCAGTCGGAGGAACGACCGGAGCACTCATCGGCCGTCACATGGACAAGCAAGCAGAAGAGATGAGAAAAGACATCAAAAACGCAAAAATCGAACGTGTCGGCGAAGGGATCAAAATCACGTTTGACTCCGGAATTCTCTTCAAGACAGATTCATTCGAGTTGCAGTCTGTGGCAAGGACGAACATCGAGAGTTTGGCCAAGATCCTTAATAAATATCCGGACACCAACATCCTCATTGAAGGAGATACCGACAACACAGGCTCTGACGAATACAACCAAAAGTTGTCAGAACGTCGCGCTCAAGCTGTCGCCGACTATCAAATGGGTCTGGGTGTCGCCGGCACAAGGATTTCCATTGTAGGACTCGGCGAGTCGAATCCTGTCGCTTCAAATGATACGGACTATGGCCGTGCGCAAAACCGACGCGTGGAAGTTGCCATTTTCGCGAACGACAAGTTAAAGAAAGCCGCCGAAAACGGAAGCCTTAACTGACTCAATTGTTCAATTTTTTGTCCACCATCCACATTGGCACGTGACAATCTGTTAAATAACACCGCACCTGACAAAATTCATTGTTATGGTGCAGGTAACCAATTCATTTCAATTTTATGGAGGAAATATAACCATGAAAACAAGAATAGTATTCGGAGTTTTAATCTTGATGTTTGTTCTGGTTCAGGTGGGAACTGCGGGAGGGAAAGACGATATTCAAACGTACTTTAACGACACCGCAACCAAAGTGAAGGCAACGGTCGACCCTGCGCAAAAGCGTGAAATACTCGAGAAATCATTACAGACCATGTCCAAAGCTTTGGATAGAGTCGAAAGCTCAGGACTGGTTTCGCAAGACGATCTCGCTGGTATAAATCACTTCAAAACCGCCCTTCAGGAGAAACAAGACGAGCTGACGGGCAGTAATGGCTATGAGCGTGTGTCCGATGCGCAACTCAATGCCTTCTCTAATTACGTTGTACAGGATATGGAGCAGGCCGCTCGGACGGTAACCATAAGCCTTATTACAGCGCTCTTGCTTGTCATCATTTTGATACTCATCCTTTAGTCGTATCGTCACCGAGCGAACATTCACAGGCTATCGGTATGATAAGCTCGTACAACCGATCTTTCACGAGTGCCGCGCATAAATACACGAAATTCTTTGGTTGCGTCGGCTGCGTGGTGCTCGCGTTTTTTCTGTTTTCGTGTAGCTCCATTCCTCTTACTCAGCGGAAAACTTTACTTGGTGAGGAGACGGCGCTCCCAACACGTTATTCAATGATATTCATCATCCACGGAGACGGTGACTACCTCTATCACGACCCACGAGGCAAAACGCACAGAGCAGACGAGGAGGCTCTCGCTGGAGCAATAAATGTGGCGCTGCAAAATCCGCAAGCCGAGGTGTTCATCTTTCACCAAAAACCCAGGAGGCACACTTTTCTCTTCTTTCCTCTCCGTGATGGAAAATTCTATTACTACCGGCACGGACAGATGCTTGCCCAAGAATTCTACTGGCGCGACCAGGGTTCATCGCGCTTCGATCCTGAAGTGGAACTCTATCATCGATTTTGCGCGGGAGAACCGCCACGGCCGGTAAGAATATTTTTCTACTTTGGTCACAAAATCCCTGAATTCGCAAGTGCGGGTTATGATGCATCGTACTCGCATCAGACGTTCATCGTTCATGAGCTTGCCGACGGATTGAAACGTTTCACACGTGATTTCACAAAGTTCGATCTCATCGTGCTCTCCACCTGTTTCGGTGGCACCCCTCACACCATTGCCGCTCTTGCTCCGTACACACAAACCATCATCGCTTCGCCCGGCAACCTTCACCTCTCCTACTTTGATCTTCATCCATTTGAGCGGTTGGATGTCGGTTTGCAGGATGGAGAGATAGCTGCGTTTGCAAAAAATTTTGCGCGCCAAGCCTTTGACCAACTGACAAAAGATATTCAGACAGCGATTACTGTTGCTGTGTACGATGTGGAACGCGTTCAGGGGTACCTGAATTCCGTCGACGGTATCTACAATCATGCATTGACCACGTTGAAGCGGCAGACACCGGGTTTTTTTGAGCACCGCGATTGCGCCGAAGACTCTGCATACGTACTGCCGGGAATGAGCGAGGGATTAGATGTCTTTTACCGCTCACCGCGCTTTGGGCGCACAAAAAACAAACAGAACCATTCCGGTTGGGAATGTTACAGGCCTTTAAAGTAATCAATATTCTATAAATTCATCACATAATAAAAATAAAAAGGATGTAAATCATGAAAAAATTACAAACCGGATTATTTACCCTTGTGATAACAGCGCTTTTATTCCCATCTTGCAGCCTCGTGCCGCTTACCGGAAGGCGTCAGCTCTCTCTCGTCTCTGATGCCGACATGCTTTCCATGAGTTTTGTCCAGTACGACCAGTTCCTGAAGGAAAATAAACTGAGCACGAACACGGCCCAGACGAATATGATCAAAAAAGTCGGCAGTCGCATCCAAAACGCAGTGACAACATATTTCGCCCAGAATAATTTATCCCAGGATCTTTATGGATTCGCGTGGGAATTCAACCTCATCGAAAGCAACCAAGTCAACGCCTGGTGTATGCCGGGAGGGAAAGTGGTGGTGTATTCCGGAATCCTTCCGGTCACACACAACGAAACCGGAATGGCAGTTGTGATGGGGCACGAGATCGCTCACGCCGTGGCAAAGCACAGCAACGAGCGGATGAGTCAGGCGCTGATCGCTCAGTTAGGCGGTCAGACACTCGCCGCTGCGCTCCAGCAGAAACCCCAGCAGACCCAGGAGCTCTGGATGTCACTTTTCGGTGTCGGGGTCCAGATTGGTGCGATCCTGCCGTACAGCCGTCTTCAAGAGAGCGAGGCAGATCACCTCGGATTAATTTTTATGGCCATGGCCGGGTACGATCCCAACGCCTCCATCGAGTTCTGGCAACGCATGTCTCAGAATGCCGGAACACAGCCGATCGAGTTCCTGAGCACACACCCGTCCAGCGAGAATCGGATTCGGAAAATCAAATCAGAGATTCCAGAGGCAATGAAGTATTACAAAAAGGCGCGGTGATAAACAACAGGACAAGTCTCGTAATCAGGCATTCAGAGGGTAGATCCTTCTTGTCTTGGGATGACTTGCAGTAGTCCAAAGGAACCGGTACCATTTTCATCCTTTTGGGCGATTGTTTTTGTGGTTGGAATTGATTATTCTTGTTTTACTAAAAGGTATGACAAATGAACCAAATAGACATTAATCATTATTTCATGGAGGAAATAACATGAGAATTTCTAAAATCGTTCGAATCGTTTTTGTTGCAGCTTTCGGCCTGTGCTTTACGCTGCCGGCAGCAGCTCAGTACATCGGTGTCCTGCAGTCCGCTGAGACCATGGACCGCGGCGTCTTCAAGCTCATGCCTGCCCCGATTATGGTATTCGGCAAGGACGGAGTCGATGACGAGTTCGGATTTGCAGCTCGCGCAGGATATGCTTTCGCCGAACGTTTTGACGCCGAAGCCAAACTGGGCTTTTCCAAGAATGGCACCATCGTTGGTGCGGATGGCGAGTACTGGATTTTAAGGAGTACGAATAAGAATTCCGGCCTTGACATCTCGTTGACGGGAGGCCTCCACTGGATGTTAGCGAAAGATAATGGCTACGATACAATGGGATTCGAGATCACACCGCAGTTGAGCGGGCACGTGACTGAAAACCTGGAGCTGTGCGCAGCTCTGGCTGCCTCGTTCGAGTCGGTCAAGGATGCCCCGCCGAAGGTCGAGGATTCATACACGAGATTGCACCTCGTGCCCGGAATCGAATACCGTCTGTCCGATATTTTAGACCTGGTTGCCGAGTTCGGTATCGGGATTAACGACTACTCATCCAACTATGTTGGCGCCGGGCTCTCGTTTTACATCCGCTGATAGCGAATGATTTATAGTGATCAATCCTACGGCTGGGCTCTCTTGCCCAGCCGATAAGGTTCACCAGGCGCATCGCTTTAGATTGCTGCGCCAGCAGTGACGGTACGCTGTAATTTGAAAAAGTTTGAATCAGAAACGGAGGATTCGAATGAACAAGCTCAACATTAAGGGAAACTGGAATGAAATCGCAGGAAAGCTCAAACAAGAATTCGCCGGCTTGACAGACGATGATGTGCTCTTTGTAGAAGGCAAGGATGAAGAATTGTTGGGAAGGCTGCAGAAAAAGCTTGGAAAAACACAGGCGGAAGTACGCCACCTGATTGAGAAAGTATAACGAGACCAAAAAAATTATCACAAATTGTCGTCACGTAGAAATCTCAAAACATCATTTTTGGAATTCATTTTATGAAAAAGATAATAATTATTCTAGGGATATTGGTTTTACTTTTTATCACCGTCATGATCGTTGTTCCGATAATTTTTAAACCACAACTGGTAGCGCTTGTAAAAAAGGAAGCTAATAAAAATATCAACGCCACACTTGACTTTGAGAGTATCGGTTTGAATTTATTTTCAAGTTTTCCGAATATTTCCCTCAAGATTAAACACCTGACGTTGATCAACAAAACACCTTTTGAAGGTGACACCTTGGCACGTATTTCGACGTTCAAATCCACTATTGACCTGATGAGCCTTATCAAAGGCAAAACGGTGATGGTTATTTCCATTGTGCTTGATAAGCCGCAGATTCATCTTGTTGCTTTAAAAGATGGTACGGCGAACTGGAATATTGTCAAAATTCCTGAAAAGCAAAAGCCCGAACCCGTAACACAGGTGAAAAGCGATATTAAATTCATGCTTCATGATTATGAGATTAAAAATGGAACCGTACTTTATGACGACCAATCTACCGGCTTGCACGTTATTGCCGATCATCTTGCTCATAAAGGGAGTGGAGATTTCACTCTGGATCATTTCCAAGTTGTCACCTCCACGAAAATCGATGAATTGTCAGTCGGTTGTGCAGGGATCGATTATTTGACCAAAATAAAGACGCAACTCAAAGCGGATATGGATATCACTGTAAAGGACAAAAAACTGACATTAAAGGAAAACGAATTGCAGCTTAATCAATTGATACTCACATTGGATGGATTTATCACGATGCTGGGTGAAGAAATTATCACTGATCTAAAATTTAAAACCAATCAAAACGATCTTAAAAATATACTTTCACTGATACCGGTCATTTACAAAAATAACTTTGCTGACATCACAACCTCAGGACAAGCGGTGCTTCAGGGCACCATCGAGGGCGCTTATTATAAAGATCACTATCCAGCTTTTTATCTCCAATTGTCAATCAATGATGGCATGTTTCAATATCCCCAATCAATTTCTCAAGTCAATCATATAGATTTAGATTTGGATATTCATCATCCAGGTGGAATTCTGGATAACACTTTCATCAATCTTAAAAAATGTCACGCAGAAATCAATCAAGAGCCTCTTGATGTGACCCTTCAGATCAAAACGCCGGTATCGGATCCTTATTTTTCTGCGACTGCCAAGGGCACTGCCAATTTACTCGACATCAAGAATATCATTCCTTCTGAGAAAGGCACGGACTTGTCTGGTTTTGTTTCATCCGATCTTTTCATTGATGGAAATTTATCAAGCATTCAGAATAATCAATACAACAGATATCAGGCCCAGGGTCATCTTTCATTCAAAGACATATATTATAGCGGGCCGGCAATGCCGGCAATAGTGACGGTTCAACAAGCGAATCTAGAATTTACACCTGAAAAAGTCAGCCTCAATAATTTTCAAGCTTTATTGGGAAAGGGCGATATTCATGCAACCGGTTCGCTGGACGATGTCTTACCCTATGTGCTAAAAGGTCAAACCTTAAAAGGACATTTGACCATCAATTCCACCTTTTTTGATTTAAATCCCTGGCTTGTAAGCCCGGGCCAACAACTAACCGCATTTGAGTTGCCCGCAAGAATAGATATTACGTCGAATTCAACTTTTAAACAAGTTCTATTTGGTAAATTAAAGATGACAGAAGTATCCGGCATGTTGGCCATCAAAGATAAAATGCTTCATTTGATAGACCTGAATATGAATGTACTCAATGGCTCTCTGGTCGCCAATGGAACCTATGGCAAACTAAAAGACAATCCGGCTTTTTCGTTTTTTGGTTTGAAGGCAAGTCATTTTAGTATCAATGAGGTTTTTCAGAATTTTCTAACCGTGCGAAAATTTATACCTATCGCAAAAAATATTCAGGGAAATTTCGACGCAAATCTGGAGTTTGTTACGGATTTAGACTCTACTCTAACCCCTGTTTTTCGCACGATGAACAGCACAGGTTCCTTAATGATTCAAAAAGTGTTGATCGAAAATTTCAAGCCGCTTGACATAGTGGCGGACATATTGAAAATGGAAAAATTAAGAAAATTGGCCGTCGAAAATATCGAGCCCTCTTATACGATTCGAGAGGGACGATTGAATTTAGCACCTTTGAATTTCAAGGTCGATAATACTGAGTACATGGTAGCTGGTTCCAACGGTATCGACATGTCTATGGATTATTTGATGAAGCTGAAAATTCCTGCCAGAGGACTGAACAACCAGACCAATGCTGTTATCAACAATATTTTCAAGAAAAAATTGGATCTTTTACATGAGGATTATGTTGTTCTCGATGTTTTTTTCAAAGGGACAGTTGACAAACCGGATGTGAACGTATCAGGGAGTGAAATTGTAAAAGGTGCGACCGGACAATTGATCGATATTGCCAAACAAGAAATACTGAAGCAAAAAGTTATCCTCCCGGATACGGTAATAACGGAAATTGAACGACAAAAACTTGTACTGCAACAGTTAAAAAACCTTTTTAAAAAGAAAAAATGAAATCGAACCAATTTTACAATAATTAATTATTTTACAGGGTGTATGCCCGAAAAAAAATAATCATCATTAACTTAACGGAGGTCATTTTATGTGGAAGAAGATTTTGTTGATACTGGGACTCATCACAATGCTGATTGCCCCGGTGAATGCACAGAGCGTAGGTCTCGGCCCGCAGGTTGGCTATTATAAAGCCCAGGATACAGATGGTAATTTTATGGGCGGAGTAGCCTGGCGATTCAAGTTCACGCCGATGTTTGGCCTTAAAGCATCCATCAACTATCGTCAAGAAAAATATGCAAATCAGGACATGACGGTCCGAAGCTGGCCAATAATGGTGACCGGTTTAATTTATCCGCTCCCCATTGCCTATGGAGCTATTGGCGCCGGTTGGTATAACACAACGTTCGATTATAACCAGGAAAAATACTCCTTTCTGAAGGACGAGACAAAGCAGGAATTCGGCTGGCATTTTGGCGGCGGGGTTGAACTGCCCGTCGGTACAAATTTCAAATTGGCCGGTGACATTCGCTATGTCTTTTTGGATTACAACTTTGAGGAAATCCCGGGCAGCAGTGACGTGAAAAGCAACTTTTTTGTCATCATGGCCGGGCTCTTGTACAATCTATAATCCCTCACAAAGCTGAGTGAAAGTTCACTCAGCTTTGTTAAAGTTGCTTAATAAAAAAACTATTGTTTATAAAGGAGTCAACACGTATGCCATCGAATTGGGAGAAAATCAAAAAATCCATAAAGGACGAACTGTCCGACGCGTTAACCACAACCAAAAAATACTTAAAGATCGGGAAGGGCAAGTGGGCCATTAGGAACATAAAAAACTCCCTGAACGACACATTTCGGGAACTGGGAATCAAAGTCTATAAACAGATCAGTGAAGAGATAAAAGGTGATATCCGGCACAATCCTGAAGTGAAAAGCTTGGTCGAGAAGGTTAACCAGCTCAAACAATTCATGAAAGATGAGGAACTGGAGGTCGAGGGATTCAAGAAAGAATCAGTTCCGCAGACCAAAAAAGATTAAGATAATCCCCTCGATGTCAAGGTCAAGAAAGCGGTATAGGTTTATTTTACTTATAATGAAAAAACATCAGGCGACACTGTCGCCGGAAAGGATTCAAATATGCTTTGGACAATCTTTGTGATTCTTTTAGTCGTGTGGCTGATAGCACTGTTCAGCGGCCACTTATTGGGCGGATTTATTCATGTTCTGCTGGTGATCGCCATCATTGTCATTCTGGTCAGAGTCATTAAAGGACGCAAACCGGTGTAGCCGTTTGCAATCGCAAAATTTTTCCAACAAGGAAATTAACCGCTTAAAACCGATTATGCTTATTGGTATCGTTCCGCTCGTCCTCGGCATTGTGGTGGCTTTTGCCTGCCAAGGCATCACCTGCACGACACACGAAAAGATCATCGCTATGGGCCCTATCCAAGTATCCGCCGAAATTCAAAAGATCATCCCGTTGCCACCTCTCTTAGATGGATCGGCGCCAGGCAATGGAATTGAATTGGTTATTTTTGGGTGTAAAAAGTAATAGTTGCCAGCATTGCATATCGGCTGCCATAGGCTGTAACTTGAAATTTGGTATTGGAAAAAACAATAATTCGCACTGTAAAATACAACATAAATCTTTTTAATTCCAGAGCTGTGAGGTCAAAATGAACTTTAAAATATTTCTAATTGTGATCCTGGCAAGTCTTGTGCTTTTATTCATAATTCAAAATTTCACTGTTACAGACATTCATTTCTTATTCTGGACGCTGTCTATATCTCGCTCATTGCTCATGCTGTCACTTTTCCTGATAGGGCTTATTCTTGGATGGATACTGCACACCTATTCAATTCATAGCAGAAAAAAAGTAAGAATTTGACAAAACAATGGCTCACGCGATTCAGGTTCGACACAGGCAGGGAATACGTAGCAATGAGATTTTCAGTCATTCAAAAACCTCTTGCTCGTTCTTAATTTCAGCAGGTTTAAGCTTTGTCAATCAGTTTGGATCGTTGCTTGGATTTTGTACAACGCTGTTTAACAATACAGCATTCGTGTAATATTCGTCATAAATTAAGCACCAATTCTATGGAAAAAAATATGCCTGATAAATTTTTTCGATGTCGGATGGATTTTATGCCGGAAATTATTTCAATTGATGATGAATCTAATTCTCTAACGGTACTACTCAAACCCGATCCAAGAAGATATGAGTGGAGAGAACTAGACAAAAAAAAATATTTATACGACAAATTCGATAATGTTATATGTCCTGAAAAAGTTTTTCATGATTTATCCAGACAGATAGTAAATCATCGCATCTCTTTGCGATCTCCAGAAATTGATGATTTACAGGAATATATAGAATTTAGCAAGCCATTCATAGAAAAAGCCCTCAAAGGATATAAAATAATCCCCACCTTTATGGATAGATCAGAAGAATTTTTGCAATCTCTTGAAAGTGATGAATTAACTTTTGCTATAATTTCATTAGATGTTGTTGGATCAACAACTCTTTCAATTTCATTACAACCTCGGGTTTATGCAAATTTAATCTCAGTTGTTTTATGGAAATTAAGTTCAATTATTCCAAAATATCATGGACATGTTCTTAAATATACTGGCGATGGACTTATTGCATACTTTCCAGAGCCAAGTTTTATTACAAAAAATGATCTTGCAGTTGATTGTGCATTAGCACTGAGACGATTGGTCTATAAGGGATTGGATCAAATATTTAAAGAACTTGGTTGCCCTCCGATTCAAGTTAGAATTGGTATTGATACGGGTGAAGCATTTATTAAACTAATAGGAGATCCAAGTACCAAGCAACATAAAGATATAATTGGATCTGTTGTCAGTTTAGCGGCAAAAATACAGGCGATGACGAAACCCGGGGATATATACATTGGAGAAACAACTTGTAGAAATCTACACGCCATGTGGAAAGAGAATATTGAGCTCGTTGAATTGCGTGATGGCTGGAATTATAAAGGCAAAGACGGAAACATCTATTTGATCTATAAAATTAAATATATAGTTTAATAATGCAGGATTCTTAATGGGCGAATAAAACCGGGAGTTAAAATTGCAATTTTCAATTATTGAGGGGAAACCTGAAAGAAATGATTCCCTCCTGCAACAAAAAAGAGGAGGATTTATTTTTAGCTTTTAGGAGGTGCACGCCCATTGTAAGAATACTGCTATAGGTAAACATAAAAAATCCTTAGCCGGCACGACGTGCAAAGCGCCGTCGATGAGTTCCGGCCTTCCTCTGGCTGACAAAACTGACAGTAAAGATAGATATGTCAGCCAGAAGGGCAATTTTAACCTGCGGCGGAATTAGTTCTTTATCAATCTTAAGAACCAGTTCCTTTTTCATCCCCTTGGACGATTGACTTTGTCGTTGAATTTATCTAACTATTAATATGAGCAAAGTCAAAAAAACTGATGATGATATAATTGAAAAGTCAGAAAAAAATGAGGCCAAACGATGCAACTGAGCATCCATTATTATGTTCTTTTCTTGAGTGAAAAAAAGAGCAAGCTTTACGAGGGATTTCGAGCCAAACTCATTGACATTCAAGACGATAAATTTCCGTTTGAAAATTCTAAAGCCGGAAATCTGATCTCCAAAGATACCCAATTAAGGGAATTTTTCCACCAGACAGACCAACACTTTGCCCATTATTATCAACAAGATCCACTTCGATTAGTGGTGGTCGGTGAGACAAGCAATCTGACTATTTTTAAAGCTTTGAAGACTCGTCAGGAAATATTAATCGGAATGGTTATAGGCGACTATACAGCCACTTCTCCACACGATTTGGGCATGATTGTATGGCCCGTCGTCAAGGAGTCCATAGCGGGCGCAAATGAAAACGCCCTGCGTGATCTAGAAACGGCGGCCAGGTTGAAAAAAGTCGTCTCCGGAATTGACGCTGTAGGGCAATTAGCAGGGACAGAGACATATTCCACTTTGTACGTCGAAGAAGATTATCATGTGAAGGGCAGTATTCATAAAACGGATAATTCGCTGATAATCTCTATGCATGTAAATCTATTGGAAGTGATCGATGACGAAGTGGATATCATTATCGAAAAGGTGCTTAAAATGGGCGGAGCCGTGATTTTTCTAAATAGTGGCTCGTTGGCAAAATTTGAGAGAATCGCTTTGATTCTGCGTGGATGATTGTCACTGCGCAGTATGGATATAAAAATCAGGGAGAGGAGAAAAATGTCAAAAAATGAACAACTGCTTTTTGAAAACCTCGCCTTACAGTATATGGATAATTTATACAGTAAGGCGATCAGATTGGCACGAAGCACAGAAGTTACAGAAATTCTGGTACAGCAAACCTATACGGCAGCTTTTAACGTTTTTGAGCAGTTTGAAAAAAACCGTAATTTTAGTAAATGGCTAAACGGGATTTTGATGCTCATCTATGTGAACGCCGACTCCTGTCTTAAGGAGTCCGCTGAAAACTGAAAACAAACAAAGCCGTCAACGCGCTGAAAGTCGGTGTTTCTGGCGGCGTAACAATTCATCAAACACTTAAAACTGAAGGAGACAGATCATGTTTCAGGCAGAAAGATTCTTTAACCGTACCCTTGTAATCACCATCACGTGTATGACCACATTATCATTATTAGTGGCAAATTTAGCAGGGCAGCAACAAGGTGCAGTGGGGCAAAAACAACTCAAAAACGTCGGCGGGAACGATGTAAAGACTGTGCTTTTCAAGGACGCCAACGCGGCGATGAATGTAGCGATAAAGGCCCAGGCTGATATTTTAGCGCCCGATAATTTTAGCGAAGCGATGAAACGCTATAAAAGGGCTGAGGTTGATCTTGAAAAGGGGAAAGGCCTGGATGACATCCGCGACAACCTTGGCGAATCAATCGCATATTTTCAAAAAGCTATCGACGCCACAAAGCTGGCAGAAGTCACTTTTCCAAATTC
>JAFGEC010000312.1 GCA_016931775.1 Candidatus Zhuqueibacterota bacterium | reverse complement strand
TACTGGTGTAAATCCATTCATTAATCCATAACATATGAATTGTAACAACATCCGAGAAACGATCGGCTGAACACCAAAGGGAGAACCAACCTCATGAAAAAATTAATCTGGCTGACTGCACTGCTCGGTGTAAGTTGCGCCCACCGCATCGATCCCGCCTCCATGCGCCTCACAGGGCGCCAGGATATCGATATCACGGTGGACAAAGAACTGGATACGCCAATCCTCGTAAAAGGCACTCTGGCCGACCTCTCCAGGATCAAAAAGCAGAAACGGCCCCAACCGCTGCTGTTGTTCTTTAAAGAAAATTCCGACATCTTTAAACTGCAGGAGCCCGGCACTGAACTGCGCCTGCTGCGCCGCGACGAGGATGAACTGGGATTTACTCATTATCGCTACGAACGGGTACACAATGGTGTGCCTATCTTTGGTGATGAATTGATTGTTCACGTCAATGACAAGTCGGAAATTTACCTGATCAACGGCCGATATCATCCATCATTAACCATTAAGGCCACTCCGGCCATTACAGCGGAAAAAGCCGGGATTCTGGCACTAGAGCAGGGAAGGATCCACAAGATGCAGTCGGCTGATAAGAGCAATTTAGTCTATTACCCCATAGGGGATAACGTTCGCCTTGCCTATCACGTCATCCTCAGCGGCGGTAAAAACAGGTGGGATTATTATATCGATGCCGAGAATGGCCGTGTGCTTTTTGACCAGGACAGGCGCAGGTTTTAGATATTACCGGCAAGGCTGAAAACGAAGGACCTTGAGCCGATCCGTGTCAGTAACGTGGTCGTTAAAGAGGCCGGTGCAGGCTTTGGCGATGAGGAGAAATTTACAGCATCAATAATATCCGATAAAGGACAGACAACTTTTTGGAAAGGACCGGACAGATGAAAAAATTAAAATATATGCTTTTTTTTACTCTTGTGGCCACCATACTGCCCCTTGAGGCAGCGACGCGAAAAGGTGCAGATCATCTAAAGCACCGGATCAAACCGGATCAGACACGGCCGATTCAGAATCTCTGCAGCACCGGTCCGGTCTGGAAAAACGCAACAGCCCTTCGAGCGACGAATCATTACTTCGATAAAATGCAACGCGCCGTTCATCCCGGGAACACTGTATTGGCCCAGGCCGCGGAATGCGGTATTACAATCCATGATTTACAAGTGGCGGAAAACGGCACCATATTTTTTATCAGCGGTGAGCTGGGAGGTGTTTCGCAGTTAAAATCCGTGCCGGTTCCGGCTGTTCCCATACAATCCGCTGTGCAGACAGCCCAGGAGCAACGCGATCTACGGCTGGCGCAAAACTGGCTTGAGACTTTTTCAGAAGATATAAAAATCAACCAGCCTTCCGCAGAGCTTTCCCTGAGCCGCTATGAAAATGATTTTCTGGGTAAACGCCACCTCCGCTTCCAGCAGTCCTTCAAGAGAATACCGGTGTGGGCCAATGAGCTTTATGTTCATATCGATGCGGAGGATCAGGTCTATGCGGTAAACGGTCGTTACGCCCCGACGCCCACTGGTATCGATCCTGAAGCGGTGACCATCGATAGTACCCGGGCTCTGCAGCTGTGTCGTTCCTTTCTGGCAGGATTGAATTTACTGCGCGACATTCCACCGGGCATGGTCAAAATGCTGCGTTTCAGCGAACCGACCGTTAAAAAAACCATCTGGATCGACAAGCAGGGCGTCCCCCATCTTGTTTGGCAGGTCGATATCTATGCCGACGTTCTCAACTGGTTTACCGTCATGGTCGACGCCGCAACGGGCGAGGTACTGCAAAAGTACAGCAATACCATGTCCGAGGGAAGCATCGATGCATCGGGTGTGGATTTAAGCGGTGCCACCCGTTCTTTCCGTGCTTATGAAAAGGATGGCACTTTTTTCATGCTGAGCGATATCAACGAACTGAACGACGACCCGGACGACCTGCCAGATAATCCCGCCGGGGGATTGTGGGTTATCGATCTTCGTAACACCGATCCCACTGAATTTTCGCAATATTACCACGTTACATCTTTTTCCAGCTCATCCTGGGCCGACAAAAGCGCGGTATCAGCCGTTTACAATTTTGATTTGATTTATGATTATTACAAAAACACTCACGGCCGCCGGGCTATCGATAATAACGCCTCAACCATCATCTCCGTCGTCAATGTCACAGACGATGGTCGGCCCATGGACAATGCTTTCTGGAACGGCTCGGCCGTCTTTTGGGGGAATGGTTATGAATATTTTTTTCCTCTGGCCGGGGCACTGGACGTCGCTGCTCATGAATTAACCCACGGCGTCACGGAATATACCGCCAATCTCATCTATCAGGACCAGCCCGGTGCACTGAATGAAAGTATGTCGGATTTCTTTGCGGCAATGGTCGACCGCGACGATTGGCTCATCGGCGAAGATATCGTGCGGCCGGGCATGGGCAATGCTCTGCGCGATATCGCCAATCCTCACAGTATAAATGCCCAAACCCAAATGCCGAAAAACATGGATGAATATTACTATACTGCAGAAGATTACGGAGGTGTACATACGAATTGCGGCATTCCCCTTTACGCCGCTTACTTGATTTCAACCAGTATCGGCCGGGAAAAGGCCGAAAAAATATATTACCGGGCACTGAGTACTTATCTCACCCGGCAATCCCAATTCATCGATGCCCGTAAAGCCATCGAACAAAGCGCAACTGACCTTTACGGCAGCGGCAGCGAACTCGATGCCGTCAAAAACGCATTCGATGCGGTGAAAATTACAGATAGCAGCAGCGGTGGGATAACGCCCCACGGCGCCGGTGACAATGAAGTTTTGCCGACCATAGGCGGCAACCAGTGGATCGTTTTTGTGCGTGACGACCTGCAAATAGGTCTTTATGATGTCAACATGGACATTGAATACCGCCTGCAGGTACGTGTTAAGAGCAAAGACAACAATTGGACACAGTTTTCCACAACTGCTGATGGCAATTATCTCTATTTTATTAACGAAGACGGCGTATTCAGCCGCGCCAATGTGATTACGGGCGATTATGAAACCTTTGACGATATCTATATCCAATCGGCGGGTGACCTTTGGAGTGCAGCGGTGTCACGCGACGGCAATTATGTCGCATTTACATCCATTTATGAGGATGATAACAATATCTATCTGCTGATCTCAGGTGAACTTTACTATATTCCCCTCGATATACCCTCCACACAGGAGGGCATCAGCTCTTCGACCATCCAGTATCCCGATGTGCTCAACTGGTCGCCGAACGCCAAATATCCAAAACTGGCCTTTGATGCGTATAATCAGATTTTACTGCCATCCGGTCAAACGCGCGGCTGGTGGAGTATGGGAGAAATCGATTTTACCGGTGAAGAGCTGCAGGTCTATTCACTTTTACCCGCTCAACCCGAGGGCATCAGTGTCGGCAACGTGCAGTACAGCTCGACCGATCCGGACCGCATTGCCTACAGTTATATCGACGATGAAGCCGATTACTGGGACATCAACATTGTCAATTTTGCAGAGGCCGGCCAGGATCTTTTTCTGCAATTTCCGGACAGAGATGTGGAACGCCCCTCGTTTTCTCCGGACGATCAAATGCTTGTTGTAGACCGTTTTACCGATGGAAAACTGCTCATTCTCGACATCGCCTCACATCAGTTCAGTGTACTCAACCTCACGACCGGCGCACGCTATCCGGAGTGGTTTGTCACCGGCGGGATCTATGATTTGGAAGTAGCAGCCGAACCAACAGCTCAGCCGGCTGAATTCATCCTGGAATCCAACTTTCCCAATCCTTTCAATGCCGGTACAAACATCAGCTTTACGCTATTACTGAACAGCAGGATTCACGTGGCCATTTACGATCTGCAGGGCAGGCTGGTCCGGACGCTGGTCGATGGTTTCAGAGCTGCGGGCAGGCATACCATAAACTGGCAGGGAAAAAGCACCGGCGGCCGGCCACTCGCTTCCGGTATCTATTTTTGCCGGATGGAGGCTGAAAATGGCTTTACGGCCACCCAAAAGATGGTTATGGTCAGATAACCGGAAAAGCCGGGACCGTAGGGAAAATGTCATTGGAGAAAAAATGAAAAAAACACTCAATACGATAACAGTAACGTTTTGCCTATTTTTGGTGCCGAACGTTTTTGCTGAAGATTTTAAACTGTTTGTTGATAAAGAATATGGATATTCTATAGAATACCCTTCATCCTGGAAGGCAAAGATTTATCGTTCCGGCATAGTGATTGCGGATATCACGAGCAAGGATAAAAAAAGCGGTCTGCAAATCAGAATGACCCGGTCCAAAAACAGCGTTGAAGAATTTATCGACCTTTATGTTCGAAGTTTTGAAAAAGACATGCGGGCAACATTAATAGAGAAAACGGAATCGAGGATCGGTTCTTTTACTGGTTATAAAATCAGTTTTACTGCGAAAAGAGGGAGAACCGTTTATTTCCTGAAAAGCTATATCCTGCCTGTCCGCGCCACTTCGACGTTTTATATTTTTCAATCCGGCACGCCTCAAAAGAAGAGAGAGCACATCGAGCCGGTGCTGGATGACATGGCCGCATCGTTCAGGTTGGAATGATTTTTTCACGTATGTGACAACAAGATCATCTTCCGTTTTCAGTCCTGGCCGGATGTGACTCATTCCTGTTATTGGGTACGGTACAATAAAACCATTTGTCCCCACGAAAATCCGCCGCCAGCAATAGGTGCACTCCAGAAAGTCACGCCACTCCCATAATGAAGTGCAAGCACATGAACGACCGTCCCTGCTTGTAGAAAAATCACTTTTGAGCTGGATGCGTTTGCCTCTGTTAGCGGATTGCCGTTGGCTGTACCGGCACTGAGCTGGGTATAGCTGGAACTGTTATCGGATTTGAACAGGCGCAACCACCCGCCGGAGGTGGTGTTTGGGGATTGAATTTCTGCCGTCCAAAGGTGGAGATAATAACCTGTTACGGGAATGGTGAAATCCGTTGAGAACTGAACCAAGCTACCCGGATCTGAAACATTGGCGCTGCTATATGTGCTGGTCAACTCCCAAATCTGCATAGGCTGCCCCCAACTGGCATTGCCGTTGGCATCCGAGGTCAGAATTTTGCCCGTACCCGGTGAGTTGCCCGTCATTTGAAAATTGTTGGTTTTAGTTTTACCGGCAACCTCCAATTTTTCGGTAGGATTCGTTTGCGTACCGATTCCAACGTTTCCGTTTTCTAAAATTTTCATCAGTACCGTGCCGCCTGACGATTCAACAGTCAATTGGGCAAACGCTGAAAAAGTTAAAAACAGAATAATGATTGTTATATTCTTCATGCTCATCACCTCACTGATTGTCTTTTATTTATGACATTTTTTATTACTCTGTAACTTTTTTAATTTTGATCTAATTCACCATGAAATGATAGGTTTAAAAACATTATTTACAATGCTTTAAAAAGAATCGTTTTCCGGAATTTTGCGTTTTTTCTCTCATTTAATTCTTTAGCAAAAATTGTGCCGATTTCAATATTTGAAATATGAACATCAAAACCCAGCCTATCAAACACATAGTTTCCGAAGAAAATACTTACAAAAAAGAAGTTTTACCCTTAGAAGACGATCTGTACGGCGAAAAAGTGATGATTGGCTCGTAGGAAAAAATCATCATCCACATCTCTCCACCAGCGCGAGCACTGTAGGATTGCTTTTTTCATCAACCGCAGGTGAGCCGGTATGTCGAAAACGCTCCATATTCAGAAAAACCGACGGCGATACTTGCAAGAATTTTATTTATCGATTTAAGATGGAAGCCCTTGTATTAGTATATTAAATTAAGCAACTTACCCTACCAACGGCTGATCCCATCAGCCGCTGCTTATACTTTTTTGGTTACTCGACGAACAGCTCGTTATTCATTTTAGTATCTCGGTATTCTTCTCGACCGCATTACAGCCTCAATCTGCATAGCCGCTAACCTCAAAACCTGAAAACATTCACTGTCTGCGCTTTATTAAACGGCATGGTCATGGCGCCGAAGGGACTTTTGAGATCGGCTGTGCCGTCGATGGCGACATCGATCTGGTTGCCGTTGATCAGCGCGCGTAGAGACTGGGTGAGATTGAGAAAATTAATCTTGACCGGAATGCTGATTTTCCCCTTGCCCTTGGCGGGAATGGACGCCAGGTTTTCCTTGATGCCTGTGGCCACCTGGCTGCCGCCCATGTTGAGTTTATAATCCAGTTTCCCGAGATCGAATCCGAATACGTTGAGGTTGTCAATATCGATATCCACATCCAGGTCTGCGCTGGTCAGGCTGAGTTTGCCCACGCGAACGCCATTGAAGGATATTTTCGGAAGCCGTACATTGGGCAGTCTGCCGGATTTTGAGAACGGAATGGAAAAACCGGCTAAAAGTCCGCCCGGTTGAAAGTGGCCGCTGATTTTAAATGCCAGGGAATCCATGGATTTCGTTTTTGTAACCAGGTCATAAATGTCTTTAAACTTGAGGGTCAATGGGATATTGACATTGCTCTGATTTGCAGCGGCGATAAAGATATTTCTGTTTTCATCACCCGACATCAGCAGCTTCTCCTCAATGGAAAATGCGTAATCAAATCCGTTCAGCTGCGCCCCAAAGGCGTTGGGATTGTTGATGCGCAGGTCAAAATCCAGAGTTATATCGTCGAATGAAACATCCCGCAGGTTTACTTTGTTAATGGAAACAGTGGGTGCCTGGATGAGTTCACTCACAGCCGCACAACCGAGAAAAAGAGCGATGCCGGCAAGCAGTATGGATTTTATATATAATTTCATTTTTCTCCTTTTGGTTTATTTATACTCCCTATGTTGTCATTATAAGAAAAGAACGGCAAAAAAACAATAAAAACCGGCACACGGAATCGCAAATTAATTGTTTTGTGATTTAGGTAACATAGAAATAGCTGAAAGTACCGGCCTGATTTTGGGGGTAACTACCTTGCCTTCACAATCTCCACACTCGAACTGGTTCCCAGCCTGTCTGCGCCTGCACGAATCATCGCCACGGCCGTATCATAATTCCGAATGCCGCCTGCAGCCTTGACGCCCATTTCTTGACCGACAACCTGCCGCATGAGTGTAACATCTGCGACGGTAGCCCCGGCGCGGTTAAAGCCTGTGGAGGTTTTGACAAAATGCGCACCCGCCTTTTTAACGATGGCACATGCAGCAACTTTTTGTTCGTCGTTTAACAGGCAGGTTTCCAGAATGACCTTGACAAGTGCCGGTTCTGATGTTTCGACCACACGCCGGATGTCATTATATACAAATGAAAAATCTTTCCCCAAAAGTTTACCGACGTTTATTACCATATCGATCTCCAGCGCCCCATCAGAAACAGCGCGTTTGGCCTCCTCCACCTTGAGACACGTCGTGGACGCGCCCAGCGGGAATCCGATGACGGAACAAACCTGCACACCGCTGCCTGCCAGTTGGTCGCTACATAATTTTACCCAAATGGGATTTACGCACACTGTGGCAAATCCATATTCCTGCGCTTCCCGGCACAACTGTAATATTTCCGCTTCTGTGGCATCCGGGCGCAACAGTGTATGGTCGATATATTTGGCCAATTGTGCTCGAGTTAACGCCTCTTTTTCTTGAGAGACAGTGTGTTGGGAATTATTTTGCCGGGAAAGTTGATTTAAAATTTCTTTATAAACATGCTCGACGATTATTTCCATTTTTTGATCTAACATTATGGCGTAAAATTTCCTCTCGAAAAAAAATTTTTATGACAGCAGATTTGGGAAATGAGACGACCGCTTTCCGACCTAAAATTCTGCCGCTTTCGTTTATCCTTATCTCTCTTTGCTTCCAAAAGGCAGCGGAGCGCGACCCCGCAGTGCCCATAGCCATCAACCAAAGTTAGCTTATGATATTGTTGTAATTTATAATAGTTAACTATTTTGTTTAATTTTTTTTAGCCACGGATCGGCACACTAAATGATTAATACCCCGTCCGAACACAATCATTCATGACTGTCGAAAAACTCCACACCTGTTAAAGACATGGTATTTACCATTTTTTCATTGGAAAATATATTTATTTTTTTTATCTTTTTCAACAAATTCGGGTAAAACATTGAAAAAAATGTGTCTAAAAATTCGTCATGGTTTACATATCTTTTTTTATACACTATTTGTGCTGTTATATTGCGATGCACCACACGAAAATCCGCTGGATCCGCTGAATAAAAACACCTCGCTGGCAGTCATTGAGGGTTTGGTCATCGGTGTTTCCGTCCCGAGCCGGCCGGTGCCGAATGTGACGGTAAACTGGTCTCCCGGCGGACGTTTTGCTGTCACCGATGGGAACGGCCATTTTCAGATTGCAAATCTCAAGCCCGAAAACGGCCTGCTTCAATTTACCAAACCGGGCTATTTATCAGATTCTCTTTTTATTCAGTGGAACAGCCGGAAATCCGTAACGGTACAAAAGCAATTAAACGCATGTCCTGTTCTGGACAGTCTGCGCATCTATAGTGAAGTCTTGTACCAATATCCGGATCTGCAAACCGGAAAGGTGATTATACAGGCCGGCATTACCGATACGGATCTCGATATCGACTCGGTTTATGTGAACAATCCTTATTTGGATGTTGCTTCACCGTTAAAATATAATCTGGACAGCAAAATGTACGAACAGGCGTTTAAATTGAACGACCTGAACGTCAATTCCATCGAAGATGTGGTGGGATATGATTTTGATATAGTGGTACGGGACCGGTTTTCCCATTTTATCCATGTGGGCAAAGGCGCGGTAAAGCGGGTGATGCCCGAAGTGGAATTCCAGTCCCCTTCCAATTATCAGGAAGTGACCGGGGCTCCTCGATTACGGTGGAAGGCATTCCGCTCCGGTTTTCTTTTTACATTTACGATTCAGGTGTATAAATACGAATTTATGCCCGAAATCATATGGCAAAAAACCGGAATTCCTGCCGACAGTGTATCATATACCGTTGACAGCCGTCTGCCAGTTAATAATTATTTTTGGGTGATTTGGTGTGTTGACGAATTTTACAACCAGTCGCGTTCAAAACCGGCTTCTTTTAAAGTATCGGATAACAATTAATGGATTCTAAAAATACCGAAAAATTCGATTTCCTTTCATTAACCGATATTCGGAAGGAGCAATTCCACGCCCTCTACCGCATCAGCAGTCTGCTCAGCGCGGCAGAATACAGCGAATCCCTCATGGCTGATGCTCTGGATGTTATTGTCGGTGCCACCCACGCCGAACGCGGCCTGTTCGCTCAATGGCAGGTATCCAGCAACGAATTTAACATACTCGCTGCCCGAAATATTGCCAAAGAGGATATTTCCGATCTTTCCGCTTTTTCCTCAGGCATCCTGGGCCGCGTTGTGGTGGAAAAACGTCCGGTGCTTTACCACGACGTTCAAAGCGATCCCACTCTGTCGCAATTTAAAAGCGTTCAAATTCACAAAATAAAATCAGTCATCGGCGTACCCGTATTTCAGGACAACCAGGTATGGGGAGTGATTCTGGTGGACAGTGTGGAAAACCGCACGGCGTTTTCCGAAGAATATCTCGATTTTCTCAATTTTTTCTCAAATATGCTGTCACTGGCGCTCGACAGGATTCTGCAGGTGGAATCTTTACGCGACGAGAACCGGGCATTGCGCAGCCAGCTTGAGGCGCAACAGACCATCCCGGACATGGTGGGTAACAGCCCGGCCATACGCCAGATCGCCAATCTGGTGCACCGTGTGGCCAAAACCGACGCCACGGTACTGATTTTGGGTGAAAGCGGAACCGGTAAGGATCTGGTCGCCCGGGCTATCCATCATCTGAGTCCGAGAAAAGACAAGACGTTTCTTGCCCAGTTTTGCGGTTCCATTCCCGAAACATTGTTAGAAAGTGAACTGTTTGGCTATAAAAAAGGCGCATTTTCCGGCGCGCATACGGATAAAAAAGGCCTGTTCGAAGTTGTTTCCGGTGGAACGTTTTTTCTGGACGAAATCGGTGATATAACGCCCGGACTGCAGGCCAAACTGCTGCGTGTACTGCAAAATCAGGAGATCATTCGCGTCGGTGATACACAGGTGCGCCGGGTAGATGTGCGAATCATTACCGCTACCAATCAGAACCTGTACGAAATGGTGGGTAACGGCCGTTTCAGACAGGATCTTTTTTACCGGTTAAACGTGTTTCCCATTACCTTACCGCCGTTGAGAGAGCGGCGAACGGACATATCTCATCTTGCCGATCATTTTTTAAAAAAATACAGCAACCGCAGCCTAAAAATCGATCGCCAAACCCTTTCCAAACTGGAAAATTATTCATGGCCCGGTAATGTTCGTCAATTGGAAAATGTCATCCAGCGGGCGCTCATCCTATGTGATGGCGAGAGGTTGCTGCCGGAACATATTAAATTAGAGGAAAAACAAAGTATTGAAGATTATTCGGGCACGTTGAGAGATGTTGAAAAACAGCTGTTGCTGCGGCGCCTGAAGGAATTCGACAACAACCGCACACAAGCCGCCAAATCTCTGGGCGTTTCCGTGCGCTGGATTCAGTTAAAATTAAAAGAACTCGAGGACGGACAAAAAGAGTCGAATGCAGAGACTGTTTGAAAAATTTGATATTGAAAGATGTCTGAAAAAGGACGATTACACCGCTGTGTACATTGCCCGGCATATCTTTTTGAGCAAACAAATATTACTCAAAACGTTGTGTTGTCAAAATTTGCCGGATCAAACGGTATTGCACCGGTTTAAACGGGAAGCAAAAATATTGGCACAACTCGATCACCCCAATATCATCAAGGTGCTGGATTTTGGTATGTTTGCGGAATATTTTTATATTTCTTTCGAATTTTTTCCCGGAAACAACCTGCGCCAGGTACAGAGGAATAAGCTTAATGAAAAAATTAAACGATCCATCTTTGTACAAATTTTGCAGGGTATTCACTATGCCCACAGTCACAACGTTATACATCGTGATATTAAACCGGAGAATATCCTGGTTGGTGCCGATTACAGCGTAAAGGTGGCGGATTTTGGACTGGCGCTGCTGTCCGATGAAAACCAAATGACTCAAAAATCGTCCATTGTCGGAACGCCGGGTTATATGTCGCCGGAGCAGATACGCGGTGAAAAGCCGTCACCGCAAAGTGACCTGTTCTCTCTGGGGGTCGTCGCATTGGAGCTTTTTTGCGGTAAAAATCCATTTTTAGGACCGGACGTCGGCACTACGATCAATAATATTTTAACAGCGAATTACGGCGAAATCAATACCAAAATCGCTTCGCTGCCTCAGCCCATCGACCGTGCCCTGAGCCTTTTGCTTGTCCGCGACCGCCGGCATCGCGCCGGTTCAGCCATAGAAATTTTGAGTCTCCTTGGTATAATACCAAAAATACCGCCGACGACGCACGGTAAGAAGCGCAAATTTGTACCTGTTTTGATCGGCATTTCCGGGATCATTTTGATGGTTTTACAGGTCGCAACAGCGATACTTGAACGGAATAGACATATTGCTGAAGAAAAACCGGAATCAATATCCGATACGACCGTAACTTTTGTACCGGAAAAACCTGTTGCCGTCAGCCAAAAACCACCGGTTGTCGATTCCGAATCCATGAAGAAAAGTTCGCCCGATATCAAAACTACCGGTTATTTGGCGGTAATGTGTCTTCCATGGGCCGACGTTTTCATCGACTCAACACGCGTTGCGACCACGCCGATGGAAAAATCCCTCACTTTGAACGCCGGTATGCACGAAATACTATTGAAACATCCCAATTATCCGATTTATCGAAAAAAAATACAAATCGATCCAAACATAGAATTGCTGTTCAAAGTCAATTTTGATACACTATTCGGGTATCTTGACTGTAAGGTGTATCCGTGGGCAAAAATATATGTAGACGGTCAATTTAAGGGCCACACACCCACAGCACCTATTATACTGGATCCGGGTGAGCATCTTCTTGCGCTTGAAAATCCAAATTTTCAGCGGACGGAGCAGCCCATAAATATCACACGGCAAGACACACTGGATTTCCGCTATCGTTTTGAAAAGGAATAAAATATATTAAAATTTATAGAAACGTTTCGTAATCGTTTAAATTTGTGGTATGATTATTGTAATGATATATATTAAAAACGCAAAGAAATGTGAAAATTTGATGTTTAAAATCAGAATGTTTGGTCTTATTTTCCTATTTACCGTATTTACAGGGCTGTACGGTCAGGGTTATTCGTGGCAGGAGATCGGTGAGATGCCGACCCCGGTGGTGGGCGGAAAGGCTGTTGTGCAAAATTCCAAAATTTATATCGTCGGTGGTGATTCAAGCAACGGGCTGGCGCCGATACCGGATATTCAGGAATTTGATCCCGCAACCGGTCAATGGAGGCTTGCCGGTAAAATGCAAACCGGCCGCAGTGGATTTGTCGCCGATTTTTCCGGAGACAGTTTGATTATATGCGGTGGCATTATAGGGCGGAATGAATATGACGGGGCGTCGCTTGAAGTATGGCGGGGGACAAAATCGTTTATCATCGACCGTAATATCTATATGGATCGAGTTTTTGCGACAGGCGGAATTTTCCGCGGAGAACTCTATTTGTTCGGCGGGTACCGCAATCAAACGGATTTTACCGATTTTCCTTATTTAATGGTGTATGATATCATCCAAAAGAAAATCGTAATGACGGACTCGATTTTTCCGGAAGTACCCTGGCACCAGTTTTCTGCCTATTATAAAGACACCTATTATATTTTCGGCGGCACTTATTTTGGCGTGTCCCGTAGAATATACCGGTTCAATATAAATACACGTATTTTTGAACGAATTATGTTTCCCGAAATGTTTGAAGCACGGGCCGGTGCTCAGGCCGTTTGTACACCCAAAGGTGATATATATATCATCGGTGGTTATAATGAAACAAACGATGCGTTGGTGTCGACTGAAATCTTTCGAATCTATGATGTGGGATTTTCCATAGAGCCTGATTTGCAGCTCAATTACGCGCGCAAGGGACTGATGGCGGTATATTTCGACAACGCAATTTACGTATTCGGCGGCAGGGATGAAAACGACAACATTGTCGCATCGGTTGAGATGCTCGAATTGGTCAATAACACAAACGTTTATGTAAAAAAAGAACCCGGTGAGACCGATTTCCGGCTGGAACAAAATTATCCGAATCCGTTTAATGCCGGCACAACGATTTGTTTTACATTAAATAAGCGTTCTAAGACATTGCTGGAAATTTACAATGTCAGGGGAGAACGGGTAAAGTTGCTCGTAAATGCGACACTCAATCCCGGCCATTTCCAATATATATGGGATGGCAGGGGCGAAGGCGGGGAGCACCTCCCCAGTGATATATATTTATTCAAACTGTCGACAGCGGGCTATTTTGAATATAAAAAAATGATCTTGATCAAATGACGAGATTGACAATTCTTTTTTTACTCACGTCGGTTCTGCACATGAATGCTGTTGAACTTGACGTTGTAGATGAAAAATTTAAAAATTTTGACTATCCGGCAGTTATACTACTGGCGGACTCGTTATTGAATGGATCCGAAAAATTGTCGAATGAGCAAAAGCTGACACTTTATCAACTTAAGGGTATTTCTTTTTTTTCGCTGCTTGAAATGCAGCAGTCGCTGGCCTGTTTCAGTGAAATTCTCAAGATCGATCCGGGACACACCATGGATCCCGTTCAAACATCTCCTAAAATATTGGCTTTTTTTAATCAGATCAAGACCTGCCTTGCCCGTAAGGATACCGTTGTCGTGGCCCATGTTTTCAAAGATACAGTAACTGTAACACAGTATGATGATCGAATTCGGCATGCAGTTAGTCGTTCGATGATTTTTCCGGGCTGGGGTCATTATTATTCCGGACAAAAGACAAAAGGCAAAATACTGGCGGGGGTGAGTGTAATCTGTTTGGGCGCTGCGATATATTATACGGCTGATTGCAACCGTGCACATCAAAATTACATGCGTGAGGTAGATCCACGTAAAATCGGCGGAAAATATGATATTTGGAATACCCTTTACCAAAAACGCAACGTTTTTATTCTATCGTACACGGCGATTTGGCTATATGCCCAGACTGATATTTTATTTTTTTCAGTCGGAAATAAAAAGGTGACTCTATCCGCATCTCCCACAGCATTACACATGACCTGTCAGTTTTAGAAATACGAAAATTTTACTCTAGTACGAATTATTTTCGCACTTTAATAATTATCAAATTGGGCGGTAAATTTTTATACTATTTATTTACAATAATTTAATAATAATAAAAATTTCTGGCACTCAAATTGCCAATTAAAAAATGAATCCTGCTCAATCCCAATCTTTAGGAGGTCATATGAAACGATTTATGATTGTCTTTTTATGCTTATCCACCGTACATTTGTGGGCTGTGGATAAAAGCCGCTTTGACCTTTCTTTTCCGGAATCCCTATCGAAAACGTCGGGACTCCATACGCAAGGCGCCGGATACGGCAGCCAAATGCTGAAAGGTGAAATCGCCGAAGTGACACTGGTCACCGGCGGTTATTTTACGATCGGTACGTACAAAGGCGTAGACAATTCTTCATCATTGGACGAAAATTGCGGGGTTACCTTTGGCCACCCTTTTGCCATGACTTCGTATCCGATCGTCGGCATCGACGGCCAATGGTACAAACCGGATGAGCTGGTCTCGGATATTAAGCAACTCGCTCCGCAAAAAGAATCCGGGCGTCTTTTTATGCAAGCCGATTTCCAAAACGGCCTGGAAATTGAATTTTCCCTGCGTATGTC
>JAFGEC010000311.1 GCA_016931775.1 Candidatus Zhuqueibacterota bacterium | reverse complement strand
CTGGCAAGTCAGGGGTGCTCGAATGTACATTTTCGCAATAATCTCTTCCTTCCGCCATCAGACAGCAAATTTCCTGTTATCGGCTTGATGACCTATACATCCTATTCATCATTTGATTACAACGGTTATTGGTTCTCTCCGGCAAATGATTCTCCCATCGAGTGGCTGGCACCAACATCGGATGTATTGAGTAATTATGACCTTACCGGACCGGCACTTGGTTATAAATCTCTTTCCGGTCTTCGCTCAACCAGCGGACAGGAAATGAAAAGTATAATGGTTGATTTTAATATTTTTCTCAATGTCCCAGAACCGATTTTTGCCGACTATTCACAACTTGACCCAAATGCCGGGCCCATAATTTATCCTGTTTATTTGGCTGACAGCCTGAACTTTCAGTTGCGACCGGGATGTGTTGCGGTGGATGCAGGTGTTGTTCTTCCCAATGTAAATGATGAAATAACCGGTCAAGCACCCGATTTAGGAGCACTGGAGCAGGGATTGCCTCTTCCGCACTGGGGACCCAGGTAGCGGGGAAAACTGCCTGCAACGTCGAGGCCGAGACAAGATTGTACAAGAAAGCCAATGTCTTAGATGGATGGTTCGGAATGAGTGGAATTTCTAACGAATGGGGGCGCCATACATTTTTTTCTGGTATCATCGATCTCTTTTTGTATAATTACTTTGATACGCATGGTCTTTTTGTGCTTGAAGGATTGCCTCTTTTGACGTGGTCGAACCGATGCCAAAAGGGTTCTGCCATAACTTTTTTATAAAAAGGAGGACGCTTTGGAGAAAAATCGATCCTTACCTCGCAGGCGGTTTCTGCAGGCCGGAATGTTGGCTGCAGGCAGTGGTGTTTTGGTATTATCATGCGGTAGCAAAATTCAACAAACACCTGCCGGAGGCAAATCCGTAAAACGGCCGAACATATTATGGATTTCGTGTGAAGATATCAGTCCCCGCCTGGGATGTTACGGTGATAAAGTCGCTCGCACACCGGTTCTGGACAAGATGGCCTCCGAGGGTATACGGTTCAGCAATTTTTTTACTGCAGCACCGGTTTGTGCGCCTAACAGGTCCGCGATCATCACAGGCATGTATCAAACCAGTATCGGCACCCATCATATGCGTACCAGCCACAAGGCCGAAGGTTTGCCGACACCCTACTCGGCGGTACCCCCGCATTACGTGAAAACATTTACCGAATATATGCGGGCTGCCGGCTATTTTTGCACCAACAATGTCAAAACAGATTATCAGTTCGAAACACCAATTACGGCGTGGGATGAATGCAGCAGAACGGCCCATTGGCGCAACCGGCCGGATAAAGATCAGCCGTTTTTTTGTGTGATCAATTTTACCACAACCCATGAGAGCCAAAACTGGCCCGATCCCGAGGTCACGGATCCGGCGACTGTACCGGTGGAGCCGTATTATCCGGATACGCCCATTGTACGTAATAAAATCGCCCGGTTGTACGATAACATTGCCAAACTGGATAGTCAGGTGGGTAAAGTGCTTGAACAACTGAACGAGGATGGGCTGGCTGAGGACACAATCGTGTTCTTTTGGAGTGATCATGGCGACGGTTTACCGCGTAAAAAACGCTGGATTTACGATTCGGGAACCCATGTACCCTTGATTGTGCGCTGGCCGCAGACTATCCGGCCCGGCAGTGTGAATCACGATTTGATCAGCTCAATCGATCTGGGACCGACTGTTTTGTCTCTGGCGAGTATTGAAATTCCACGGCATATGCAGGGGAGGGCATTTCTCGGGCTCCAAAAGAAAGCGGCGCGTGAATACGTTTTTTCAGCGCGGGATCGTTTTGATAACTCCTATGATATGGTGCGCTCTGTAAGGGACAAAAAATATCGTTATGTTCGTAATTTTTATCCGGAAAAACCTTATATCATTTGGGTGCCCTACCGTAATCGAAGTGGTATTATGCAGGAGATACTGCGGCTGCAGGCTGAGGGCGAGCTGGATGGCGCACAAAATTTGTGGATTGCCGACAACCGGCCTGCTGAAGAGCTGTACGATTGTGATGCGGATCCTCACAATATCAATAATTTGGCATATGATAGTAAATACAAGGCGGTTTTGGAGCGTTTAAGCAGGGTATTAGATGAGTGGCGTGAAAAAAGTGGTGATATGGGTGACATATCCGAGCTGGAAATGGTAAACCGCTGGTATCCCGGTGGCATTCAGCCGCAAACCCACCGGGTGATGTTTATCCCCAATGCGCCGAGCAATCGCGGCGCAACGGCAGTTGAAAGCTTTGTTCGACTGCAATCACCGGCGATGATAAAATTGCACTGTCCTACGCAGGGAGCTTCAATTGCCTATACGCTGGAGTCTGGTGAAGAACCCTACTGGCTGTTGTATACCGGGCCGTTATCGACAAGTCCGGGTGAAATCACCATTCGGGCGCGGGCGATACGGTACGGGTACAAGGAAAGTGAAGAGGCGGCATTGACGGTTGTGTGCGAGTAAGGTTTTAAGTTTTCTTTTTTTATTCAATGACATTTTTTGACATCATTTGACGAAACTTTGACAACTTTAGGGTGGAACCTCCGTATGTAATTGTAGCAATAGCTGAAAAATACAAACAAGGAGGTTTATCATGAAACGAGTATATATCACAATCGGAATTATTTTTATCATCGCAACGATGACATTCGCAGCCATACCGGTACAACAAAAAATCGACAAAGCATTGGATAATTATATTGTCGCTTTAAAATCGGACAACGCCGGATTGCGCAGCAGCGCGGCTTATCAGATCGTCAAAATGAAATCTCGTTATCCGCAAGCGGATTATTCAAAGGTTGAAGCGGTCCTCAACCGTATCGCACACAGGGATCAAAGTGATCTGCTGCGGGTTCAGGCCGAGTTAACCCTGATATACGTTCGTAATACGGAACTGGCTTATAGGGTCAAAGCGCAAGACCCCAGCAATCCCTGGCCCTTTTATAATCGACTCAATAACGAGCTGTTTGCTGCAAATGTAGTGAAATAATAGTTTTTGTACCTCTGTCGTAAAACGGTTCATTCAACGCCCACGGATATTTAATCCGTGGGTTTTGTTTTGTAGTCCGGTTTCGTCGAGGCTTTTTTAGGGCATGCCCACCGTCGCTTCACTGAGAGACGAATAATAATGTGAGAGCCTAAGTATAATCCTCTTCCTCCTCCGCCGCCTTCAACTCTTGCAACGTTTTCACCGTATATCTTTTGCAGGCATTCAGTACAAAAATGATAAAAAAGGCAAATAAGAGCCGAAAAACCCAAATAATCTGAATGTCTCTCCATTCTCCCGGTGTATCCGTCCAGGAAGGCAATTCTTCAGACAGGTCGATCTCCAGATATTGCAGTACTGTTTTGCTGACATAGTCTTTGTAAACATCGTGCAGGGCCAGTAAATCGAACACCGTGGCCAGTAGAAATACGACCGAGAGAACCATTGCAATTTTGAGTAATAGATGTAATTTTTTCATTTTTTTACCAATATTATCGGGTCAACGTTGTTGTAATTTTTCCGTTGCGAGTACAAGAAACATAAAATTTGTCGCTCCTCCACCGATAACATATTCGGTTTGCTGCCAGAAAAAAGGCCATTCTTTGAGTTCCGGTAAATCCGGCCGGATCAATGCCGTACCGGATGCCACACCACCCGGAATAAAGGACCAGTCCGCTCGATTTAAACCATATGCAACCGTCAACGAGTTGATGCCGACTCCCGAAGCAAATGATGTTGTATTGGATCCGGGATGGCAGCCGAGAACGAAATTTAACGCATTGAATATGGCATCCGGTGGGAAAATATCCGGCCATGCGGAATGTAAATAGTATAAAGAAACACCGAAATGCTGAATGTTCCAGCCCGCCCCCCATATATGCGGGCGGTAGGGTACGCCGAAGGGGTTTTGCTGTTGCAGTTCCGAGAGTTGTGCAGCATATTTTTCAGCTGCCGAATCAAGGTCCTGACTGAATTTATCATTTAATTGGGTCTTTATCCTTCCCAGGCACCACCCCTCGCGG
>JAFGEC010000310.1 GCA_016931775.1 Candidatus Zhuqueibacterota bacterium | reverse complement strand
GATCCCGCCCCGCGTTGGAATCGGACTGACGATTCGCTTCTTGTGCCGGGCATCACAGAGAATAACACCAGGCAAATGTTTTTGATTTGCGTAATCACAAAATAAGAATCCCCTTTGATCAATGCGATAGAACAAAACATGAGTACACTTCAACTAAATCAAACAAAAAAATGCACCGGATTTAAACAGCCGATTCTTTTAGGCGTCATTCGGGGGATTTGGTCAGTCAATAAAAATTAACCTGACTGGAACAGCGATGCGCGAATCTGAATTTTCGATGCTACGCATAACGTTCTTTAAAATCCCAAAGTACTGTGCGCCGTATGTTCCAGTACCTTATTTTTAGCATTCATAATCAAATTTGGAAAAAAATATGAAAAGACTTTTCAGTATAATACTGGCCATCATCCTGTTGCCTCAGATTTATGCACCAATACAGGCAGCTGAAACTGTTACAATTTATCCCCGAGAATATCTTCGCCCACTGCGCAATCCTTTAAAGGGTTTCACCAATCGCGGTCGCTGGGAGGATAATGAATGGGCAACACTCATGCACAGTTATATCAAATGGAATGAGATTGAGCGCGACTCATTGGATGATATCCCCGAGATCAAAGATTGGTGCGACAATGCGTGGGCGGGAGTTGAAGATAAAAACATCAAAGTCATTCCACGCGTTTATTTGCACTGGGACGGCGACGACACTTATTGGCCGGAGGATATGGAAACCGGCGATTATACCAGTGATCAGTTCAAAAGACGGCTCAAAACCATGATATGGAAATTGGGTGAATGCTGGGATGGTGATCCACGAGTCGCACATATTGAAATGGGCATCATCGGTAAATGGGGCGAGCATCACAGCCCAAGTCCATCCAAAGAAATCGAGCAGATTCTGGGTGAAGAATTTCGCAGTAATTTTCCGAATAAAAAAATCTTGGTCCGTCATCCATGGGAATTCAGAGAGTTCAAATTTGGTATTTACTGGGATTCCTGGGCGCATTACAACCAAATGCAAGGGCATGGACAACCGATTTACAATCTTGGTGACCGGTGGAAAAATGAGATTATAGGCGGCGAAACTGCCTATAACTGGGGCGATTGGAGAATTCAACCCGGCGACGATCCTACGGATACGATGGTTGATCCGGAACATCGAAATTTTCTCATCTACACCATTCGCTGGCTGCACTGTACCCAGCTACGGTGGGTAGCGGATTATGATCAGAATAACAGTGCAGCTCGCGCCGGCGCCGAAGAGGTTCAAAAAACATTTGGCTATCGATATGTGATTGATGAGGTCAGGTATCCCAGTCGCATCGAAACCGGTGAAGATTTTACCGTCTTTTTTTCAGGCCGTAACACGGGCTCAGCCCCGTTCTATTACGACTGGCCGGTGGAGCTCGGATTGTTGAACGAAAGCGGTGATGTTGTATGGCGAGCGACGTTCAAGGAGGTCGACATTCGCACATGGATGCCCGGTGACAAGTGGAATAAATCAGAATCAAAATATACAGTTCCTGTCGAACCGTTTACCGCCCAAGGGACATTTAACATCTACGATCTCCCAAAAGGGAAATATGTATTGACTCTTGCAGTGCTCGATCCGTCCGGAATGGAACCCAGTTTGAGATTTGCCATCAAAAATTACTTTAAAGGCGGTTGTCACCCAATTGGATATATTGGAATTGGAACAGAGGTTTTTCCCGTTGAAATCGACTCGACAATGTTTGACGATCCCTATAGTGATAAATCTATAAACTATTTGTACGATCCCGATTTGGTGGGTGTTCTGCAAAAATCAAAAAGTGTTCTTCCAATTAAGGCAAAATTAGGGCAAAATTATCCCAATCCCTTTAATCCGAGTACAACCATCAGTTTTGAAATAGAAAAACAAAGTGCCGTGAAACTTTCAGTCTACAATATCACCGGAACGCAGGTTCGAGAGCTGGTAAGTGATATCATAGCACCAGGGCGTTATTCCATGATATGGGACGGTACTGATAATTCCGGTAATCGTATGGCGAGTGGATTGTACTTTTGCAGGCTGGAATGTGATCATTTAATTAAAACTCGAAAAATGATTTTGACACGGTAGGCATATTCGAAATATCGAAGAGTTGACGCCTGAATATATATGGGCGATGGCGGGAATTACCATTGCGCTGAGTGTGGGATACTGGCTGGTTGTGAAAAAGTCGGGTACGGGAACGGGCCGGTCAGGTTCCGGGAAAGCGAAAAAATTCGAACAAAACACTTGACACTTTACCAAAAGCATCATATTTTATTAAAACCACCATTCGATTTAATTCTCAACAGAAATTCCACGATTAGATTGTTATTGTTTTATTGAAAACTATGAAATTTATTCCAGGAGTTCATAATGAAAGAGCGCATTAAATTTACTCTGAACGGAAAAACGACAGAGCTTGACGTCGACAGCGACCGAAAGCTCTTGTGGGTATTGCGCACCGACCTGGGTTTGACCGGGACGAAATACGGCTGCGGAGAAGGTTTCTGCGGTGCATGTACGGTTCTGATCGACGGCGAAGCGGAACGATCGTGCCAGACATCAATGATAGAGATAAAAAACAGGACGGTTGTAACGATTGAAGGATTGGAAAAGGACGGCGATCTGCACCCCTTGCAGAAAGCATTCATGGATAATGACGCGTTACAATGCGGCTATTGTACGCCGGGGATGATTTTAAATGCTTATGCCATGCTGAGCAATAATCCCGATCCGACGGAGCAGCAAATCATCGACGGCATGGAGGATAATCTGTGCCGGTGCGGCGCGCACAAACGCATCATCAAAGCCATCCAGGTGGCGGCAAAATCTATGGGAGGTTTCTGAAATGAAAAATGAAAACTATCTGAATCTTGATTTTACCGACCGTCTGGGGGATATTTTAATCGACAGGCGTGATTTCCTGAAATCATTCGGGGGCGGTATTTTTATTTTGATGACCATTAGCGCGCCTTCGGTGTTTGCCCAGCGGCCGTCTTTGCCGACCGATTTTAATGCATTTCTGCGTGTCGGTGAAGACGGAAGAGTGAGCTGTTTTACGGGAAAAATTGAAATGGGGCAGGGTGTGATAACATCGCTGGCGCAAATGCTTGCCGATGAACTGGATGTTGACCTGGAATCTGTGGATATGGTGATGGGCGACACGGATCTCTGCCCCTGGGATATGGGTACATTTGGTTCCATGTCCACGCGTTTTTTCGGTCCGCCATTGCGTGCCGCCGGTGCCGAAGGCCGCCGGGTATTGCTCGAGCTTGCCGCCGAGCAATTGAACGAACCGATCGATCAACTGGTTGTTGAGAACGGTATTGTGTACGCCCGTTCCGACAACAAGAAAAGTGTATCATACGCACAACTGGCAAAAGGCCAAAAAATCGCACGTTTTGCTTCAGAAAAAGTACCGGTCAAGACACCGGATCAATTTAAAATTATGGGTAAATCCTATCTGCGTCAGGACGCCCGTGAAAAGGTGACGGGAAAGGCCAAATATGCCGGAGATGTCCGGCTGCCCGGCATGCTTTACGCCTGCATTCTTCGTCCCCCTGATCATCATGCCAAGCGGATTGCCGTCGATGTGTCTGCGGCGAAAGAGGTGGAAGGCGTCCGTGTGATCGAGGAAAACGATCTGATCGCGGTTTTGCACGAATATCCCGATGTAGCGGAAAAAGCCCTCTCCAAAATAAAGGCCGAATATGAGACGCCGGAATCCGATCTGGACGAGAACACCATCTTTGATCATTTGGTGAAGGTGGCTCCAAACGGAAATGTGGTTGCGGAGAACGGCGATCTTGAAAAGGGAAAAGCAGAGGCCGCAAAAATTTTTAAAGAATCTTTTCTGGACGGGTACAAAGCCCATACGCCAATCGAACCTCATACCGCCGTCGTGCATGTGGAGGGAGATAAAGCCACAGTGTGGCCGTCGTCGCAGACGCCGTTTACCGCGAAAAACGAGGTCGCCCAGGCCTTGGGTTTTCCGGCTGAAAATGTCCGTGTGATATCGCCCTTTGTCGGCGGCGGTTTTGGCGGAAAAACACGCAATCTTCAGGTTGTCGAAGCCGCCCGTTTGTCAAAATTGAGTGGTAAACCCGTTCAGGTGGCATGGTCGCGCGAAGAGGAGTTTTTCCATGATTCCTTTCGCCCGGCGGCCGTTGTCAAAATTGACTCGGGTGTCGATCAAAACGGCCGTATCGTTTTTTGGGATTATCATGTCTATTTTGCCGGCGAAAGGGGAGCGCAGCATTTTTATGCCGTTCCCAATTCCAGAACCATGGCGCACGGTTCCGGTTGGGGTGGCGATCCCGGCACGCATCCTTTCGCTACCGGAGCGTGGCGGGCACCAGGTAACAATACAAACACGTTTGCCCGAGAATCGCAGATCGACATTATGGCTGCTGCTGCCGGGATGGATCCGGTGGAATTTCGCTTACAAAATATGAGCGATGAAAAAATGCGGCGTGTTTTATCTGCCGCTGCGGAAAAATTCAACTGGAAACCGGCCAAAGCGCCCAGCGGACGCGGTTATGGCGTTGCGTGCGGAACCGATGCCGGCACATCCGTTGCTACCATGGCCGAAGTCGCTGTTAACCCCGATACGGGTAGGGTCACTGTAAAACGCGTGGTGTGCGCTCAGGATATGGGTTTGGCCGTCAATCCGCACGGTGCGACCATACAAATGGAAGGCTGCATCACCATGGGGCTGGGTTATGCCATGGCCGAAGACCTGCATTTCAAGGGCGGCCGGATTCTCGATCTTAATTTTGACGCCTACGAAATTCCCCGTTTTTCGTGGCTCCCAAAGATCGAGACGGTCATCATCGATGCCAAAAATGACGCCCCCCAGGGCGGCGGTGAACCGGCGATTATCACCATGGGCGCTGTTGTCGCCAATGCGGTTTTCGACGCTGCCGGCGCACGGATTAAACGGTTACCCGTGTCGGCGGAGCGTGTCAAGAATGAAATAAAGCTTTGATTTATGAAAATATATACCATTGTTTTCTACCAGGTTGAAAAATATCACCGCATCTCTACATTTCTTTAAAGGAGACAAACTTATGCGTTATAAAATTTTCGCGCTGCTATTTGTTTTTGTGACACTGTATTTTTCCTGCGTCGATCAAACGAAAATTCAACCGTTTGACCTGACAAATAAAAATATAACTGTCTATGTGACCGCCAAAGATACCGATCAACGTCTGGCCAAAACAGACGGCTTTGAAATATCGGAATTCCCACAACCGAATGAAAGAGACGCAGCAATCATGATCGATACGAATAAAAAATTCGAAGAATTCGTCGGTATCGGCGGCGCCCTGACGGATGCGTCTGCGGAAACGTTCTATAAACTGCCTGCCGAAAAACAGCAGGAAATCATCACGGCTTATTTTGATGCCGAAAAAGGAATCGGTTATTCTTTCTGCCGCACCCATATTCATAGCTGTGATTTTTCCAGTGAAAGTTACGCGTATACGGAAACCGATGGAGATACGTTGCTGGAAAATTTTGACATCGAGCACGACCGCAAATTTAAACTGCCGTTTATTAAACAAGCCATTGCCGCGGCAGGCCCCGATTTTAAGCTTTTTGCTTCACCCTGGAGTCCTCCGGCATGGATGAAAACCAACAACGACATGTTGCACGGCGGGAAATTAAAACCCGAATACCGGGGGGTCTGGGCAAATTATTTTATAAAATTTATGGACGAATATTCTAAAGAAGGAGTACCGATTTGGGGATTGACCGTGCAAAACGAACCCATGGCGGTTCAACGCTGGGAATCGTGCATTTTTACGGCTCAGGAAGAACGTGATTTCGTCAGGGATTATTTAGGTCCTGCGGTTGTTAATTCTTCGTTTCCCGATATAAAGATTATAATTTGGGACCATAACAGAGGCATCATGTACCAGCGTGCCAAGGTGGTTTATGATGATCCGGAAGCATCGAAATATGTGTGGGGAACCGGATTCCACTGGTATGTGAACGACAGTTTTGATAACGTGCGTCTGCACCGAGAGGCTTTTCCGGATAAACATCTTGTTTTTACCGAAGGGTGTGTGTTTCCTTTCAATGCGGACAGTCTGGACCTGTGGAAATGGGGTGAACGTTACGGAGAATCGATTTTGCACGATTTAAACAAAGGAACCGTCGCCTGGGTGGACTGGAATGTTCTTCTGGACGAAACAGGAGGACCCAATCACGTTTACAATTTATGTTATGCGCCCGTTATCGGCGATACTAAAACCGGCGAAATCACCTATATGAATTCGTATTACTATCTGGGTCATTTTTCCAAATTTATCAGGCCCGGTGCACGGCGGATTATCAGTTCATCCAACAAGGATGAATTGTTGACAACAGCGTATATAAATCCTGATAACTCTCTGGCCATCGTTGTTTTAAATTTGACCGGTGAGGATATGCCCTTTAAAACATGGATCGAAGGCAAGGCGTTTGAAACAAAAAGTCAAGCTCATTCTATTCTGACAATCGTTGTGAATTGATAACTTGGAAATTTTATTTATATTCGCTTTTATAGTATAGATATTTTCCGGGTGTTGTCAAAACACCCTTCGTTTGGTAAAATCCGGCCGTAACGGTGAGTGATTCATTACAGGCAGGTGTTGACTACGGGTCCAAGTACAGGAAGAGATCTTTGTACCCGGGCGTCAGGACAATATCTTGGTTTCAAGAGCGCCGATCTCAGTGTGGCGGCACCTGCCTTATATAAAACAATCCCACGGCCGTCGCGGGGGCAACCGGTCCTTTTCCTGCCCGGAGCCTCGTGAGACCTGCAGCGCATGAGGGAGGTGGAATATAAGGTGTGAATGGATTGAAAAACAAATGGGCGGGAATCACCCATTATAAATTAACAAGGGGATCCATTCTCTCATGTCCCAATGCAATTATTTCTGAGCCATTTCCAGTGCCGTCGTCGTCGTATAATACTTTGCTATCATATTCGGTACTTCCCAGAAAGGCAGTGTACCGTCAACCAAAAACTTGAGATATTTTTCCGTTACCTGGCCGAAATGTGCTTCGTGCCCCACATGGTACTTTTGCGGAATGTTTACGGACCACCCGGTCTTTTCCTTAACCAGCTCGATACCGGGATATTTTTCTTGTAACACCGCCATAACATTCTCCAGAGCGCTCTTTAGCCCCTTTTCCGGTCCGACGGATTCGATGTAAAGTTTGGGCTTATAGTTCTCGGTCTTACCCTGGCGGATGATCACGTTGGCTTTGGAGCCCTTCATAATGGAATAGTGGGTGTCGCCGGTACCTTCCGGTGCCTCAAAATTCCAGATCACCGATACCTTGGCGTTAATGCCTTTAATTTTATATGTCATTTCTCCGTTACAAAAGCAGGGCAAAGCTCCGTTTTCATCCAGGTCGTCTTTGAAATAGTCGGGGAATTCGGACTGGCGGGTGACTTTTTCAAATTGCTGCTGATTGACAATGGTGGGCCAGTGTCTGGCGGACAGCATTTGAATATCTTCCCGGAAATCGATAATCTGTTCCGGGAAGCATTCCCACATCACAAGGTCCACCAGGTGGGTGGCCACATCCACCATGCCCTCACCCTGCTGGGTGACATCAAAATACCAGACCGGACGCTTAATGGGATTACCGGCGACGTATTTGAAAACGTGGTGAACGCTCTCCTTGGTCACCGCCGGATCGTCGGGTGTGCCGGGCAGCAGTTCACCAAAAACTTCGGGTATTGCGGCAAACTCTTTTTGCAGAATCGTGGTAATTTCGTATCTTTCCGTCATAATGTCGTACAGCAGCACACCGTTACGTTCGGCCGATTCAAACGCCGATTTGAGCAGCTCAAATCCCTCGGCATTGATACACATAGGCTTGTCGGCTAGAACATTGATGCCTGCATCCACAGCGCTTTTTATGTACTCGGTCTTTTTAAGGTTGTTTCCCGACGTCACAAGGACATTGCCCGGCTTTTTTGCAATCAACTTTTCCAGAAAATCGGGTCCCTTATAGACTTTTTCTTTCCAGCTGGTTGGATTATCCTGCCGGGTGTTAAAGCCCTCGATCCTGTTTAGATGGTCATCCAGGTCGGATCCTTCCGGTGCAAAGACAAATACGGTGGGTGAGACCTGATCGTACATGACTTTTTGTACCAGCGCGGCGTGAAAATGACCCGGATTAATGGTGATCAGTTTGACTTCACCTTTTGCTCCAGTAAATTGCATATGTGCTTCCCTTTGATTGCTGCATGAAAAAATGGCCAATGACGTTATGACGATGAATAAAACACGAATCATATGAATGACTCCTTTCAGGTTCGGGTTAAGCACGGTTCAGCATTTCCAGAACACCACGCAAGTATCCGATGGATTCAGCCGCTCCCGGCAGCGGGTCATTTTCATCTTTTTCGTACTCTAGTGAAGTCGTTCCGGCGTAGCCGATTTTAATAAGAGTTTTCAAAAATTTCGGGATATCGATCACACCCCGGCCGATTTCAACTGTTCTACCTTCTGCGGTGGCTGCCGATACGTCTTTTATATGGATATCGTGCAGTCTCTCCTTAAATTTTTCGGCAGGTTCCGAAGGATCGATACCGATACGCATTGCGTGGCCGATATCCAAACAAAGTCCCATACGCGGATCCATGTCTTTAATTTTTTCATACGCGCTCTCCGGACTTGGATACAATTTATCGCCGGGCCCGTGGTTATGAATCGCCAGGTTGATGTCATACTGCTGCACCTTTTGGTTGACCATATCCAGCAATTCATGGTTTGGAACACCGATCATCACTTTCATGCCGGCGGTTTTTGCGTACTCGAATGCCTGGTTGACCTCCTGTTCATCTTTCATGTATACAACACCGCAGCCATAAAGCTCCAATCCTGCTTCCTTTACCACACTGGATACACGCTTAATTTCATCCTGTGTTGCGTCCATTGGGAGGTGGAAACTCTTGAAGGCGATACGTGTCAGCCCGAGTCTTTTGGTCATTCGGATCGTGTCTTCCAGATTAAATTTACGAAATGTATAAGAGGCCATACCCAGCTCAAATCCCGGTTTAACGGCCTCGCCGGCGTTTTGGGCGGGACGGCACAGCGCAACGGATGATGCAGCGACGGCTGCTCCCGTCAATTTGAAAAAATTACGGCGCGTTGTTTTATTCATAAAACCTCCAGGTTAATTAGACAATTGACATCAAAATCTATTATATATAAATGCCGTGAAAATGTCAAGCTAAATATAAAAATATACTCTTGCATTCATGACAAGAATTGTTAAATTTTAAAAGAGACAACCACGGGAACGACTGTGGAAAAAGATAATCCGACGGAATTGAAGGCTATCACCCCGTCTCTTTAAAGAAAAAAACGCCCACAACGAAGGATCATGTATGGTACCGGTAGTCACCACAATAGAAACCAAATGCAAACGCTGTTACTCCTGCATCAGAAATTGCCCTGCAAAAGCCATACGTGTTATTGACGGTCAGGCGAAGGTTATCCCCGAGCGATGCATTGCCTGCGGGTATTGTGTAAAGGTCTGTTCCCAAAACGCCAAAAAAATTCTCGATGGCATAGAGCGGACCGAACAATTTTTTCAAAAAGAAAAACCGACTATCGCCGTTCTTGCACCGTCGTTCCCCGCAGCTTTTCACGAGGTCAAACCCGGTCAGGTGGTCGCGGGCTTGAAAGAAATAGGCTTTTCTCAGGTCATGGAGGTTGCTTTCGGGGCCGATCTGGTTGCCCGAGAATATCAGAAACTCATAAAGACCAATGTGATGCCCATTATTATTTCATCTGCTTGTCCGGCGATCGTAAATTTCATTGAAAAGCATTATCCCGACTTGATTTTATTTCTCGCTCCAATTGTTTCTCCCATGATTGCGATTGGACGTGTGATCAAAAATGATATAGATCCAAACGCAAGAGTGGTTTTTATCGGCCCATGTATTGCAAAAAAGAAAGAAATGAACGATCCTAAAACCGGCGGCGTCATCGATGAAGTGGTTACCTTTGAAGAACTGCGTAAAATGTTTATGAGCCATCATATAGACCTGGCCCGGCTGGAGTCCCAACCGTTTGACGGACCTCATCCCGGTATGGGAAAATCATTTCCCTTATCCGGAGGTTTGCTCAAAGCATCGCAAATTGGTGGCGATATTTTGGATAACGATATTGTAACCACCGAGGGCAGGGAAAGGGTTATTGAAATTATCCATAAAGTGCATGAGGGAAAAATTGAAGCCCATGTGGTGGACATACTATTCTGTGAGGGATGCATCAATGGCCCCAAAATGGCCAATGATCTGTCGGTTTTTGTCCGTAAAGACAAGGTTGTGCATTTTTTGCGCGAAAGTGTTGTTGGAAATACGGAACACGAAAGCGATTTAAAGTTATATGAAAAAATTTATCTAAAGCGGGATTTTACCCGGGAGAGCCTCCTCACAAAACAGCCCACGCCCGAGGAAATTAAAAAGATACTGGAAAAAACGGGTAAATATTCTCCCGAAGATGAATTGAATTGCGGTTCCTGCGGTTATCCGACTTGCAGGGAGAAAGCTGTCGCTGTGGTCCAGGGTCTGGCGGAAGCTGAAATGTGTTTGCCGTTCATGATTGAAAAACTGAAAAAGACCCAGGATAAATTGACGGTTTCCAATGAAGATTTACGCCATTCCCTGGATATCTTGCGAAAAACCCAGCAGCAGCTGATTCAGTCGGAAAAAATGGCCTCCGTTGGGCAACTGGCTGCCGGTGTGGCCCATGAATTGAATAATCCCCTGGGTGGGATCATGATCTATTCGAGCCTGCTGTTGGATAAAGCCAAAAGAGACCTTGAAGAGGCTCAGGATCTGGAACGAATCGTTGCCGAAACCGAACGCTGCCGAAAAATCGTTCGTGGTCTGCTGGATTTTTCACGCCAGACACGAATGGAAGCTGTTGTGGCGGATTTGAACAAAATTTTAAAAAATACCCTCGCTCTCGTTGCACGCCAGGCGCTGTTTATAGATATTCGCGTGATCGAAAAGCTGCAAACAAACCTGCCGCCTGTTTTTGTCGATGTAGGACAAATTCAGCAGGTGTTTTTAAATATCATTCTGAATGCGGCTGAGGCGATGGAGGGAAAAGGCTGTCTGAATGTGGAGACCGCACTGGATGGTGGTGAATTTATTCAGGCCACCATCGGCGATACCGGTCCCGGTATTCCTACCGACCTGCTTAATAAAATTTTTGATCCGTTTTTTACCACAAAACCACCTGGAAAAGGCACAGGACTCGGACTGGCCATAGCATACGGGATTGTGCAAAAACATAAAGGAGATATCGTTGTCGCTTCCCGTAAAGCTGTGGGTACTACCTTTATCATCAAGCTCCCAACAGTGGCTTCGGATTTTAAAAAATGAATTCGGATTACATCATACTGCTGGTTGATGATGATCCCGTGTTTCGCGACGGATGCGGCCGGTTTTTACAGGATTCGGGCTTTCAAGTTCAATTTGCCGATAACGGACAAGACGGCCTGAAAAAACTTGAGGAATCTGCTGTTACCATTGTCTTTGTGGATTACAAAATGCCGGGTATGAGCGGACTGGAATTTATCCGCATAGTGCATGAAAAATATCCGAATATTGATATCCTGATGGTAACGGGTTATGCCACCATTGAAAATGCCGTAGAGGCCGTCAAGTTGGGCGCCTATGACTATATCGCAAAGCCTTTTTACCCGGATAAATTGCTGGCGATTATTCGTAAAATTCACGAAAAACGGAATATCTTAAGTCATACACGTCTGAACATGAATGCGAATAAATTGTCCTTCATTGGTGCGAGCCCGGCCATGCGAAAAATTTTCGACATTGTATTAAAAATTGCACCAACAGACAGCACGGTATTGATTATGGGGGAAAGCGGAACCGGCAAGGAATTGGTCGCACAGGGGATCCAGGCCAACAGCACGCGGTCAGAAAAGCCGTTTATGATTATGGATTGCGGTTCGCTGGTTGAAAATCTGTTTGAAAGCGAGCTTTTCGGACATGTGAAAGGGGCGTTTACCGGTGCCGTAGCGCACAAACCCGGCGCTTTTGAAATGGCTAACGGCGGGACGTTTTTTTTTGATGAGATCGGCAACATTTCGCCGAATGTGCAGGCCAAGATATTGCGGGCGATTCAGGAAAAGGAAATCAGACGTATCGGTTCAACCGAGACGATACATGTGGATGTACGGGTTATCGCTGCAACCAACAAGGATTTAAGGCGGGAAGTGGAGGAGGGCCGGTTTCGTGAGGATTTGTTTTATCGGCTCAGCGTTATTCCGATATATTTACCGCCGCTCCGGGACCGGAAAGAGGATATTCCATCATTGATTGAGTTTTTTATTTCCAAGCACAGTCATCCGCGCAAGCGAATGAATGGTATTCAATCTGAAGCGCTGGATCTGTTGACACAGTATGACTGGCCGGGCAATATTCGCGAACTGGAAAACCTCATAGAAAGAGCGTGCGTTATTGAAGAGTCGGATATCATAACCAGTGAAAATCTTCCGTCACACATTTATTCACGGCGTTCCTCAAATGTTGAATCACTCTCACTGGCACAAATGGAAAAGCGGCATATTAAATTGATCCTGGTGAGGAATAACTGGAATATAAGTGCCACGGCAAAAATACTCGGCATCGACAGAAAAACCCTGTACGATAAAATCCGCAAGTATAAATTAAAAGGGCGGTAAAAATACCGCCCTCAAGTTTTTGTTATTTTTTATCGGTTTTATTTAAAAATCGGTCGAAACCGGTAATGATGACGGACTATTTAATAAAGTGCATCTTTTTGGTGTCTACGTGTCCGTTGATGTCGAGTCTGTACAAATAAACACCTGTCGGCATTTGCTGACCTTGTGAATCTTTGCCGTCCCATATGACCTTGTGAAATCCCGCTTCTACCTGCTTATTGACAAGTGTTTTTACCTTTTGACCTTTTATATTGAATACGGTCAGGTCGCAATGTCCGGATTCCTTAATACGGAATGGAATGACGGTCTCCGGATTAAACGGATTGGGGTAATTCTGCTCCAGGGCGTATTCCGAAGGCGGTTTTATGACAGGAGACTGAATTTCCTTATGCCGTGTTTCATATCCATCAAACCGTACATCCGCCAGTGTATAATAATAAACATGGCCGATTTGTACATTATTGTCGATAAATTTATATTTTTGTGCCGAATTTGAATTCCCTGCACCGGGAATTATCTTTTTGGTAATTCGTTCCGGTGTTTCCTTTTTGTCCGTTGACCGGTACAAATAAAAACCGAGGTTTTCCGTTTCCGACTGGGTTTCCCACTCCAGTAACACACCGTCAGAAACCAATTCGGCGGTAAATGAAGAGAGTTCAACCGGGACATCATCCTTGTCCAAATAAGCCGGATGTCCATCGCCGTCCGGATCATCGTCCGCCCAGTTATTGTTTTGGTTAAAATCTTCATCTATGGTCAACAACTCGTCATTGTCATCATTCTCGTCACGCCAATCCAGCTCGTCTACCGTGTCCGTATTTTGCAGCGGTGCATTTGAACCGCCGGGATTGCTCACCGGATTGGGGCTGACCACTGTATCGAACACGTCATCCAGGCCGTCACAGTCGGTGTCTACACCGATAGGTGTTCTATCCGCGTAACCATCCTGATTGGCGTCGTGACCTTCTATAAAATCCTCCACACCGTCATTTTCGGAATTGATATCCAGATAATCCGGATTATCCACTCCATCGGTATTGACGGGAACGATAATGGATGCCGTATTGTTCGAATCGTTGTCGTTCACATCAAAGGCAGCGTCCACACCATCACCGTCTAGGTCTACACCGCTTGGGTAAACAACACTAAATGATGGTTGTGCCTCCCTGAGATCGGTAATTCCATCGCCGTCACTGTCGATATCGACGCGGTTTGCCAAACCGTCGTTATCCGGGTCGTTATCTCCTTCTACAGTATCCGGAATACCGTCATTATCATCGTCTCCATCGACAATATTACCCACACCGTCACCATCACTGTCGGTCCCTTCCAGTGACACCTGCAGTGGTGCACCCAATTCTCTGTAATGGCACGTCGTTAAGGCAAGTCCTGAAGGATACTCGAGTCCTCTGGCGTTATAATGCGGGGTGTCGTACCAATAAGCGATATCCGCCGTTGCCCCCGCAGAAGGTGTGTAATTGACGGTAAATTTGACGACGGGTGTCCAGCTCAATGAATCCGGACCGCCCAGGGTGTCGGGACGCGTAGCAATGAGTGGTGTATTGACCAAAAATGCGAGTACACCGTTGGCCGGGGAATAAGACCATACTCGTGTATAAGTTGGATTAAAAACCCAGTCGCTTGTATCGATGGAAGTGACGACGGAGTACAATTCGGGTGGAAATACGATCGAATTTTGCATTTGATCGATCAGCCATCTGCTGCCGTCCGTCGTTCTTATATCGAACCAAATGGCAAAAGTTCCCTCACCGTTGAGTACACAGTGGGCATCTTCCGAATCGAGCCGGATACGCATATCCATAACCGGTTGATCTCCATAATTTTGTGCTGACAACAAACAAGTCCATATCAGACTGGCTAGGAGAATCAAATTTAAATTTTTCATCACTTCACCTTTATTGTTATTTTTGGGGCCTCTAATACACAATTAATTTTAGATTCTGTGGCACTACGAACACGATTTTTTCTAAAATATTTATTGATTTTTTTGCTTAAGTGTATTGTTTATATAATTTTATGATTTGTGCTTGTTTTGTGTCTCAATTTTATATACCCGATTCTTTCAAATTACATGCCATAGAGTTGTTAAAACGAAAGTGTAAAAAAGAAAAATATCTTGCAATAAAGTTTTTTTTTGTTTAAATTAATAGACTTTGGTAATTTGGAAAATTATGATTGTACAATATGTTTCAGGAACTCGGAGAAAAACTCGACCAGGTGATCAGGAAGCTGAAAGGAAAGGGAAAGCTTTCTGAACAGAATATTGCCGACACCATGCGGGAAATTCGCCGGGTTCTTCTTGAAGCGGATGTGAATTATAAAGTTGCCAAGCAGTTTATCGCCGACGTTCATGCAAAAGCCATTGGACAGGCTGTTTTAAAAAGCATTACTCCCGGTCAACAGGTTGTCAAGATCATTTATGACGAACTGACACGGTTGATGGGAGAAAAAGATGTACCAATCAATATCTCTAATGCACTGCCCAGTGTGATTTTACTCGTGGGCTTGCAAGGCTCCGGTAAAACCACACTTGCCGGAAAGCTGGGTTTGTTTTTGCGCAAAAGGGGGAAAAATCCCTTTTTGGTTGCGGCGGATGTCTATCGGCCCGCAGCAATTCAGCAGCTCAAAGTTGTCGGCAAAGCGACAGGTATCGATACATTTTTTTTGGAATCGTCGGATCCGGTCGAGATATGCAAAAAAGCGGTCGTGCATGGACGGACGCATATGAAGGACGTGGCCATTATCGATACCGCCGGTCGTCTTCATATCGATGAAGCGATGATGGACGAGTTGGGTAAGATAAAATATGCAATAAAACCGTCGGAAGTATTGTTTGTCGCGGATGGCATGACAGGCCAGGATGCTGTCAACACGGCAAAAACATTTCTTGAGCGAATTGATTTTGACGGTGTGGTTTTGACAAAGATGGATGGTGATGCACGAGGTGGTGCGGCTTTGTCCATTCGAGCCATTACTCAAAAACCGATAAAGTTTTTAAGTGTGGGAGAAAAATTCGATCAGCTGGAGGCGTTTTTCCCGGATCGAATGGCATCGCGGATTCTGGGAATGGGAGATGTCGTTACTCTGGTAGAAAAAGCCCAGGAGGCAATTGATACTGAAAATGCAGCTAAACTGGAAAAGAAACTCCGCCGGCAAGAATTTACTTTGGAAGATTTTTTTGATCAACTACAGCAGATCAAAAAAATGGGTCCTTTACAGGATATACTTTCAATGATACCTGGAATGCAGAACAAGGCGCTGAAAGGACTCAAGGTAGATGATGGGGCGTTGGTAAAGGTTGAGGCGATTATCAACTCCATGACGCGTGAGGAACGGCGAAAGCCACAAATTATTAATGGTAGCCGGCGAAAGCGTATTGCGCTGGGTAGTGGAACAACACCGACAGATGTAAATCGGCTGTTGAATCAGTTCACGATGATGAAAAAGATGATAAAGTCCATGAAACACGGCAAGTTCTCGATGCCGTTTGGTATATAATTTAAAATAGGAGTGCAAATTTGTCTGTTAGGTTAAGACTGGCCAGGATGGGCAGAAAAAAAGTGCCGTTTTACCGCATTGTTGCCATTGATTCACGAAAATGGCGGGACGGCAGTTACATCGATAAAATCGGCTTTTATAATCCTCTGACAGAGCCCGCCGATGTTGAAATTGACAAAGCAAAAGCCATTAAATGGCTGGATGATGGTGCGATTCCTTCGGATACGGTGAAAAATTTGTTTCGAAAAGCGGGTATTTGGCTCGAATGGAATTTAAAAAAGAGTGGAAAAAGTCCGCAGGATATCGAGCAGGAACTGGAAAAGTGGCGGGCTACTCAGATCGAGCGTGAAAGAAGACGTGAAGCCAAAGAAGCGATGGAGAAACGGGCTAAAGAGGCCGAAAAGAAGTCGCAAAAGGTAGAAGAACCTGCAGAGGCGGAACCGGAAAAAGCGCAAGCAACCGCAACCGAACCGAAAGCCGAAAAAAAATCAAAGGTCGAAGAACCCGCAGCGACAGAACCGGAAGAAGTGCAAGCAGCTGTAACAGAACCGGAAGCCGGGAACGAAGATGCAGCTCCGGCAGGACAGGCCGAGGAATCCAATACAGCAGTTGAGGAGAGCGAAGCCGAGAGCGAAGAAAAAGCGCCTCAAGAGTAAGTTGTGAGTTCTGAACGCGAGCGCCGTCTTCCCGATTATATTGTCATCGGACAAATTATACGTGCTCATGGCATCCACGGTGAAGTCAAAGTACTTCCGCATACCGATCATCCGGAACGGTTCAAACTACTTGACCGCGTCTTTCTTACTATTGATGAGGTAAACAGGACGCCTTATTTTGTGCAGAATATTCGGCTGGGTTCTCGTTATATTATCGTGAAATTTAAAGATGTTAATACACCCGAACATGCAGGGCACCTGCGAAAAGCTTTTTTGGAAATTCCCAGGCAGGAGTGTCTGCCGCTTGAGGACGGTAAGTATTATTATTTCGAGCTTATCGGACTGGATGTCATAACAAAATCCGGTGATAAGGTTGGTTATGTTGAAAATATTTTAAATTATCCTGCAAATGATATTTTTGTCGTTCAAGATGGAAAAAAGGAATATTTGATACCTGATGTACCCAGTATTGTTGAAAAAATAGATCTTGACAGAGGTTTGATAATTATTAACCCTGTGGACGGTCTATTTGATATTTAACGGAGTGATCGTTGGAAATTCATGTAATAACCGCTTTTCCTCATTTATTTCAGAGTGTACTTGAAGAAAGTATATTAAAGAGAGCATTCAAAAGCGGTATTTATTGCATCTTTTTTCACGATATCCGCGAGTATACAACGGATAAACATCATCAAATAGATGATTATCCATATGGTGGTGGTCCCGGAATGATATTAAAGCCGGAACCCCTTTTTAGATGTTTTGAAGATATTCAGCAGAGGTTTCAACTGCATGAAACCCCGGTTACTTTACTGAGTGCCGCCGGTGAGCGATACAGTCAAAAAAAAGCGATACAACTTTCATTGCGGCCAAAACTTGTCTTGCTGTGCGGCCATTATAAAGGTATTGATGAACGTGTTATTGACTATTGGGTCGATGAAGAGATTTCCATCGGCGATTATATTTTAACCGGCGGAGAACTGGCGGCTCTTGTGCTGATAGATTCTATCATTCGACTGTTGCCGGGCGCTATCAGCGATATCGATTCCGCGGAAACCGATTCATTTCAATCCGGTTTGCTCGATCATCCGCATTATACTCGACCTGAAATTTTCCGCGATATGGATGTACCCAAGGTACTTTTGTCCGGCAATCATGCTGAAATTGAAAAATGGAAAAAATCCCGGATGATCGAAACAACGAAAAAACGACGCCCGGATCTATACAATCAATATTTGGAATGTGAAAATATCAATTCAACCTCTGAAAATCAGGAGGCAATAAAATGAACAAAGTAGAAGCAATAGGTGCAGCCGCTCTAAAAAGCGATGTGCCCGAATTTGATGCGGGAGATACCGTATCGGTCCACGTTAAAGTTGTCGAGGGCGATAAAGAACGTATTCAGATTTTTGAAGGTGTTGTCATCAATCGCAGAGGAACGGGTGTAAATGAGACATTTACCGTACGTAAGGTTTCCAACGGTATCGGCGTTGAGAGAATTTTCCCTGTGCACTCACCCAATTTAGCAAAAATCGAACGTGTACGACAGGGCAAAGTCCGTCGTGCAAAACTTTATTATCTTCGCAAATTGCGGGGTAAAGCCGCACGCATCGAGGAAAAAAGATCCGTATGATTGCTCAAAATTAAAAAAGCCGGTGCAAAAATTGTCACCGGTTTTTTTTTACCCTCTTAAAAAATGAATTGTATTCAAATTTTTTTGACCGGGAAAAGAAAATACTCATCCACGAAGACGATGTGGTAGAAAGCTTGTATTCCTCAGGTACTACCAGCCATTAAATAAAAAAGTGTTATTCTGACAAACAAAACAAAACCTCAAATGCCCTGGCCGCCGTCAAGATGATTGATGTAACGCCCACGAAAAAGAAAAAGCGTTATCTTTATACCGATTAGAAAGCCGGTGTTTTATAATTTTGGATAAAAAGGATCGGTTACCGGTTTTGAACCAAAGTTCTTATACCATCCTGAAAGACGACGTTCATTTTTGTGCTGTCGAGTACTTCTTTCACAACACCGATCCCGAACTTGTGGTGCTCGATCACGGCTAGTTCATCATAGGATTTTTCCATGCTGTACTCGATTGGATCTTCCTCTTCATCTGTTTTTGCCATGAGACGCGACCATTTTCTTTCCTCGGGGGTTTTTTTAGAGATTTTTTTCTTTACTTTTTCTACATTTGCCTTTGTCGCGGGCTTGTATCGATGAGAGTTGTGGCAGATTTTGCATATGACCCGGGTTACCTTGTTCTCTTTCACCACCTCAATAACATGAACCGTAGGGCATTTACATTTGTTACATAATGCTTCTATTTCCTGGCCTGCATCATATTTTTTTTGTTGCGTCATTATTATTCCTCAAATACATTCATTTGATATTACTTAAAAGATAGCGATTTTATATGAATAAATCAAGGAATGATTTGCATAAAATACCTTTGAATTTTACTATTCATTGTTGTTAACTTTGCCTTTTTCTGTATTTTATGACCTATACAGGTTTAAAAAAATGTTGATAATTTGATTAAATATTGTAACTTTACTGCTTGGACGTGATAATTCCTTAATAAATAATGAATAGAGCGAGGATACCGAATTGAAAAAAAAATCGATTTACATAATACTTGCGGGTTTGATAATACTTCCAGGATGCGGGACGGTTCCACCGGGTGATCTGGACGGGATGGCGAATAAAGTGGACAGCGTTTTTAAAGAAGGCATAGATGCCGGTTTAACAAATGTGGATAGCCTGAAAGCAGAACAGAAAAAATTAGCGCAAAAATATACCAGATATATTTCACCTTCCGATGTCGACCAAGAAAATCTGCATGCAGCTGCGAGGCTATATTATAAGGCGGGCGATGTTGAAACGGCAATCGGGCTTTTGGAACGGTACCAGCCTGCAGATAGCGCAGTTGATGCTCTCGATTTTTTATTTGAACTATATTGCGAAAAAGGCTTGATAAAAAACGCCGAAACATTATTTCATAAAGCCATCAAGCCACACAATCCCAAGTCCGTTCAAAACTATTATTTTTATCTCTTATACGGTTACCTCGAGAACCAGGATAAAAACGCTGCACTGGCCGTTGCCGACACGGCTATTTCTGGATTAAACGCTACGGATGCGGCCGCCTTTTACCTGGAAAAGGCGGAGATTTATTACGATTTAGGGCAAAAGGAAAAAACACAAAATCTGCTTCGACAGATGAAAGAGCAGTACTCCGGCGATGAAACTCTCCTGCGCAGAATCAACAGAAAAATTAATTTATTCAACCTGATAGATAACACAATACCGGAAATTGCTGCGAGCGATTGGCTGGACGCGGATCCGATCCGGTTGGCTGATTTACAGGGAAAAGTGATATTACTTGATTTTTGGGCACCCTGGTGCGGTCCCTGCCGGGCATTATCGCCGTTTTTGATCGATTTATATCAAAATTTTCATCAGAACGGCCTCATCGTGATCGGTGTGACAAAATATTACGGCCGTTTTAATCAATTGGGACAGAATTTGCAGGATCTCTCCCCGGCTGAAGAACTGGACTGGATACACAAGTTTAAAGAACACCATGGTGTTCCGTTTCCATATGCAGTGGCTGAACCGGATCAAGGAGATGAAAATTTCGACGTTTTTGGAGTAGTGGGAATTCCTCATTTGGTGTTAGTTGACAAAAACGGAATCGTCCGCACATTCTCGGTCGGTTCCGGAAAAGCGACCGAGGAAAAATTGAAAAAATGGATTAGCGAACTGTTACAGGAATCCTGACTTTTGCGGTTCAAAAAGAACACATTTGTAAAAATGATATGAAACCTTTTGTGACGGGAAAGGATTGCTTATGTCAAAGTACCTTGCAGTCGATTTAGGCGCCTCAAGCGGACGTGCAATGCTGGCAACTCTGAATAATAAATTATACCTGGAAGAAATTTATCGATTTTCCAACCACCCGGTGCAGATGCTCGGTCATATTTATTGGGATATTCTCTATTTATTTAATGAAATGAAAAACGGCATGCGTAAGACCGCAGCCGCCGGTGCTTCAAAATTAGAAAGTATAGGTGTGGATACATGGGGCGTCGATTTCGGACTTGTGGGACGTAACGATGTGCTTTTGGGTAATCCGTATGCCTATCGGGATGCCCGAACAGAAGGTATGATGGAAAAGGTGTTTAAAATGATGCCGCAAAAACAGTTGTACGGACTGACGGGTATCCAATTTATGCAATTCAATTCTGTTTTTCAACTTTATTGCATGGTCCGGGAGAGTCATCCTGTTTTAGCGAGGGCGGAACGCCTGCTTTTTATGCCCGACTTGCTCAATTTTATGTTGACTGGAGAAAAGGTCAGTGAGTATACTATCGCATCAACATCACAACTGCTCAATGCAGAAAAAAGACAGTGGGAAGCGGAGATTTTTGCCAAGCTGTCGTTGCCCGTCGATATCATGTCACCCATTGTCAAACCCGGCACGTTAATCGGTCCGCTTTTACCTGAACTCTTGCGGGAAACGGGATTAGTCGGAACGGATGTGGTTGCCCCGGCATGTCATGATACGGCCTGTGCCGTGGCTGCCGTCCCGGCTTCCGGATCCTCTTGGGCTTATCTCAGCTCGGGGACATGGTCACTGATGGGAATCGAAAGCCGCGAACCAATTATAAACGAGCTTTCGCTAAAAAATAACTTTACCAATGAAGGCGGAGTTGATAACAGCATCCGTTTTTTGCGGAATATTATGGGACTCTGGCTGCTGCAGGGATGTATAAAAAGCTGGCAGAACGAAGGACATACGCTGAGCTATGAAAAAATTTTATCCGATGCTAAAAAAGCGCAGCCTTTTAAGTGTATTATTAATCCCGACGATGCTTTGTTTATGAATCCGCCGGATATGCCGGCTGCCATTCAGCAATATTGTAAAGAACAACGACAGCCTACACCGCAGGATACGGGTGAAATAGTGCGTTGTATTCTTGAAAGTCTGGCGCTGCGGTATCGGGCTGTCATTGAAAAAATAAACGAAATGTTGTCGAAACCGATTAAAAAGTTGCACATTGTCGGTGGCGGCTGTCAGAACAAATTACTCAATCAGTTCGCTGCAAACGCAACGGGACTGGAAGTCATTGCCGGTCCGGTTGAAGCGACGGCTATCGGCAATATACTCGTTCAGGCACTGGCGAAAAAAAATATTGCCAATTTGGCTGAAGGACGTGAAATTGTAAAAAATTCTTTTCCACTTGCTCGATATCAGCCACAAAATCCATCGGAATGGCAGGAAATTTATGAAAAATACCGCTCACTCATGGCGATTTAATCGGGTGTATCAGAACGATTCAGTGTTTCTGATGTGGAGCAAAATTATCGGTGAATTTTACAGTTATACCGGGAGGTGATGTTTATAAGTGTAATAATTTCAATTATTAATTAATTTTCTTGTTAAGACGGAACTTTGGCATAATAAATGCTTTATACAAAAAAAACACATGTAGATAGAGTGGAGGTTCCGTCTGATGATAACAATTCCCAAGAGGAGGGATTTATGTTGCAGTTAAAATTCAAGTATTTAGCAATTTTAATTC
>JAFGEC010000309.1 GCA_016931775.1 Candidatus Zhuqueibacterota bacterium | reverse complement strand
GTCACTTTTCAAGTCAAATCAGGAGAAGGCACGGTTAACGGCGCACCCCAGGTAACGATTCCAACAAATAGTGCCGGAGAAGCATCGGTGGAATGGACGATGGGTACCAAACGGGGCGTTGAAAACAATGTGATCACCGCTTCTGCGAGTGTGGCCAGAAATAAAACCATTACTTTTGTCGCTTCAGCGGGGCCGGATGTGGCGTTTGCCCTGAAATCCGACCAGTCGTTCTTTCAGGGTGATGTGGGACAATTTGTTGATCCGGTGGTGGTCAGCATTACGGATCAATATGGGAACGGTGTACCGTTATTTCCAGTGACTTTTACCGTTCAGGATGTTCAGGGGAATATGGGGTATATCGACCAGCCCGGTACGACCACAAAAACCGATTCCACTGACGACCAGGGTAAGGTTTCGGTGAACTGGGCGCTGGGGCCAGCTCCGGGAGCACAGAACAATAAACTGGAAGCATCGGCCAAACGACAGGGTGTACACCTGCAGGGATCGCCCCGGGTGTTTACAGGCTCCGCCATTGCCGGTGTTCCCGACAGTTTGATTAAAATGACGGATGATTCCAATTTGTCTGTCAAAGTGGGTAATGCGGTGCCGGGTGACTTACGTGTCAAGGTAACCGACCATTTCGGTAATCCGCTGGCAAGACAAAAGGTGACATTTACGGTGTTAAGCCGCAATCAAGCCGACGGCGGTACGCTGGACAATAACGTGGATTCGGTCAAGGTGAAGGAGACCAACAGTGCCGGTATTGCATCGGTTAAGTTTTACGCCGGAAGAAGGGCCGGAGTTAAAATCAACAAGATCCGTGCCGAAGCGATATTTAACGGCCAGCAGCTTGTCGGCTCCCCCGTTCTGTTTGAAATAACCGGCCTGTTCAGCGATGCCCGCAGTATTGAAATCGCCGATGGAAATACTCAAAAAGGAACGGTCGGTAAATTCCTGCCAGATCCCATTGAAGTGATTGCTTATGATAAAGATAAGAATCCTGTAAGAGAACATCCGGTTAATTTTAAAATTATTACACAAAATAAAAACGGCAGAAACATCGGCGCTCTGGGCGAGGGTTCTGCCATCGATACCACGATAAATACCGACTCGCGGGGTATCGCGCAGGTATTATGGCGGATGGGTCATGTAGTGGGCAAATACCAGGTCCAGGCCAGTTCGGAAGGCGGAGATGCGCCGTTGACCAATTCACCGCTTACATTTAATGCCACAGCTTCTGCCGACAGCACCAATGCGGATAGCTCCTCTGTTGGTGCGTTCCCGCCACAGGTCGTCGTTTCCGATGGTAGCGTGACGGCGGAGCTTAATGTCACCTTGCGGGATAAATACGGCAATCCCGTGAGCGGAAACTTTATTTTACTCAACGCAACCGGTGACGGCAATATACTGCAACAACCCACTCAGGGAACAACGGCCGACGGTCAGGCCATCGGTAAAATTTCATCACGGGTCGCCGGGGTAAAATATATTACCGCCAGAGACATGTCGGATAATATCGCTTTAAAGGACAGTGCAAAAGTGACATTTATTCCCGGAGCCGCCAAACAGATTGTCGAAACACAGGATTCCGGCAACGGCGAACAGGGCAATATCGGGACTGTGCTGAGCAAACCGCTCAGAGTTAGAGTGACCGACAACTATAGCAATCCCATCGCCAACTATGGCATCATCTTTACGGTCATGGAAAACAACGGTATTCTGATGGGTGCATCCACTGTGACCACGGATAGCAATGGTGTTGCAAGCGTCTATTTTCAGTTGGGTACCAAAGAAGGCAGAAATCGTGTTGAAGCCCGCGCCGATGGACTGGTGGGATCGCCGGTTACGTTTAACGTATTCGGCCGCGTCCACGCTCAGCTGGCGTCGCTTGAAAAAATCAGCGGCGATCATAAATCCTCATGTCCGGGCGATGAATTGCCCGAAATGTTGTGTGTTATGTTAAAAGACGTGACCAATCTGCCGGTTTGGGGTGAATCGGTATTGTTCGCTCCATTGTTGAACGACGGATTGATCATGAGTGAGAATCCAATAGCCACGGACCGATACGGCATGGCCTGTGTGCATGCAAATGTGGGAACCAGTGTTGGTACCAATGTTTTTCAGGCATCCCTGCCAAATAATCCCGGCCTGGTAGCCACTTTTTACGATACGACCAAAGCATGTAACGCAACGCATATCGAGGTGTATTCAGGCGATCAGCAAAAAGGAACGGTTGAATTTACACTGCCGCAGCCGCTGTGTGTCAGAACGACCGATGAATACCAGAATCCGGTGGGCGGTCAAAACGTCACCTTCAGTGTGGTGGATGATATCAGTGTACGTTCAGTTGGAACGTTGGAAAACAACCAGCGGGTTGTCAATAAAATGTCCGATAACAGGGGAATCGCCTGTGTATACTATACACTGGGTCCCGGCGCCGGATTAAACAAGGTTCGCGCTCGTGGAGCAGGACTTCAGCCGACCTATGTCGAGTTCTCGGTATATGGAACGGCCGGTGCCCCCTACAGCATGGAAATGCGCTCCGGCGACAACCAGCGCGGTGAAATGGGCAAGGAACTGCTCTATCCGGTCTGTGTCACCGTGAGGGATGCCAAAGGCAATCCCACGGCAGGCGGGTATGTGGAATTCTACGTCACCCAGGGCGGCGGCAGCATGGTCGGCTCTATGCCCGTTCCGTCCGATGCAAACGGAAAAGCCTGTTCCCGCTGGCAGCTTGGTCCGCGGCCCATTGGTTCCGATAACCGCGCCGAGGCCATTTCGTCCAACCTGGCCGGACCGTCGCAATCGCCCATCCAGTTCAAGGCGACGGGTGATGTGGCCAGCTGGCCAGATTTCGTTCTTCCGGACCGGATAGAGGCCTTTGAAAATCAGCAGATCCTCTTTCAGGTTTACGCAACCGAAGAGGACGGCGATTTTATCAGTTACCGTACCATAAAATTGCCCGATTCTTCGGCCATGTTTATCATGAATAATCTGACCGGCAAGTATGAATTTATCTGGACGCCCGCGTATGAAACGGTTAAATCACCGCTGCAGGTCAAATCCTTTTATCCGGTTTTCCGGGCTGAGGACCGCAGCGGCTTTGATGTAGATTCCGTAGAAGTGGTGGTGCGGAATGTGAACCGTCCGCCGGTTATCACTTCATATACACCGGAATATACCAAAGAAAACCGTGTGGTTTATACAACCGATATGTTAAATATTCCGTTCAGCGTCAATGCAATAGATCCCGATGGTGATATAGTGTATTATAAATGGACGGTGAACGACCGCTTTATCAGTTCGGATAAAAAATTCGATTTTATTGTGGCAAATTACCCAATTAACATGAACCATAGAGTGGTTGTTGAGGTCTGCGACCAGGAAAGCTGCACCGAGCGGGAGTGGATCGCCTCGACGATAGCGGATGTTGGTGTGGAATTGTCGAGTTTCACCTGCCATGCGACACCTTATGAAGGTATCATACTGGAGTGGAAGACATCCATGGAATCATATAACGCCGGTTTTCATGTGTTGAGAAGCCGTACCACTGACGGTCAGTTCTTTAGAATCAACCCAAAAATTTTACTGCCGAATGCGGATGGCGTTTACACGTTCCGCGATCCCCTGTACAAAGCGGGTCAGAAATATTATTATAAATTGCAGGATGTGAGCAAGTGGGGTAAAACCACCGACCATGGTCCCATCGAGGCGGTTATCGAACTGCCGAAAAACTATGACCTGTCGCAGAATTATCCCAATCCGTTCAATCCGACTACCAGTATACGTTTTGAACTGCCAAAGATAACACGGGTGAAACTGGAGGTGTTCAATATCCGCGGTGAACTGGTCAAGAAGCTATTAGACAGGCCGGTGGAAGCCGGGTATCACATCGCAGTCTGGGATGCCACCAATAATTACGGTGTACACGTCAGTTCAGGTGTCTATTATTACCGGATTTCCGCAGACCGGTTTATACACGTGAAAAAGATGGCATTTCTGAAATAGGAGAAATTTTGAGTGAGGTCGGCAAGGCCTCAAACACAACAATTTAGAAAAAACCCTTCATCCCTCAGGATTAACATCCTGAACAGCAAAAGCCCTAACTCACACGAAGGCGCCTTTAACAGGCGCCTTTGTGTGTTATGGGGCTTTTCTAAATGAATTGCTCATAATTCGGCTTTTATTCATTTTAATCAACGCAGAGACCGCCAAGGTCGCAAAGGTACGCCGAGAAAAACAAAAAGTTCGTGCTCATGATATTATTAAAATGATTTTGGTTATTTTGCGATATCCAGCAATCTTTCAAGCTCAATATTAACGATAACATTGGTATCATGTGGTACTCGAAGATATCAAAGTTCATCATGACATCAATAATTCCACAGTTTGAGTTTTTCTCCCCGAAACCTCTGCGTGCTTTGCGAGCTCTGCGTTTAACAAAAAGCTTTGTAGTGCATTAAACTTTGAAAGTATAGATCTAGATGAACATAGTATTTCTGCGCGAGGTAAAAATCATACAAAAGCGCTGAAACCCGGTTGATTGTTTCGGTATATTTGCCAATGTAAACAAAAATGAGGGAGATACCCGGTAAAGAGAGCCCTGGCCTTTTTAATAAATTTGCTTTTAATCTTGGTTATTTTTATCTTTAATAAATTGTTTTATCAGGAAAAATCGTGTCAATACGATCCCTTCAAAACGACAACCTCTCCGGCGCCGGAGAAATTTTAATCAAGGCGGGAGAAATGTACAAGGATTTTTTTGAACGTCAAACCGGCTCCGGTGCGGAGGATTTTCAAATCCGGATACAAAAATTCGGTGCCACGGTCGTTTCCGCCCAGCCGCGTATGGCGCCGCTATGGAATTTAACCGAACGTGTAACAGATGCCTGCAAAAGCGTAAAAAGTGTGTCCTCTAAAAAACGCGTCGGTCTTTCGACGGTAGACGCTTATTTGCAGTCGTATAAAAAGGCTCAAGCCGGTGTGGTGCCTTTTTGCCTGCCGCTGCTGGGTGTGAAAACCGTCTGTACCTACAGCCGCAGCAGTCTGGTGCGGCACGTACTTTTTCAGGCAAAAAGTTTAGGATATCAATTTGCCGTTTGCCTCACGGAATCCAGACCCATGATGGAGGGCCGTCTACTGGCAAGCGAGTTGGCCGACACCGGTATTCCGGTAACCCTAATGGCCGATGCCGCAATGAGCCGTGCCGTGGAACAAGGTGATGTGGTTTTCGTCGGTGCAGATGCCTATTGGGAAAACAAGATCGTCAATAAAGTCGGAACCGATATCCTGGCCCTGCTGGCCAATTTATACCGTCGGCCGATTTTCGTACTGACGACGACACACAAGTATTTACCTCCCGGTGTAAGCCTGCCCGCAGAAACAGAGCACAATTCCGATGAGTTGTGGCCTGAAGCACCGTGTGGAGTAAAAATCAGCAACAGGTATTTTATAGATGTCCCCAGACGGCTTTTCAGTGGGATAATAACGGAAGAGGGGCGTGAGTAAATTTAATATGATTTTTCTTCTGAAAATACGATCAACTGTGGTCGATGCATGTTGATGGGATTCTGATTTCCGTGGACTGGAGGAAAAAATGAAAATTACCGTACTCGGCGCCGGCATGGTCGGCAGCGCTATTGCCGCAGATCTGGCAATGGATCCAAATTTTAAAGTGATCGTAGCCGATATTTCTGAACAAACCCTGGCTCAAGTGAAACAAAAAGCCCCGGTCGATGTGGTTGAAACCGACCTTTCCGATGCAGAAAACATCACCCATCTGGTGGCCGGCAGTGATTTGGTAATTTGCGCCGTTCCGGGATTTATGGGATTTAAAACCCTGCATGAAATCATCAATGCCGGCAAAAATGTTATCGATATTTCTTTTTTTGAACAGGATCCGTTCGAACTCGACGACCTTGCAAAAGCCAGGGGAGTTACCGCAGTGGTCGATTGTGGCGTGGCTCCGGGATTGTGCAATATACTGGCGGGATATGTCCACAAATTGATGGACAAGACGGAAAGTTACATGTGCTATGTCGGCGGATTGCCCAGAGTACGTACCTGGCCGTACGAATACAAGGCGGTTTTCTCTCCATCCGACGTTCTACAGGAGTACATCCGTCCCGCACGATTTGTCGAAAACGGACGACTGGTGGTCAAGCCCGCACTTTCGGATGTTGAATTGATCGACCTTCCCGCGGTCGGCACCCTGGAAGCGTTTAATACCGACGGACTGCGCTCTCTGGCAAAAACGATGGATATTCCCGATATGCGGGAAAAAACCCTCCGCTACCCCGGGCATGCCGGCCTGATGCGGATTTTCCGTGAAAGCGGATTTTTTGATACAAATCCGGTTCAGGTAGATGGCCAAATTGTGATACCACTTTCTGTTACATCCAGACTCCTTTTTGAACAATGGCACCTGGATGAAGGGGAACTGGATTTCACTGTGATGCGCGTGGTGATAAAAGGACAACAGGGAGGGGGGGAAATTGCATACTCGTATGATTTGTACGACAAATTCGATAAAGATACACAAACCACGTCTATGGCTCGAACCACAGGTTATACCTGTACGATCGTGGCGCGTCAGTTCCTTAATGGACTGTTCGGCCAAAAAGGAATCTGTCCGCCGGAATATATCGGAGGCGTTCCCGGATGCTTTGAGGATTTAATGACTCAATATCAATTACGGAACATTCAAGTGCGGGAAACCGTGAGCCGGGAATGACCGGATGTTACAGTCTTGAGGAGAGTCGTCGCAAAAGTAAAATCTTATGATGGATGTAAATATCGTTAAGTAATTGTTTGTAAATTAATTATGTTTATTTGACAGGATGAACAGGATATGATTAATACTGATCCTTATTTCTGATTGTTTTTCCGATTGAACACGGAAAAGTAACAGCTAATTGAACTTTTATGTTTTTCGGTCTTTTTTAACCTGATGGACGATTGAACCTGTCTAGGAGGATGACCATTGAAAATGCCCCTTTATCTTATTCCCTTCATCTTTATTTCGGTTTTCCTGTTGTTGTGGGCGGAATTCCATAAACGGCAAAGGGCAATTTATTATCTAAAGCCGTTTTCAACAATATTGGTTATTGCCGTTGCCTCCATGTCTTTTGGGGCGGCGGATCACAATCCGGTTTATTCAATCGGTATTCTCGTCGGAATACTTTTCTCTCTCGGCGGTGATATCGCACTGATGTTTCAGCAAAACCGCAAGGCTTTTACGTTGGGATTGGGTCTGTTTCTGACGGCTCATATCGCTTATTCGGTGGTTTTCTGCTCTCTGGGGCGCAGTTCCGCCTGGGATATTCTTTCGGCATTGATATTGCTCCTGGCTGGTCTGGGTTTTTACAGTTTGATCCGCCGTAATCTGGGACAAATGAAATGGCCGGTTATCCTTTACATTGTGATCATTTCCGTGATGGTCAACCGTGCGGTTGCGGTTTTTTCAAGTCCTGTTTTCTCGACCGAACAAGCCAGAATGATTACGGCTGGTGCAATTCTGTTTTATTTTTCAGACGTTATCCTTGCGGCCAACCGGTTTTGGAAACCGTGGAAATACCAACGTATCAGTTTGGCATTATATTACTGCGGCCAATTACTGATTGTTTTGGCGGGTGGTTATTTCAGTATAAAATGAGCGGAGCGGGCCCCCGGAGTGCCGCATGGCGGCACGAGGAGGCCCGCGGAGCCGGCACAGGACCCCGCAGGCACGCAATACCGCCAAGCGGTACGAGGAGGCCGGAGCCGCCCTAAAACGGAACTTTACAGATATCCATATTTTCTGTATGTATTTTTCTTGATCTTTTTATCAGAATTCATTAATTTATATATATATACACGTGAGTTTAAAATGCAGCAAGTAAAAAAAGAGGAACCACCCTGTAAAAGGTTTTTACTGTTCTGCGTGTAGTTCCATTTTTTCCCATATTTGATCAATCTTTTGGAGGCAATGTTTTACGAATTGAAAAGGTTGTCAATAATGTTTATATGCCGCCGATTTTGTAAACCATTTAAAATTAGATTTTCTTGATTCGAGGATCCTCGTGAGTACGGGATGGAATACAGGAATCCGAAAATACATTTGGTAAGAAAAAAATTACCGGTCGATGCCTGAATTTTTGAAGGGAGTGTTATTCAATATTTTTAATTTTGGTTGTATAAAGCATGGCCGATGATCCCATGTTTCTCTTTTTTTAATACACAATTTGCACTTTATTATGTGCCTAAATGTTATCATGCTTATTTTAAAGCAGGAGGGCCACTCATGAGTCGTTTTTTTCTTTTGTGTTTGGTTTGTACCCTGGCAACCGCCTTTTCAGCCACAGCTTCCTTTCATCAATTGGGTTATGAATACCTGTACCCCAGACCCGATGCCGAACAAGTGTCGCCGCACGCAACGATTATTCTTCGATTTAATGATCTATTGCCGGGTGATTTCCCTTCCGTTCAAGAAATTGTACGGGTATACGGGGAAAACGGCAGCGAACTTGCCGGATCGGTCAAGGTCGCTTCGGACAAAAAAACCATACTATTCCGGCCGGATTTCCCATATACACCCGGTGAGCGGATACAGGTAAAAATTGCACCGAATTCAGATTTGATTTCTTCAATGGATTATTCTTTTCGCATTGCTCCGGATGAACGTCGAGTGAAAATATCGGATTCGGCTCAACCAAGTTTAAAAAAACCGGTCGCCACAATGGGCGAACCACAGATTATGCCCAATGGTGTATCCGTTCCCAGTGATTTCCCTTATGTTGATGTTTTTGTGAACGACAATCCGGCAGACGGCTATATCTTTATCAACAACTGGGGCAGCACGAATTATAATGTCCTGTTCGAACCGGATGGATCTCCTTTTTGGTATCAGAAATATCCGGATGAACGCCGCGATATGAAAGTGCAGAAGAACGGTCTGGTCACCATGCTCGTCCGTCAGGGTTACTCTTTCGGGCAGGGCTTTGTCGGACTGGACAATTCTTATACTGAAGTCGCTACCTATCACGCTGTCGACGGCTACTCGACGGACGAGCATGAGCTCCAGGTCCTGGAGAACGGCCATTATTTGCTTGTTGGTATTCGAGGGATGACCGTTGATATGACTAAAATAGTCCCAGGTGGGCAAAAAAACGCCCGTATATCCGAATCCGGTATCCAGGAATTTACTCCTGACGGCGATCTGATTTTCCAATGGAGTGCCTGGGATAACTTTCACCCCAAGGATATGATCGGCTTCAGTGATGATCAACCGACGAATCCGTCGTTTCGCTTTCCGCATTTTAACTCTATCGATATCGACGATGACGGTCATATTATTTTGTCCAGCAAACGATTGAGCGAAGTGACCAAAATTCACCGTCAAACCGGTGAAAAAATTTGGCGGCTTGGCGGGGCCAACAATCAGTTCACATTCGTGGATGATCCGCTGAACGGTTTTTCCATGCAGCACAGTGCACGTGTCCTCGGCAACGGCCATTATACCATTTTTGATAACGGTGTGTTTCACAATCCCCCGGTATCACGGGCAATAGAATACAAGCTGGATACAAAAAACAAAACCGCGACCCTGGTGTGGAGTTATACACGCAAAAAACCACCCGTTTATGCGTATCACATGGGTAACGCCCAGCGCCTTCCCAATGGTAACACATTTATTAATTGGGCGGTTGAAAACATGCCTAAAGCGGAAGAGGTGCGGCCCGACGGAACGGTCGCCTATGAGATGAATTATGTCGACAGGTTTAAAACCTACCGCGCATTTAAATTTCCGTGGCAGGGAATCGCGGCAACGCCAAATCTCATCGTCGAGTCCCGGACCGATAATTTAACATTGCTGTTTAATAAATTCGGCGATATCAATGTGGACTATTACAATATATATGCCGGTACAAGTCCCCATCCAAAGACTGTTATAGCCACGAGCAAACAAACACTTTTAAAGCTGTATGATCTGGTTCCTGATGAGTATTACTATTTTCGCGTTACGGCGGTGGGTAAAGACGGCACTGAAAGCGGTTATTCCAACGAAGAAAGAGTTCTTGTTAAAATGACCGGTAGTGGAGAAATGGCCGTCAACGGTGATTTTTCCGACGGTAAAAATTCCTGGGACTGGCAGGTAAACGGTGACGCCTCAGCCTCGTGGTCGGTGGCGGATAACACTGCAAATATCAGCATTTCAAAGGGCGGTACCGATTACCGCGATATTCAACTTGCCCAGTCGGGCATCGTGTTAATTCAGGGCAGACATTACACTTTTGAATTTTCGGCCTGGGCGGACAATCCGCGTCCCTTCGAAGCGGTCGTTGCCCAAAACAGTGAACAGGCGACAAATTACGGACGTATCGGGTTAACGGGGCTTACGGGAACCCGGAGGCATTATGCATATGATTTTACCATGCAGGATCCGAGCGATACCGATGCGCGGATTGTTTTTAATATGGGAACAAACACGGATGATGTACACATTAAAGCCGTTTCGATTAAAATGACCGCGCCGACAGATGTGGACAATCAGGCGTTGAAAACCCCGTTTTTCCTGTCGATTGACGGTAACTACCCCAATCCGTTTAATCCGGAAACAAAGATTCAATATTCGGTCGGAGAACAGGGTCATATCACATTGAAGATATTCAATCTGTTAGGACATGAGGTTTTTACACCGGTCGATGAATCCAAGGAACCGGGGAATTATCACGTGGTGTGGAACGGTCTGGATGGCAATGGACAGGCGGTCGGATCCGGTGTGTATTTTTGCCGGTTAACCAACGGTAGGGAGGAACGGTTTCATAAAATGTTGCTCGTGAGGTGAACCAAAGTCAAACTAAATGAGCGTGGTGTTATGGTAGCATCAAAAATTCCATTTGTGAAAAATAGAACTCAACATTGTATTGTTAAAAATCCTTCGTGAGCTTGGTTCTCCATCGCCGTAAAATGCCGATGATTTTTTTCTTTCAATTAAAATCATTATTCCCCTATTGTATTTTGTTGCTTGAATTATGTTTAAATAATGTTTAATTTGAATTAATGACACACGTTCCGGTACAAAAAATACAGGACGGCAAAATATGGCCTCAACATTCCGTTACAATTCTTTTTACATTTGGTCGATTTCACTGGTAGCCGCCATGGGTGGCCTGCTGTTTGGCTACGACTGGGTCGTGATCGGCGGTGCCAAGGCGTTTTATGAAGAATATTTCCATCTGACCAATTCCTTTCAGATTGGCTGGGCTATGAGCAGCGCGCTGGCCGGGTGTTTGATCGGATCGGTGGTAAGTGGAGGAATGAGCGACAAATTCGGCCGAAAAAGGTTACTCTTGCTTTCCGGTTTTTTATTCATTATTTCCGCTGTCGGCACGGGATTGGCGACATCCTTTTCATTTTTTATCTGGTTTCGCATTCTGGGCGGCATGGGCATCGGCCTGGCCTCCAACCTTTCACCCATGTACATTGCCGAAATCGCTCCGGCGGAAAAACGCGGACGGTTTGTCTCAATCAACCAGCTGACCATCGTGATCGGTATATTGCTGGCGCAAACGGTAAACTGGCTGATTGCGGAACCGGTAGCCGAAAGCGCAACGGGTGCGGAAATACTCGATTCCTGGAACGGGCAGGCAGGCTGGCGCTGGATGTTTGCCGCGGAAACCGTGCCTGCAGGATTGTTTTTTGTCCTGATGTTTTTTGTGCCGGAAAGCCCACGCTGGCTGTTGAAAAACGGACAGGAAAAGCCGGCACAAAAAATTCTGGCGAAAATCGGCGGTCAAGACTATGCCCGGGACAGTATCGCCGATATCCGCAACACCCTGAAAAACGAGATCGAGAAGGTGCATTTCGGTCATCTGCTGGAGCCCAAAATGTTAAAAATATTGTTTTTGGGGATTTTTCTTGCGGTTTTTCAGCAATGGTGCGGTATTAATACGATATTTAATTACGCAGAGGAGGTTTTCAGTGCTGCGGGATACGGCGTCAGTGACATATTGCTCAATATCGTCATTACCGGATCCATAAATCTTGTTTTTACTTTTTTGGCCATTCATAAAGTGGATCAGTGGGGACGCCGTATTCTGATGCTTATCGGTGCCGGCGGCCTGGGAACGGTTTATCTGCTGATCGGCGGCAGTTATTTTCTGCATATTCAAGGATTGCCGGTTCTTGTTCTGGTGGTGACCGCCATTGGGATTTATGCCTTCACACTGGCGCCTATTGTGTGGGTGTATATCTCCGAGCTTTTCCCCAACCGCATCCGCGGTGCGGCGGTTTCCATCGCCGTATTTTCACTGTGGACAGCCTGTCTTGTGTTAACCTATACTTTCCCGTTCCTGAACAGCGGCCTGGGCATGGCCGGCACTTATTGGCTGTATGCCGGCATATGTATTATCGGATTTATCGTTCTATACAAAAAACTGCCCGAGACCAAGGGGAAATCGCTGGAGCAGATCGAGCGGGAGTTGGTGGATTAGGGGGGATGGCATCCGCCTCAATTCATTCCTTTAGAAAGAACTATTATCGATAGTCTTGCTCTAGCTGCTGAATTTTTTTAATAATTTCTTCCACTGTTTGTTTCAGCTCGCCGCCCATTTTTCGATATTCGTTGGGGTATTCGTCCTGCATAAAATACATCAACGAATAATAGACAGGTTTGAAACGGTCTTTTAAATTGTGTTGATTTTGTTGAAATAACTTGTATACAAGGTGGTATTGATGTTTGGCGATGAGGAGTAAAAGGAACAGATGAATATCATCTGGAAATTTTTCATAGGCTTCCGGTTGAGCGAAAAATTTCTGTGAAATTTTAAATGCTTTTTCGATTTGATTGTTCCATAACAAAACCGTTGAATAAGTATGGGAACTGTAAAGGTTCTGTTCTTTTTTATATGACCGTCCAGCGCAATCAAGTGCTTTTTGTTTGTTTGTTTTTTGTTCAAAGTAAAACCAGGCCAGATTATTCATTGCACCGGCATGTTCTTTTTCGACGGCCATTAAATAGTACTTTTCTGCATTTTTAAAGTCCTTGAATTCATTTACATACAACTGCGCCAGATTATTCATTGCATTGGCGTCTTCTTTTTCGACGGCCATTAGATAGTACTTTTCTGCTTTTTTAAAATCTTTGTATTCATTATTATACAACAGCGCCAGATTATTCATTGCACCGGCGTCTTCTTTTTCGACGGCCATTAATAAATACCGTCTCGCTCGGTCAATATCCTTTTTGTATATCAAGATTAATATTCCTAAGAAATTGTACTCTTTTGCATTTTTATTTCTAATTTGTTCAATCTCTCGAATGGCTTCCTCAATATCTCCTGCCTTTAACGCTTTTTCTGAATCTTCTGACAACTCATAATCAGAACTGCAAAGATAGTCCTTTAATTCTGATTTTCCCTTGTCAAGAAAATCCCTTGTTTCCGCCACTAATTCATGCTGCAACTCCCGTTTTAACGGTGTCCTGGCCAGCGCTTCGGTCATTAACAGGGCATGTTTATCGCAAAGCCGACCTCGCTTAATGGCCTCAAGATGTCTTCTGGCTCGTAAAACCAGATCGTTTTCATCGCACCATATCTGTAAAAATTCCACCAAAAATCGAACTCGTTTGGTATCCCATTTCCTGCTCTGTCTCATCAAGTACCAGATATTAAAAAATCGTTCACTAATCCTGTACAGGTGATTTTTTGTACCGGTGTCCTGTTTTTCAATGATATGGTATTTCCCCAGCTGTTTTAACTGAGAGGATACGGCTTTGCTTTCCATTTTTGTTTTACGGGCGATCTCTTTTGTGCTCACAGCATCCCAACTTATGGCAATAAAATCGACGATTGCCTGCTGCTGCGAAGATAATATGTCCATACGATGCTTGTAAAGAGGCGTGACACTGTCCAGTATTTTTTCCAGGTCCATAAAGGCGTTACCTTTTCTGTCATCTACAAAAATTTTGTACAACAAAATTATTGTGCGTATAACACCACCGGTCAATCGTCGTAAAGCTTCGATGCGTCCCGGCTGGTTTTCCACAATTTCGCGGACGCGTTCGGTTTTATAATATTCGCCTAGTTTTAACAGCAACGTTTTGGTGTCTTTAGTGTTCAGTCCTCTAAGTTGCGGCATGTGGAAAAATTGGTAACATGGCTTGCCATAGTCAAAATGAAACTCGAGACTCACCGACGAAGCGCCGATGATCCTTAATTCAGCAGATTCCTGTAAAACCTCCCTTAATCGCTGATGTTCTCTTTTTGAAAATTTTAATAATATTTCATCGATATTATCGATAAACAGAATCATTTTTTTGTGATATTTTTTCAAAGCTGTTTCGAGAATTTGAAAACAACGTTCTTCAAAATCATCCAATCTTGAAAATTTTTGCATCTCATTATAAAGTCCGGTGATTTCACCCATTTCATCAAGATATTCTGCAATCGTTTCCCACAGCTTGAAAAGCTTGTTGACGTTGTATTGTTCTTCGTTGAATATGACGGGTAAAAGATATTTTCTCAGCGCTTTATCACGGTCGATTTCATAAGCGATGCGTAAAAGCAGTGTGGTTTTGCCCTGTCCTCGGATCCCCTGTATAATATAATGCTGTTGCGGATTTTTCATGTCCGAGTTTTTGATGTCATTGAAAATGTCGTGAAAAAGTTCGGTTCGCACCACAAAATTTTCAATGAGTTCCTGCGGTGTCTGGCTGGCAGGATTATAAATTTTAGGAAAATCAATTTGCGACATTTTTTTTCCACCACATTCTTAAAATCGGTGAATTATAACGATAGATAGAATTATTATCATTGTTATTAATAAAACCGTCATAAACCAGGGAACCAACCAGGATTTTGTAGCTGCTTTCCAGTTCGTATTTAACAGCCAGGTTATAAATTTCATTTACCGTAATGGTTTCTTTTTCTGACGTGAGGTTTAAGATGTCCTTGACAAAGTTGTAATCATTGCCTTTTAAAGCTGTTCTAAGTCGGGTGTGCCAGTGTTCAAAATGATTTCGTTGTTCCAGCATGGCGCTAAAAGCGAGGTCAATTGTACGTTTTGTAATTGTTGAGGGTGTTTGTGTCTTATGAATGAATTTTAATTCATAAAGAACCAGTTGAATATAGAATGGAATCAACCATTCGATTTTTTCCAGTATATAATCAATTAACGTTTCCGACAGATCAAACTCAACATGTTCGGTCAACCTTGCGATAAAATCCCTGCCCTCCTGGTACTCAAAAGGCGGTATTTTTAACCGGGACAGATCATTGATGGTCTTTATAGCATTCAGCCTGCTTACGGCATTTTCCAATCCGATAGAACCTGTATAAATAAACTGCACATTTTTTGACACCTCGCGGTTGTGGCGCAGAGCGCGGTTGCTCTGTAAAAAATGTCTTCCCTGGTTGTCTCCTTCATCGTTTATAATATTTTCCAGCGTTTCTGGAAATTCATCTAACATAATGATCAACTTTTTTCCTTCTTGGGCAGGGGATGTTAGAATTTGAATCAGCATGTCCATATAATCGTGTTCCTCTCTGACTCCGAATTCCACACCATCTAGACCAAGTTTTTTTATTGTTGGCCTATGTCTTTCTAAAAATGTAATAACTTTTTGTGAATTTTTAACAAAATCGACTTTTAAAACCTTGTTGACAATACGTCTGAAAAATTCGTTTTCATTGTTGATCGATTCGGTGTCAAGGTAGAGAAAACTGTAATTTCCCCTGGGGTTGTCTCTGAGGTAATACATTAAACTGGTTTTTCCTACTCGTCTGGGCGCAGCTATGAGAATATGATTTCCCGTTTCAATCAAATCCCACGCCCTGTCGATCAATTTGCCACGTATAAAAAAATTGCTCCCGCTCACGGGAAGGCCGGCTTGGATTTTCATAATTTTCCTTTGACAAAAAATTTTTTGTTATCTTTTTTGACAAAATAATTATTGTCAAGTTAAAAGTCAAGTGTTTTTTAGCGGGATATTTTCTAAACCATTCATTTCATGCTTACAATATTGGAACCTTTTTAAAAACTCAACAGAAATCCGAATATGAAAAATTAACTTTATATGGATTTTAGTATCAAAATCAAATTTCTAGTTTGATAACTCAGAACGAGATTGACAGTCAACGTTGAATACGTTCCATATACTCGGTTTTCCTTGAAATTCTAAAATTCAATTTTAAAATTTCAAGGATGTTACCTTGTAATATTTGAAATGTACATTGAAAAAGACGGCATTACAACGACAACGTGAAAACATTGACCTGGGTAACAAGTTCATAAAGACCGATCTTTTTCAGGGTTTCCAAAAAGGACCGTAGAGAGCACAACGGGCACAGTAAAGACAACTTGGAAGCCGGAAGTCAAGAATTTTGTCAATTTTTTCGTTTTTAATCAAAATTCTATTAAAAAATAGTGGGAGAAGCAGATATATTAAACCAAATTGCCTGGCTAAAATCTCTGCGCCCCTGCGGCTCTGTGCGAGGTTAAAAAGACTCACGCAGAGACACAAAAACCGGATCGATGACATCGGTATATTTTTCAAAATAAATTAATTTTTAGGAGATACCCAGATCAACTTTACCTTGCCTTTGTAATCCGGTTTTTGTATTATTTGTACGATCAATCCTGCTTTCGGCGGCGATAAACATTCTGATGTCGAGGCCTTTTGAAATGGATATCCGGATTTGAATATCCTGAACGAAATTGAATAGGCAGTGTGTTTTTTTAAAAAAATCCAAACGAGCCACCTTGATTTTATTCAAAGAGGTTACCAAAGTCATGAACAAGCGAAAGGAACAATATCATGAAATATGTGATTTGTATCATCGGATTATTTTGTTTGCTGGGTGTTTACTGCATGAATAACAACAGTATTCCACTGCAGATTAAAACGGAAAACGGTCTCATCGAAGGATTTCGTGACGACGAATCCGGACTGCAGATGTACCTTGGCATTCCGTTCGCCAAACCACCGGTCGGTGACCTGCGCTGGAAAGCGCCGCAGCCTGCCGATAACTGGGAGGGTGTTTTGGAAACCAAAAAGTTCCGTCCGCGCCCCGTACAGGCCGATGTGTTCGGCGATATGAAGTTCCGCTCCGAATCCATGAGTGAGGATTGCCTTTATCTCAATGTATGGACGTCTGCCCGCAAAAAGACCGACCGTCTGCCGGTGCTGGTGTATTTTTACGGCGGCGGTTTTGTGGCGGGAGCCGGTTGTGAACCCCGCTACGACGGCGCCAGCATGGCGAAAAAAGGTATGGTCGCGCTGACCGTCAACTATCGATTGAATATCTTTGGCTTTTACGCCCATCCGGAACTCAGTGCGGAATCGCCTTATAAAGCATCCGGTAATTACGGACTGCTGGACCAGAATGCAGCGTTGAAATGGGTGCAAAAAAATATTGCCGCCTTCGGCGGCGATCCGGATAAAGTCACTATTGCCGGCGAATCCGCCGGTTCGATCTCGGTGAGCGCCCAGATGGCTTCGCCGCTGTCTAAAGGTCTGATCGCCGGCGCCATAGGAGAAAGCGGCGCGGCGATTTTTCCGACTCTTGCCCCTGTACCTCTTGCCGAAGCGGAAAAAATCGGACTGGAATTCGCCGAAAAGGCGGGATATAAATCACTGGCGGAATTGAGGGCATTGGATACGGAAGAAATATTCGGTATTTATGAAAAATCGCGCCGCTTTGGTTTTCCCAGCGTCGTCGACGGCTATGTTTACCCCAAAACTTTGCCGGAGATTTTTAACGCGGGCGAACAGGCTCAGGTCCCGTTATTGCTGGGATGGAATTCCGCTGAAATTCCCGGTATGGCTTTTATGCAGGGACTGGCTTACACTGAGAAGAACTATATTAAAAAAGTCAGAGAAGTTTATCCCGACGACTATGAACTGGTGTTGCAGCTTTATTCCCACGGCTCGGAAAAAGAGATTGAACTTTCGGCAACCGCTCTGGCATCCGACCGGTTTATCGCTTACAGTACGTGGAAGTGGTTCGATCTTCACCGGAAAAACAGCTCTTCGCCCGTTTACCGGTATCTGTACAGCAAACCGAGACCGCCTCTGGTGGATCAGAGCCTGGAATCGGGATTGGCAGGCGGGACCGTTAAAAAAGATGCCGATACACCAAAAATGCCCGAGCCCGTCGGTGCCGCACACGCCTGTGAAATCGAATATTGTATGGGAAATCTGCATCTGATGGATGTTTACGCCTGGACGGAAGATGATTTCAAGGTCTCCGAGACCATGCAGAACTATTTTGCAAATTTCATTCTGAAGGGCGATCCCAATGGGGATGGCCTGCCGGATTGGCCCCCGGCGAAACCGGACGATACTAAACCGCCGGTTTTGGTTATCAACGTGGAATCAAAAACCGTTGCGGCGGAAAATGACGACCGCTACCTATTTCTTGATAAGAATTATGGGAATTCAAAATAAAAACTGGAATGGCTTGTGAAACACGATATCAATTTTTTTTTGGCCTTATTTCTTTTCACCCGTTTGATACACACCTAGGAATACAAAATGCCTGAAAGCGCTGCGTTCGATCCGGAATTCAGTGAAAAACCTGTTTTTTTTCGAGCGGATATTATGGGCCGGCAAATATTTTTGCAAAATCTCAACAATCTCGTTCCCAAGCTCCAGCTTGGGAATGCGTTCAAAACGCTCCAGCGTCTAAAGGGGGCGTGTGGTTTCTGGTGCATTTCAGCAAGCCCCTGTGACGGAATTGGGGAGTCACCGCCCTGCATTGAAAAACAGTTGAAATTTAATATTTAAATTTTTAAATTAAACGATTTTTTTTAAAAAAATTATTTCAGTCAAAACGATTCCATAGGAGGTTTTAAAATGAAGTATTTCGCAACATCGGTGGCAATTTTAATTGTTGTGTTTTTTTTAACAGGCAGCTCACTAACATTTGCAGATCCGACCGAGAACTTGAAATCCTTACTTGTGGATTTAGAAGGATGGGAAGCGGAGGAAGCGGATGGTTCCAGTGTCGACATGGGTGGCGTAAAAGTGATTAACGTGGCCCGCAGTTACAGTAATGGGGATTACAGCCTGGATGTCACTATTTTACTCGGCAGCAATGTTATGATCCTGGGACAGACCCAGGAATTGAATGCGGAAACAGAGGACGGAAAAGTAACAACCTCTGATATCGACGGCTTTAACGTGATTCAGGCTTTTGATAAAACGGAAAAAGACGGATCGATTGTGGTTACACTGGAAAAAAAGACCGCTGAAGGGGCCATGTTCATCGTCAGTTATGAGGGGATTTCAGAAGAGGAGGCGTTGGAGATCGCCAAAAAATTTGATTGGGAAAAAATCAAGGCGGTTACGGGGAAAATGATCAAATAGTCATCAAATCAAATTAACGTAAACTGCCAAGGCAATAGGCCTTAACACTTTTAGAGTTGCAACATAAAAATCGCATAGCTAAATATTTGTTTGTAAATTAATTAGGTTTATTTTGACCGGATCAACAGGATATAAGTGATACTGGTCCTTATTTTGGATTGTTACTCCGATTGAGCCATCATTTTGTTTCTGTTGATCTTGTTCAGCCGGTCAAAATAAAAACATTATTTCAATAAAAAGCCCCGATATTTCATTACGCGAAGATCTGTAAGTCAATGAATTCCAACAGATGTTTTTTTTAGTTTGACGGCTATGCGCAATGCGGGATGAAGCGTTGATGTTCGGTTCCCGGGTTTTCTGCGTCCCGACCCTTGAATGGATTGCTCGGAAACAGCTCGCGTCACACATCCCTGGCCATTGCAATTTCATCACAATCCGGAAATTTGGGACACTCTAAACAATCCTTCCACACTTTATGCGGCAGGTCTTTTTTATCCACTTCTTCGAATCCCATTTTTTGGAAAAATCCGGGTTTGTATGTGAGTGTAAACACCCTCGGCAACTCCAATTCCTTCGCCGAGTTTAACAAATGATCCACGATCTGTCTGCCCAAACCCGATCCTACATATTCGGGATCGATAGCCAGGGTCCGGATTTCGCCGATATCGTCCCATACAACATGCAGGGCGCCACAGCCGATGATCTTACCGTCTTTTTCGATTACCACATAATCGCGGATAGCATTGTAAACCTGCGACAGCGGACGTGCCAGCATCACGCCCTGCGATGCCCAGTGATTGACGAGTTTGACAATTTCGGGCACATCCCGTATTTTGGCAATTCTGACCATGATTTATCCCTTTAGCACATGAATAAAAATGTCCAACGCCTGGTCGATATGATCCTTTCCGACGATCAGAGGTGGTAAAAAACGCACCGTATTATGCCCGGCTTTCACAACTAACAGACCGTTTTCGGCACATGCTTTGATCACAGCTCCCGCATCACCCTCCATCTCCGCACCGACCATGAGTCCAATCCCGCGAATGGTTTTTATACCATACGAACCGGTCAAAACTTTGAGTTTTTTCAGCAAATACTGCCCGTTCTCCTTCACTTTTTGTAAAAATTCCGGCTGTACGACCCGCCGTATCGTATATTCAGCTACCGCGCACACAATGGGTCCGCCACCGAAAGTTGATCCGTGATCGCCGGGGGCCATGTTTTTTGCCACGGCATCTGTGGCCAGAATAGCGCCGATGGGCAATCCGCCGGCCAACGGTTTGGCCAGTGCCATAATATCGGGTTTGATATTGTACTGCTCCACCGCGCAAAACGTCCCTGTCCTCCCCATGCCGCACTGGACTTCATCGGCGATCAATAAAAGATTATTTGATTCGGCGATTTGTTTCAATCCGGTGAGAAACTCGGGGTCGGCCGGGAAAATACCGCTTTCGCCCTGTACCGGTTCCACCATTATGGCACAGGTGTTATTATTCAGAACCTTGTTCACCGAATTCAGACGGTTAAACTCTGCAAAACAAAAACCCTCAAGTACAGGTTCGATGTTCTGCCAGAATTTGGGCTGACCGGTCGCCGAAAGGGCGCCGTAGGTACGGCCATGAAAAGATTCAAAGAAACAAATAATTTCCGGTTTTTTAACACCTTTAACCACATGGGCCCACTTGCGTGCGAGTTTAATGGCACCCTCGATTGCCTCGGTGCCGCTGTTGCAGAAAAAAACCTTGTCGGCAAAGGTGTGCCGGGTCAGCAATGCCGCCGCCCTGACTTGAGGTTCCGTATAGTACAGATTTGAGCAGTGCCATAGTTTCGCCGCCTGATCCGTGAGCGTTTTCAGTGCGCCTTTATCGTTATACCCCAGAGCATTGACGGCAATACCCGCAGTAAAATCCAGATATTGTTTTCCCTCCGTGTCGTACAAATACATGCCGTCACCGTGTGAGAGAACAAATTCGGGCCGGATAAAAACACCCAGATAATTTTCCTTTTCCATTTTAATAATCTCGCTTGTATCCATTCTCGTTGTCCTTTATGGTTGTACCGCTTTCCGGATTTTGGTCCAAAATGTCCTGCAGTGTCGCCGAGCCGTGCCACCGGGTGATATGCACTTGTGGAACCTTTGCGGAGATGGCGTCAAATACCGATTTCATTTTTGCCACCATCCCGCCGGTGATCACGCCGGTATCGATCAATTTTTCGGCCTCGTCTATCGTGAGCTGGGATAAAAATTCTTCTCCCGCTTTTACTCCCGGAACATCGGTAAAATAGATCAAATCCGTACAGGCTACTGCGCCGGCAATGGCTCCGGCGGCACTGTCGGCGTTGATATTGTATGTTTGACCGTTTTGATCTGCAGAAATGGGACTTATGACCGGAATCTCTCCGGCGTTTAAAGCCTCGATGACGGCTTCCGGCTGAACTGTTTTCACCTGGCCGACAAAACCCAGATCGTGGGTGGGATGAAAAAGCGGCTCGGCAATCATCAGGCCCTTTGTCTTGCCCGACATCCGCCGGCAGGCCACACCGTTTTTCTGCAATATTCCCGCAATGCGGCTGTTGACGGTTTCCGATAGAATCTGTTCAACGATTTTAATCTCCTTTTCCGTTGTAATCCGCAACCCGTCAATCCATTTTGATTCAATATGAGCATCCTTGAGTGCTACGGAAATTTCCGCCCCACCGCCGTGTACCAGGATGACCTGAACATTTTTTAACTTTTTAAGGGCGATTGCCAGTTCATTGTATCCGGAAGTTCCCTCCATGGCCCGTCCGCCGATTTTTATCAATATCCGTTTCATGCGTTCAATCCCGTTTCTTCAGGAAATCCCAGCATTAAATTCATATTTTGCACCGCCTGCCATGCCGCACCCTTGCCCAGGTTATCGATAGCGGAAAAGACAATGCCCGTACGGGTTTCCTCCACCACATCCGCTGCGAGAAAACAGTGGTTGCTGCTGGTTGCCATTTTGATGCCCGGCAAAATTGTATCCATTACATGGACAAAGGGTTCGGCATCATAGGCCTGATGCAGCACGTCACGCATCTGCTGGGCCGTAACGTCTTTGTGAATTTGAAATGTAACGGTCGAGTATAAACCACGTGTTAAAGGCACCAGATGAGGGATAAAGACCACCTTTAATGAAAAATCGCTGTATTTGGCTATCTCTTGTTCCATTTCACCCACATGCCGGTGAGCCCGGCCTGCTTTGTATGCGGTTAAATTCTCGTTAACCTGGACATAGTGGGTGGTTTTGCTCGGGGATTTTCCGGCTCCGGATACACCGGATTTACTGTCCACAACAACAGAATTGCCGGTTATTAATTTTTCTTTTAATAAAGGTAAAAGACCCAGCAAAACACTGGTGGGATAGCATCCGGGATTGCCCACGATGCGGGCGGTTTTAATAACTTCACGGTTCCATTCCGGCAAGCCGTATACGGATTCCGACAAAAGGTCGGGCTCGGGATGGTCAAGGTCGTACCATTTTTTGTACTCTTCGGGTGTATCGAAACGGTAATCGGCACCTAAATCGACAATTTTGGCGTTTTGCTGAATAAACGGCCGTGCCCATTGGGCGGATTGGCCGTGGGGAAGGCATAAAAATACAAGGTCGACTTTAAAATTTACCGTTTCTTCAAGAGCGATAAATCTGTATCCCGCATAACCCTGCAGATCCGGATAATAGTCATGCAGTGCTGTACCTGCCTCGTTTTCCGATGTGACAAATTCGACACTCAGATAGGGATGCCGCTTTAAAATGCGGAGTAACTCTTCACCCGTGTATCCGGTGGCACCGGCGATTCCGATAAATTTTGGTTGTTTGTTCAGGATTGGCTCCATATTTTAATATTAGTACGCTTTGTAATATAGCAACAACGCCCAACTAGTTCAAATATCAATCAGTAAGCTGTTTTGAGAAACCACCCTTCAACAATAAATCCGGGTGCGGCTGGTTAAAATATATTTTCGATACTACTCTTCATCATGCATCTGTTCCAGCAAATGACTGAGCTCCTTTGACTTTTGCGTTGCAACCTCTACCGCCCTGATAAGCATGGGACGCAATCCGTGAATCTCGAGCTCTTTAATAGCCGAGATGGTTGTGCCTCCGGGTGTGGTCACCTGATCCTTGAGAACGGCCGGGTGGATAGCTGTTTCCCGAACCAGCTTAGCCGATCCCAAAACCGTTTGGGTTGCCAAACGTGTCGCCACATCGCGAGGCAGTCCCATCATGACACCGCCATCGGTAAGAGCCTCGATGATCATATAGATATATGCCGGTCCGCTCCCGCTTAGTGCGGTAATCACATCCATTTGTGATTCCAGAACAACCTCTACCTTGCCGACCGCTTCGAATATCTGCACCGCGATGTCCCGGTCGATATCCTGTGCATACTGTCCCAAACACAGACCTGACGCACCTTCATCGATAACAGCCGGAATGTTAGGCATGACCCTGATGATGGGATTTTTCTTGCCGATTGCTTTATTGATCAACCTTGTCGGAATACCGGCGATAATGGAAATGATGAGTTGTTTTTCCTTGATGACATCTTTAATCTGATCCAGCACTTTGCCGATGGTCTGGGGTTTTATGCAAAACACAATGATATCGGCATTTTTTACGGCCTGAACATTGTCTGTTGTTGTTTTTACCTGCCATTTTTGATTCAGAAGATCCAGACGTTCCTGACGGATGTCTGTCGCTGTGATGTTTTCCGGCTTTGTGAGGTTTGCTCTCAACAATCCTCCGAGCAACGCTTCCCCCATGTTTCCGGAGCCGATAAATGTAATAGTTCGACTAAATAGCATATTCTGCTCCAATTTTTATCGTAAATTTCTCATCGTTCCACCGGCCGTTTTAGATTTTACCCTCACGGTTTCAGGTATGGTATTCTGCATTGATGGTAATGTACTCATGGGTTAAATCACACGTGTATATGCTCCATTTACTGTCTCCGGCACCCAATGATACGAGGATTTCGATTTCTTGTTGTAATAATTTTCCCGCCATAAGGTCCTGCGGGAAATCGATCATGTGCCCTTTTTCCAGCACCGGAATTCCGGCAAACCTGACTGCCAGTGCTGCAGGATCCAGATCGACGCCACACGAACCGACGGCGGATACGACACGTCCCCAATTGGGATCTTTACCGTAAATAGCGGTTTTCACCAGTAACGAATCGGCAACAGCCCGTGCCGCACGCTGGGCCTGTTGTGCATCCGAAGCGCCTTCAACAGTCACGGTCACCAGTTTTGTGGCACCTTCGCCATCCCTGGCCAGTTTTTTTGTCAATTCCACCGTTAAAACCATCATGGCCTGGGAAAAAACCTCCAGAGACGTCCCGCTGCCGGTGATGGGAGTATTGCCTGCCATTCCGTTGGCGAGAAAAAACAGACAGTCGTTTGTACTCGTTTCCCCATCCACCGTTAGGGAATTAAAAGAGACTGCCGCTGTTTGTTGCAAAACATCATAAAGCAATTTTTTGTCGATGGCGACATCGGTGGTAAAAACAGCAATGAGGGTTGCCATGTTGGGGCAAATCATGCCGGCGCCTTTGGCCATACCGCCGATATGGCATAAAACACCGTCGATTTCAAACGACACCGACGCGTGTTTGGGAACCGTATCGGTTGTCATAATTGCTCGGGCTGCATCCTCACCACCAGTTTCTGCCAACGACTGACACGCCGTTTTGATACCGGTGCGAATTTTATCCATCGGCAATTTATGACCGATAATTCCTGTTGAGGCAACCAGTACATCAGTTTCTGCAATGTCGAGACATCCTGCCGTTAACCCGGCCATCTCACCGGCATCCTGTTCTCCTTGACCGCCTGTACAGGCATTGGCGTTGCCGCTGTTGATGATAATTGCACTGGCACGGCCGTTTTGCAGGTGGCGACGGCTGAGATCAACCGGTGCCGCTTTAATCTTGTTCGTCGTAAACAATCCTACCGCAGCGCATGGCGCTTCAGAAAAGACAAGTGCCATATCCGTGCCCTGCTTTTTAATACCGGCTCTTATTCCGCAGGCTTTGAATCCTTTCGGCGTGGTAATCGTTCCGTTTTCCGTTTTTAGCAGACCGCTCATAACTGTTTTTTGTCCTTGAGTAGTTTATAGCTGATGCTGTCGACGAGCGCCTGCCAGCTCGCTTCGATGATATTTTCGGATACTCCGACCGTCCCCCATACATCGTTGTAATCTTCGCTTTCAATCAATACCCTTACCTTGGATGCGGTGGCCTTTTCACTGTTCAATACGCGCACTTTATAGTCAACCAGTTTCAGTGATTTGAGAGACGGATAAAATTTTTCCAAAGCTTTTCTCAGCGCTTTATCCAGTGCGTCTACGGGTCCATGTCCGTCGGCAGCCGTGTGCTCCAAATCGTCACCGACACGAATTTTTAATATCGCTTCCGAATACAACGAACCGTTTTCTCTCTTGTCAACCGTCACCCGTGCACTTTCAAGTTTAAAAAAATCGACATATTCGCCGGTTGTCTTTTTTACCATAATTTGAAACGAACCCTGCGCACCCTCAAACTGGTAGCCCAAGTGCTCCGCTTCCTTGAGCTGATCCACAATCGCCTTGATCTCCTGTTTGTTTTCGGAAAAATTCAACCCGAGCTCTTCCGCTTTATATAAAATGTTGCTCTGGCCGGACTGGTCGGAAATCAATACCCGCTGATGATTGCCGATCAGGGCCGGATCGATATGTTCGTAGGTTCGTCGGTTGCGCCGGATTGCACTGACATGAATCCCTCCTTTGTGAGCAAATGCACTGTTGCCGACAAAGGCCATCTCTTCGCGGTGCGGCAGGTTGGCGGTTTCGCTTATATACCGCGACAAGTGGGTTAACTGGTCGAGTTTTATTTTCTTGTTAAATTCGTTCTTGAGTTTGAGTGCACAATTGGCGATTACGGAACACAAATTGGCGTTTCCGCATCGTTCGCCGTAACCGTTTATGGTTCCCTGCACATGCAGTAAACCTTTTTCAATAGCGAGCAGTGAATTGGCCACCGCCACATCCCCATCGTTGTGG
>JAFGEC010000308.1 GCA_016931775.1 Candidatus Zhuqueibacterota bacterium | reverse complement strand
CATGTCGCACAACCAGCCTGAAGCCGGCTTGCCCGGATGGACCTACGGGGCGGGAACCCATATCAGCACCAATTTGACCTGGTGGGATATGTCGGAACAATTTATTTCTTATCTGACGCGATGTTGTGCCCTGCTGCAGCAAGGCCATTTTGTCGCCGATGTTTGTTTTTATTACGGCCACGAAATCCCCAATTTTGTCAAGCCCAAACATATCCGGCCGACGCTGGGTCCCGGGTATGATTATGATGATTTAAATACAGAAGTTCTGCAAACGGCGGATGCCGTCAACGGCCGGATCGTCCTGCCCGGCGGTATGTCGTATGCGGCTCTGGTACTTCCGGATGATGACAGAATGGATCTGGCGGTTCTGGAAAAGGTCGAACAACTCTTACAGGCCGGAGCTGTTGTGGTCGGTCCGAAACCTGAACGGATTTACGGATTGGCGGGATACCCGGAGGAGGAGACCGAGTTGAAAAAAAGGGCGGAAAAACTTTGGGGCCCGGATCTTCAAAGCATGGATCGCCGGATCGGAAAAGGTAGGTTGGTATACGGAAAAAATGTACGAGATGTTTTATTGGATATGGGGATCGGGCCCGATGTCCGGATTGCCGGTGCACCGTCGGCGGAAAATCTTGATTTTATCCATAGACGTACAAAGTCGGAGGACATTTATTTCATTCGGAATACCGGGGCATCTGTACTTCATACGGATGTTTTATTCCGCGTTTTCGGCAGACAGCCGGAATTTTGGGATGCCGTTACCGGAGAGTTTAAATCCTGCGCCTTATATAACGTTGAAAAAGCGGCATCCCGGGTTCATATTAACCTACCTGGGTATGGTTCGGTTTTTGTGGTTTTTCGTGAGGGGTCGAAATCCCATGTCACCCGGGTTCAGAGCAACGGGCAAGTCTTTTTTCCTTTACCTGGTGAAACCTCCGGCACAAAGATGTCAGCATGGATGGAAAATGGCGGGCTTGTTTTCACCGCAGGCCGGCCGGGGCGTTATGAGCTTGTTTTGGACGGCGGTGTTAAAAAATCCGTCACCGTTATTGAGGATAAAAATGTTCCGGTCAGCGGACCATGGGACGTCCGTTTTCCCTACGGGTGGGGCGCGGAGACGCTTCAGACTTTTGAGTCACTGTCCAGCTGGACGGAATCGGCGGATGAGGGTACACGTACGTTTTCCGGAACGGCGACCTACCGAAAGGTTTTTACCGTACCGGCGGCCATTCTTCAAAGCCCGCAGTTGTGGCTCGATCTGGGTGATGTCCGGGAAGTCGCACATGTCTACCTGAACGGCCAAAATTTGGGTGTATCCGGTTTTGAACCGCATCGAATGGACGTAACGGAAGTTTTGAGAGAGGGCGAGAACTATCTTGTTGTCAAAGTGGCCAATACGTGGCTCAACCGGCTGATTGCCGATGACGGGAAACCCGGTTCTCTGCAGTCGACCCATACCAATTTGCGCGAAGGACCGACCAATGATAAAGCCTGGCGCTTGGCAGCACCGAAACCTTCGGGATTACTGGGTCCGGTGCAAATCGTGGCCCGACATACGGTAAAAATCAATATTGACTAAACGACAAGGAATAAAATGTTCGTAATTGAAGAATTTTTTTTAAACCGGCCGTTTTACGATTCAGTAAAAAACAATCCGGAATGGGGATACCGTGATGTAACCGACGAACCAATGGCCGAGGCTGCGGCCGGTTTTCTCAAACGGGTGCATAAAAAACCGTTATGAAAACCGTTTTTTGCATCGATCATTTTTAATTGAATACGATTATTTCATTGACTTGTTTACAATATGTCACTATTTTTTAATATTAAAGTCCGGCAGGAATTGTAGCTGTGCTATCCGGCATCTGGACCGCCATCGTGAAAATTCTGTTTGTATTTTTTTGAACATATAAAAGGAGATGACAATGAAACGGTTTGACAAAGACGGCCGCTTGATCATTCCGATTAGTGAACGTAAAAGAGACCGGGAAAAAGAAGTCACATATGTGATCACGGAGGCATATTGTCCGAATGGCTGTAATATTATTGATCAAAACTATCCGATTAACGGCTATCCCGGCTTGCGGATGAAATTCAAACGTCCCGGTGAAGAAGGAGAATTTGTAATTTCAGCCATTGAGGCGGATTTTGACAAGATAATATTGTCAGGAACTTTAAAAAATGGTGTCAAAGATGACCTGTATTGTCCGCATTGTGCTGTGATGTTTGAAAAACTGGTATCATGCAATTGCAGTCCTGACGCCGATATGGTGATCGTTGGACTTACACCGCACCTGGATTTCAATAATGCAATCACGTTTTGCAATGTTACCGGGTGCCACAACGGCACCTTTGTGAAATCAGGTGCTGTACTTCGGCATATCCGGTTACATGATGTTTTGTGAAATTATGTACATCCGATGGAGAATTTTTTATTGACATACTCACGATCTATCATTACTATTTTTAAAATTAATTTGATTTAAACAAACATTTTGAATACTCGATTTTTAAAACAGCTGCAAGTTAAAAGCAGTTCGTTGGCAAAAGAGGAGGATTGTATGGGTGATATGTTCTTACTGGGACTGGCTATTGGCGGTCTAATTGCAGCCTTTATTGTTATTCGCCTCACCTCAGGACAGGATCACCAGCGCACATTAGCCCGAATGGAAGCCAAGCTTGATGCACTCCTGAAGCATCACGGGATTCATTTTAATCCATACAAAGATGTTCCGCCATCCGTTGTCGAGGTACTGCGGCGCGGCCGGAAAATCGAAGCGATCAAGGAATATCGCCGGCTTACCGGCGCCGGTCTCAAGGAGGCAAAGTATTTCGTTGAGGAGGTATGGCGTCGATCGACACCCCGCGATTAAAGAGGTCCAGCCTTCTTGGATCTCCTTGTAAATGTGATACCAGCGGCTATGATTAATTCCCTCATCTTTTCTTGGTCATTTTATTGGCAAAGGATGTCAAAAAATGAAAAGAACAGCATTGATTTATTGTCTCATAATTATCAACGTGGCGATTCTCTTTCCACAGATGATTGATGCACACAAGTCATTGACCGGTTAAAACCGGCAAAAGGAAAAATCGTATATACGATCACACCACCGGATGGAAATGCAGAGATATTTCTCATGAATGCCGATGGAACGGGTACCATCCAGCTTAACAGAATATTTTATCTGGTGAAGTGGGGACCTACCTGGAATCCTATGGTATTACAGGCCGCGAGGCAAGGCGTCCTGATTTCACCGCACGCGGATTCTTGCGGCCGGCAGGAAACGCGTCAGGTTCGATTCAGTGTGAATTCGCAGGTCAGTCCATCAATCACTATTGCTCCCCTGACTGCATTTTCCATCACAGCCGTCCCGTTGACTGGCTCTTATTTTATCAGCACCTATGGAGTTTGTGCGAACCACCACAGCAGGAAATTTCACAATTCGGTCATGGCGAACATGAATATAAGCCAGAAAACACAGACGACTGTTTTGACCGGTTCATCAGGATAACAATTAACTTGCGCCGACCGGTTCTCTTTTAACATCCGCTGGACATTGATGAAAGACAAGTCTGTATCGATGACGGATTATCGGGAACGTCTGGCGAATGTAACCTTTAACCATCGCCTTTGATGGATGGGTCATAAATAAAACTCATTTGATATATGAATTTTTTATTATATATTATGATCAGGTTTGCATTATTGTCCTATTTGTTTGGTTAATTCCAAACTGATATCCATTTTTATTCACTGTGCATCCAACTGGGCATATATCATATAATGCAGATTTGTTTAAGCTTCAATCCATCCACAAATCAGAGAGAAGCAATGTTTATTGCTTCTGTGAATCATGTGTAAAAAACAATGTATTTATAGTTTCTAAAAAATCCGATTTAGTGTTATTGGTTTGATTTGTTTGGTTTCACTGTGAACCGGAATGGGATACGCATAATGAAGTCGCGCGTTCGTCAGAAACCTCAATCGTCACAGGATATGGAATGAGATCTCGTAATCCGAATCCTCTTAATCCAAATAAATAACTAATAGGAGATCTGTTATGAAAAATTTTTCAATTTTATGCTTGATGATGTTTGCCAGTACGACAGTTTTTGCTGATTTCCCTATTTATAAAGGCAGTACAAAGGATTATGGTTGTGAGGTCGCTTATAATTCCACCGACAACGAGTATTTGGTCATCTGGCTGGTATCAAATTCAAGTCAGATGAAAAGACTTTTGGCAAAGCGAGTCAATGAGAACGGACAAGCAGGTGCTGAGGTCACAATCTCAGAGTTTGCGTTGGGCTTACCTTCTGTTGCTTATCATTCACAACAAAATGAGTATCTCGTTACTTTTGTCTCCGGTATCGCCCCTGATCTAAGTATTTATGGACAGCGGCTATCCTCCACTGGAGCCAAAATTGGGAGTACATCTCAATTCATTCCAAACGCAAATAATCCGACTATTCTTTATAATTCCATCGCAGGAAATTATTTAGTCATTGGAGAAGAAAAGACTCCGGATGATTTAAATCCTGGTCATAGTTATACTCACTTGTATTCCAGAAAAATCGGAGCTGATGGGCAGCCGCTAAACCCGGCACAAATATTTTATAACTCTTATCCCACTTCTTTTGTTAATACCGACGCCATCGATTATACAATTGCGTATGCGCCGGTCATATCGAGTGAAACACCTCAGGGGCGTTATCTTGTCAATACGAGTCCCAGTTCTTCAATCATGCTGGATAGTGAT
>JAFGEC010000034.1 GCA_016931775.1 Candidatus Zhuqueibacterota bacterium | reverse complement strand
GCGGATACCGGCCAGGTTTTACCTAAGAAGCGAAACTGAAACACGGCCGTTAAAAACAAAATACCCGCGACGATGGCCAATCCGAATCCTGCTTGTTTTAATATCCGATCCTGAAACGTCTCGAATTGAAAAAAAGAATCCAGAACATACCCCAGCCAAATCAGACCGGCGGGTATCAACAGCCAAAACACGCAAAAAAAGGCCGCCAACACCATCATTTTTTTCATTCTACCCACTTGAAAATCACTTCCGTTCCCCTTTCAGCCGGTTTAAATTCCAGATTAAAAACATCTCCGGCGCGGGGAGTCCACACAAACGACCAATTGTCGCAGACTCCCGTTCGGCAGATCGGTTTGTTCCGGTAATAGATTTTTATTCCCATGAACAATAAATCACCCTTCAATGCGGATACATTGCATTGCGTTGAATAACTATTTTTGCCGGGTGACCAGCCCATCACATGTTTTACCGGCTCCAGACCGTCGGCATCGAACAGACCGGAAACCAGGCAGCCCTCGAGATTTTGCAGCACCGCCGGAGTTACCGTTGTGTCCACATATTCTTTCGAATTTACGGCTCCGACCAGCAATTCAGCGCGGTCAGGTAAAAAAAATGAAGGGACAAAGGATAACCGGTCGAGGACATAAAGATCCTCATCAAATAATAATTGACCGAACAATTCGTGAATCACAATGTCAATTTTTTCGGGTGCTTTAAAATTTAAAATGTCCTCATAGATGACCTGGACGTTTGAAAAGGCCGCCAATCTGTCACGGGCAATTTGAAAAAGGTACGGATTTTTCTCCACTGCGTAAACTTTGCGGGCACCGAGCCGGGCTAAATGCTCTGCAAAAACGCCAAATCCGCAACCAATTTCAAGGCAAACAGCCCTGCGAATTTCCAAACGATTTACGGACATCATTTTTTGGTAACCGCTGATCCGATTTTCATCGTCATAAATACTGATGAATGCCAGCAAATCATCCAGATCGTTGTAGTGCTGCTCCGCTATTTCATTTAAAATGTCCATAAAGTTGAATCCGGCCGTATTTGGAAAAGGCGGATATTTTGTTAAAAATTTTCATGTGAGGAATGACGATTACGATGAATTTTTTTGCGTTTTTTCCCCGTCCCGCTTTCCTGTCGCATCTGACGTTTGTTTTGCTTGATCCGCTTTAACTTTTGCTGCTGACGAAAACCATCCATTTGGTCGAATTCATCTTCTTCGTCCAAATCGGAATCAGTTGACCAATTTTCCCATTCGTCATCTGAATATTGTTCAACTTTCACAACTTTTCCTTTCAACTTTTTTCATTTTTTCATAAAGGGAGATGAACAAGTAGGTTTAAAATTTGTAGAAAAAGAGGTAATAAAACATCAATCCAACTGCTGATTCGACGGTAACCCACATTCCGACATCAGCGGTGATACTTTTTAGACCATTTTCCAATGACAAGGCATATGCCCCACTATGTACGTATACCTCAGTCGTCGCGTAAGAATGTCGATTTTCGAGAAACAAGATATTGACGGACATTAACCCGTAATTCTAAACAATTCAGTTAATCAGAGTAACACCATTGAATCCAAATACCAATTAAATATACATTGAAATAAAATATAACGCAATAGTTTTGTGAATTTTATAAAATTTATTTTATCCAACACAATATGCGTTTTCACACATTGAACGATAAGGAAACTTCGTGGTATTTATACCTGCTCAGGAACCACAAAAGGTTCCCGATAGTTCCGGCTGAGAAACATATTGGCCTCATAGGCCATATCGCCCTCAAAACGTTCGGTTTCATTATTGATAGTTAGCCACGGCCCGGCTGTAAACGGAAAATTGCCCGGATCGATACCATTTTCTTGCACATGTTTTTCGAGTTTTTCCGTCGTTTCGACGGCCTGCGGGAAATCTTTCAATTCCGACTTGATATCCGAAACAGGCATCTTTTTACCCAACCGATAGGAAATGTTGGCAATATGGCACAGGGAGGAGGAAATGTGTCCCTCAAGCACATCGGCATGCAATAATTCAGGCGACCGTTGACGAACGGCCTGAATAAAATTCGCCTGATGTTCGCCACCTCCGTCGCCGGGGAACTGTTTCACTTTTTCCCAATCGTTATCATAAACCCAACCACCACCCCGGCCTCCTGCAAAATAACCGTTTTCGAATTTCACAATATTACCCGCCCGAACGCCCCTGTAATGGTCCATGGCACGCGAGCCCGTCTTCATGGGAAGGTTTCGCACTTCGATAATAATCGGCAATTCTTTATAGTCAAATACTGCAAACTGAGAATTAGGTGTCTGGGCGTCATCATCAACGGCAAAGCGCCCGCCGACCATCATCACACGGCGCGGTAATCCTTTGACACCGGAGATAAAACGGCAATCGTCAATCTGATGTACACCGAGATTTCCCATATCTCCGTTGCCCGTATCCCAAAACCAATGCCAGTCATAGTGCAAATGTTCACGTGTGAGAGGTTTTAGCGCCGCAGGACCAATCCACAAGTCATAATCGATATTATTCGGTATTTTCTGCGGACCATTGACCTTACCGATGGATCCACGCATTTTATACCACAAACCATGAACCCATTGGATCTCACCCAGGGGTCCTTCCTTAATGTAATCATTCAACGCACGGATCCCCACATCAGAACGGTTCTGGGTTCCGGCCTGGACGATTTTATTATATTTCCGGGCAGCCTTGACCAACTGACGGCCCTCCCAGATATTATGGCAAACCGGTTTTTCCACATATACATCCTTACCCGCCTGAATGGCCCAAATGGCCCACAGTGAATGCCAGTGATTGGGTGTGGCGATCACGGCCACATCGATATCTTTGTCATCCAGAATTTCACGTCCATCGGCGCAGGTTTTTACCGTTTCATTTCGGTCGGCAAATTTCTGAGCCGCCTTAACGAGAATGTCCCGATCCACATCGCACAATGCGACAACCCGCACGCCGGGTATTTGATGAAAAACCTCGACATGCTGCCCCCCTTTGCTATTGACTCCGATAACACCTACCCTAATCGTATCGTTTGCACCAATAATTTTCGAACCTCCGGCACAACCCAATGTTGCAGCCATTCCAGCTGATGCCGCAGCGCTTGATTTGAGAAAATCTCTTCGAGTCAAGAATGTCATCAAAAACTCCTGTAATTTTTATGTACTGTAAAATATACATAATTCGCAAAAAGAAACAAGGTATTTTTTATCGGGTCACAAAAAATGTTATCACCTGCAGTAACATTTTTTATACATCCAAGACCAAGAATAAATTCCTGATAGTTCGTTAACACTGCGGAACAAATCGAACCACAACCGTTTCGTCCGCTGCTGTCTTAGCAACTGAATTCCGGCGATATCCATAAGGCATGGTAAAATATCCGTCACGTTCGCAACTATATTGACTTTACCATAGTCATCCTGTCATCGAACCTGATTGTCGGTGCCGCGCAGCTTGTTGAGCGTACGATTGGCTACCCGAACCACATATTTGTTCTCCGTGTCTTCCAGAGCCTTTTCCAGTGCAGGGATTGCCGGTTCAGCGTGCTCGCCGATACTGTCCAGCACAATGGCGGCAAATAACCGCACCCATTCGTGTTCACAGGCCAGTTCCCGTACCAGCACGTTCAACGCTTCATCGTACTGCTCCAAAAAACACAGCGCTCGTGAAGCGGCAACCCGCACGACGGGCGATTCATCGACGAGACAGTTCAAAACAAAATCTTTTACCGGAACGGCATGCCCGCCCAGGTTGCCGATACCGACAACAGCCCAATAGCGAACCGCCGGCTGGCTGTCGGCTGCCGCCTCCACCAACATTGGTAAATCCGTGCGATCCGGCCTGCCGGCCATGGATGCGATAGCGAAAAGCTTGCTCAGGAACCGGTCGCCGCCAGGTTGCCGGAAAATTCCATACCGGCTTCCGAGCGCGCTGTCCAGCCGTGCCAGCTCCGGTTCGGGAATCAATCCCAGATCCCGGGTGTGCAGCATCCAGTCCCGGTGTGCAGTCCACAACCGGTTGAGAACCGCAAGATATTCGGGATTCTGGGCCAGATTGTTCAACTCGTAAGGATCCTTTTCCAGGTCGTACAGTTCTTCCACAGGTTTCAAGTCCCCCATAAACTTTTCCGCATGGGGTGACAACACTCCGGCCTTATGCAGCCGCCTCAATTCCTGGATAATCGGATCTTTTTCAGCGGTATTCATGTATTGATAATATTCGCGGAACGGTTCATAATTACGAATATATTTAAAGCGTTTGTCACGCACCATCCGGATCATATCGTAGCGTTCATCCATGCGGTCGCGGACGCCGTATACGTACCGGCGTTCCGCCCCGCTGTTTTCACCTAAAAACGGCGTGCCTTGCATATGCTCGGGAATACCGATTCCGGCCAGATTTAATACCGTCGGCCCCAGATCGATGGAACTGACCAGCCGGTCCATGAGGGTTCCCGGATTTCGAGGCGCAAAATTTTGTAATTGTTTCGGAAATTTTACAATGAGCGGTATATGAACTCCGGAATCATACAGCCACCTTTTGGCACGCGGCATGCCGGCGCCATGGTCTGACCAGAAAAAAATGATGGTGTCGTCCGCTTCTCCGGCATCCTGCAGCTCTTTCAGCAGATCTCCGGCCCAGTAATCCATTGCCGTGATGAGCTCGTAATATTTGGCCAACTGAAAACGGGTGACCGGTGTGTCGGGATAATAAGGCGGCAGTGTGGTGAGTTTATCCGGATTCTGCCGCTGGGAGGGTTTCAGGCGTTCGGTAAGTCTGGCATGGTCTTCGGGTGTCAATTGTACCGAACCCTCATGAGTGCCGGTATAGTTAAAAACCGCAAAAAACGGCGTATTTTTATCCGGCCGGTTTTTCCAGTGCGCTTCGGAACTAGATTCATTCCATGCGGATGATGGTGCGATAAACTGATAGTCCTGTTTCGAATTATTGGTACAATAATATCCGGCAGTGCGCAAATATTCCGGAAAGCACCGGATAAAGGCCGGAGGAACCGGCTTATTGGATCGTTCGGTTCCTTCGCCGCCGGATCGCATGTGGTGGGTTCCAAGGGTTGTAGGATAAACACCGGTAATAATTCCCGACCGGTTGGGCGCACATACCCCTGCGATGGTAAAAGCGTTGGTATACATAAGGCCTTGTTCGGCAAGTTTATCGAGCACCGGTGTTTTCGCGTGGGGATTACCGTAACAGCCTAAATGCGTGCCGATATCCTCGGTGGATATCCAGAGTATGTTGGGTCGTTTTCGCGCTCTCTGTGCGAGGGATCGGTTATACGGCAGAGCGACAGCAAGGGCACCGGTCGAGATTTTTTTAAGAAAAGAACGGCGTGATTGCATCTAATATCTCCATGTAAAAATTAAGTCCGTTTTTGTGATAGAGACAGTCACCAGGCAAGAATTTTGGATTAAAAAAAGCAACATAAAATAAATGTAATGATATTATGAGAAAGATTCAACCGGGGAGCACAAATTAATATACCATTTTATAAAAATGCTAACTGTAATGAATTATCAATAAAAAATCAACCGGATTTTTTATGTATTTGGCAAGCCAGTGGAATTTTGCGGTGTGAATCTTTTACTTTCTCATATCATCACAAGGCTACGGTAAAAAATGGAAATCCATATCCAAAATAACTATTGTCCACGCTAAAAAAAAATCGTATTTTCTTTAAATAACCTGAAAGGATATGCCAATGAGATTTAGGACATTCGTTTTATTGCTCGCGTTATTAATGACGATTCCACAACTTTTATCCGCTCAAGAGAGAATCACAACGACCTTGCAGAATGGGTGGAAATTTTTCAAAGGTGAAAACGACCCGGCTTTTCAAAAGTCTTTTGACGATTCAGAATGGCCGGATGTTACGCTGCCGCATGACTGGGCAATTGCAGGACCTTTTATAAAAAATGGAAACGGCGATACCGGCAAACTTCCCTGGAGAGGTGAAGGCTGGTACCGGAAACATTTGGATATACCCGATACCTATGAAGGTAATACAATTTACCTGCTGTTCGACGGAATAATGGCGTTTCCCAGCGTCTTCATTAACGGCCGTCCGGCGGGTAAATGGGACTATGGCTATAATTCCTTTTATCTGGATGTCACCAAATTTATCGAATTTCATGATGAGAATGTTATCGCGATACATGTGGATACCAGAAAACACGACAGCCGGTGGTACCCGGGAGCAGGTATCTACCGGAAAATTCAGATGATCACGGTCAATCCCGTTCATGTGGACATATGGGGCACATATATTACCACACCCATCATCAAATCCCACTATGCCGATGTGAGAATTGCCACCATGGTAAACAACCGTCAGGAGACCGACGGCCGTATTCAACTTGAACATATTGTTTACAACTCTGTCAAAAACAAGGTTTGCGAAGGCAAGGTGAGCACCAAGGTTGCAGCCAAGCAGAAGGCAAGAATCGAAACAACTCTGACCATTCAACAACCCAGGCGATGGGACATCGATCAGCCGAATTTATACACAGTCGTGACCAATGTTTACCGGGACGATCAAATCGTCGATACATATACATCGGTTTTCGGAATACGAGATATCCGTCTTACGCCGGATTT
>JAFGEC010000307.1 GCA_016931775.1 Candidatus Zhuqueibacterota bacterium | reverse complement strand
TAAAACGGCATAATTTTTTTGTATATTCTCCTTTGTGCTGATCTGATGATACAATCCCCTCCTCCCCAGTTGCGGTTCACAAAGAACGGTATTTTTGTAGATTCTATTTTTTTCCAAAGCATCAAGGCATAACTTGTACATCTCAAGTGATTCATCGAGGCTCTTGGGAGAGACAAATGCTAAATTGTCCGCCGATGTATGATATTCAGGATATTCATGGTATTTGGTTCGCATCAGCGAACCGACCGGCAGATCGATGCCCGGAGAGCAATACTGCATTTCATCACTTCCGCGCTTTAAAAAATCATATATACCCGAATTTTTTGCTTTATGCTTTAAAACATGAAGTGTCACCCGGTCGACCAGCGTGTTTTCCCTTCGAGTTTTCAGATATGAAAACTTGCCACGATCCCCTACACAGGTTACCGTATACCCTGCGATTGTCCTTTTTTTCAAATAATTATGGTGCATACTCAGATAGGCTATCGATCCGATTGTTTCGGGGATAAAAATGATTCTATAGGTGTAATGCGGTTTTTTTACACGTTCCAGTAAATATTTGGCCAAAAATGTCGTAACGACCGGTCCGGACAGCTCATTGTTGGCCATGGATGGATGACAAATGTTGGTGGATAACAGGATTTCCCGGTCGGTTTCCCCTTCGATCAACAATTCCCCATAGGTCAGATGCCCGGGCTCAAGCGAGGAATCAATTTTCACAAAATAGGTCTCATCCTTCATTTCCGAAAATTGACGATGGGACAGACAAAATCCCCAGTTTCTTTCGTAATAGCTTGTCACATAGGGAATCCAGTCGGGCTGGTCCGGTAAGGTATAAAGATGAGGTATCAATTCTTTCAGGGTCATAAATCCTTCAAAGGGAGTACTGTAGCCCACCAGATGGAGGTTTGACTTTTTAAAATCAATCACCCGCTCACCGGATTCATTTCTCACATACGCATCCCGCACATTCCACTCATCGGGAACCGTCCAGTCAAAAACTTTTGTTCCGGATGGGATTTCTTTAATTTTTAGCGGCGGTATGATAGCTTTCATAACAGCCAATGTCTCCCGAACACCGTCTCCTGTAATACTCCGGCAAATGGGGAAAAGCCGCTGCAAAAGAGAATACATTTTTTCTCCGGTGGTATTTTTGTTTGCTTCACACACCATCGTCATGCCGTCTTAAATCTAATTTTAGGTAACCAGGCGCCTCTATGGCAATGCGCAATGCGGTACGGGCGCGACATTTTGAACAGCTTATAATATATCTACTGCGCTCGAAAGACATTCATACATTATTTTTCTGCGATACGGGACTTTTTATATAGCCCCTGACACAATGACACATGCACCATTCCAACGCTTCCATCCAGGAAAATTTTTCCGTTTGAAAGGCTTTAAAAACTTCCGTGACAAACAAATAATCCTGTAACGTATCAACCGTCACACGTAAATGTGAATAATCTTTTTCAGCTTTTAGATACTTGATTGAAAATAAATCAGGATGACGGCGTATGTACTGAGTGACATGTTCCCGCCAGTCCGGATGGATGTCACAAGTCCATATTTTTTCCAATACCGGAAACGAAAAAACCTCGGCCGCCAATCCCATTGGAAGGTGATATTCCGCTCCGGGTACGGCCGCCACATAATCCAGATTGCTCCTGCCATATTCACCGATCACCCAATCCACAAAGGCGGCATCGACGATGGGATTATCAGCAGTCAGCCTCACAACGGCATCGGGTTTGATAGGTAAAACGGCCTGATAGAACCGGTCGAGCACGTCGGTCTCGCTCCCCCTGAAACAGGACACACCCATTTCTGATGCAAAAGACGCCAAAATATCGTCCTCTTTTTTTGTCGTTGTTGCCAGTATGAGGTTGTCGATCCATTGGGAGCCTGAAATACGCGACAGAATCCATGCCAGCATGGGTTTACCTTTTACAGGCAAAAACACCTTGCCGGGGAGTCTCCGTGAGCCCATGCGGGCTTGTACCACAGCGACTATTTTCGGCTTGTTACCCTGCATGAAAAGTTTCTTTCGTAAATCCTTTTTCCGGCAAAGGACCGTTCTGTTTAAAATAATCCGATACCTTTTCAAATGCCGCGACGTATTGATCAATAAGCGTATAGGGCTCAAATGTAAAAGTTGGAAGGCTGAGCGTATTTTTCAATAAATGTTCGCATACAGGAAAATCACCAACTTTATATTTTTTCAACCTTGAACCGCCGTATCTGAACCATTTTTGGCGTTCGTTAAACAGCGGCATCAAATGTAACGGCGGACTGAGTGTCTGGCGTATATCCATGCCTTCCGCCTGAAGTGTTTTGATATACGATTCTATTTTCACTCCAAGTTCTTTACTGAAAAAAAACGGTTTATAACCGAAAAAAGCACCTCTGGTGACATATTTTTTAGTCACAGGCGGAGAAATGCCGGGGATATTTTTTAACTTTTCGGAAAGATAATTTAATTTCTCATTTCGCAACTGAATATATTTGTCCAGATTTTTCAGTCTTTCGTTGGCGACTACGGCGGCAAGCGGATTTATTCTAAATTTATGTCCCAGACCGGTAGCGGAATATTTTTTGTATACCAGATCGGTCAACTCATTTTCCAATCGTGGTCCGAAATCACTGTAAAGAAGTGCCCTTTCAAAATACTCTTTTTTATTTGTCAGCAGCACACCGGCCTCACCCGATGCCATTATTTTTTTATTGTCCATGCTGAAGCAGGCGACATCACCAAAGGTGCCCACTTTGCGCCCCTTGTATTCCGCCCCATGAGCATGGGAGCAGTCCTCCACAAGTACCAACCGATACTCCCGGGCGATATCCAGGATACGGTCCATGTCACAAGGATGCCCCCATAAATGGGTGACAACGACCGCCCTCACATTGTCCGTCATTCTTTTTTCAATCTCATCAGGTTCGACATTTGCCGTATCCGGTGAACAATCACACAAAATGGGTATTGCACCGAGCTGGAACAACGGTGTTACAGTTGAGTGAAATGTCAATGTCGGCGCCAGAACCTCGTCTCCGGGCTGAATACCGACGGCAAAAAAGGCGGCATGAAGAGCGGATGTGCCTGAATTGGTGGTTAAAGCATAGGCTGCCTGGTGATATGCCGCAAAGTTGCGCTCAAATTCCGCAACAATCTCAGGGTAGCCTGATTTATTATACCGGCCATGCTTCATATACCTTTCCAATGCACGGACGATATCTTCCGACTGCGGCGGCCATTCCCAATGGGGAAAAGGCTCCGATATGGCTTTCCTACCTCCAAGCAATGCAAGTTTTTCCATCTCCAGGTTCCGCCTTTGATTTTACAGTTGCAGGTCCGACCACTGAAGAATATGATCGTACTCAAGATCACGTGCAACCTTTTTACCGACAACCTGTTCGATCAAGGAGGGTTGAATGCCCGTCCCCGGTCTTTTGCAGGTAATATTTTTTCTCGTAATCAAATCCCCGGCTTTCAAGTTTTCAATAAGGACAATACTCCGCCGGGCATTTTTTATGGCGATCTCTTCAGTGAAAATGGGATTTTTAGTTGTTTCAGAACCAACAACCGTTTTAATCAATTTAATGCGTTCAACAAACCGTTTTAAATCATTCACATCCATTGCATGATAATGGTCGTTGCCGGTCAGGGTTTTATCATACGTGAAATGTTTTTCAATCACTAAAGCTCCCAATAAATAGGCTGTCGTCAAAACGGTCATATCCTCATCGGGCAGGGTGTGATCGGAATATCCGATCACCCGATCCGGAAAGGCTTTTCGAAGCCCCTGAATCATACCCAGATGGGCGTTTTTATTTTGCGTAGGATAATTTAATATGCAATGCATCAGGGCGACTTCTTTGCATCCCCCCTCTTCAAGCGTCTCGATTGCTGTTTCAATTTCATGGATTGTCGATGCACCGGTAGATAAAAGAACAGGCTTGCCTTTTGAAGCTATTTTTTTCAAAAAACTCGTGTATGTCAAATCAGCTGAAGCGATTTTGAAAAATTTCACCAATGGAGCCAAAAAATCGACCGCATCTTCATCAAAGGGCGTGCACAGAAAATCAATACCGTTATCCGAACAACAACCGGCGAGCCGTTGATAGTCTTTTTTCTCAAACTTGTCGTACTTTATAAATAAATCATACTGATTGGTTGTTTTTTCCTGCTTTAAATCCCAATAAGCCGGGCTGTTTATGGATGCCAGAGTTTTGGCTTTATAACATTGAAATTTGACGGCACTTGCCCCCCCTGCTTTTGCCAATCGCACCAGTTCCTC
>JAFGEC010000306.1 GCA_016931775.1 Candidatus Zhuqueibacterota bacterium | reverse complement strand
CATAACTGGAAGAAGAAAATCTCCGACTAGCCTGGAATCGCCGCGCTGAACCCCGCCAGCCGGGGGTGTACTTTGCCGAATGCTTACATTCGAAAATGAAAAGTCAATTTGTCCGAATTATTGTCTCCCATCCTTAATAGCAATTGATGAAAATAAACAATTTTACTTTGGTTCAGCAGCCCTCAAGATACTACAAAACGAAAGGTTTGATGACGGAATAAGACTGCTAAAAATCCTTGTGGGTGGTCGATACTATGAACCGCTAAGAAATGAAAAATTACAGGAACAATATGATAATTATATTCATAAAAAATTAGGATCAAACAATTATATCCACTGCGAAAATATGCTTGCACTCTATCTTGCTTACACGTTCCTTGTTGTTCGTCAGAAAATTGAAAACAGTCCGGAATTCAAAAATACTAAAATTGATCCTATTTTCAATGTTTGTGTACCGTTAACATACGAATCGCATTGTCAGCTTGGGAGAGTATTCAATTTTATTCTTGCATGGGCCGAATTAATTTATAAAGGTTTACTAAAAAGTAAAAATATACATCCATTGGATTATTGTTTCAAAGTAATGGAACAGGTTTCTTACGATGAGAATAATCCCGAAACACGTGTTTTCCCTGTTCCTGAAGCGGTTGCAGAAATTATGGCATTTGTAAAATCGCTACAATGCACCGATGGCTTATATGCGTTGATGGATTTTGGGGCCGGTACGACTGATATTTCAATTTTTAATTTATGTAATTCATCAGCGGATCCAATCGCATATTTTTACGAGTCTGCTTATCTACCAAAGGGTACGAATATAATTGAAAATGAAATTGCCAACATACTGAATAAGGAAATCATTTACAAAGAACTACCAGCACTCTATAGAATAATGAGCAGAGATTCAAAAATAGAGAGTAATGTGATCAAAGGTGTTATTCATAGTAGGCTTCAAAGTTTATGGGAAGATTCGAAGAGAATTTGGGGTAATGCATATCAAAAAAATAAAGCTGAAAGTTCCTGGAGAAATGTTAAAATTTTTACGAGCGGGGGTGGCGCACGAATACCAGAGATTAATGAAGTGTTTTGTGTACCATGGGCTGAAAAGTTTCAGACGATATTTACATACAAAATGATTAAATTGCCCGTTCCTGATTCTTGTGATACCCTGAATCAACAAGTGGATTTTAATCGACTTTCTGTAGCATTCGGGCTTTGTTTCCCAAAACCCGAGATTTTCAAATGTGTGAAACCTCATCAGTGTCCAAACCAAACACCTATAAAATCGAAAAAAAATGATAGGGTAATTGAAGATGGCGGGCATGTTTTACCGAATCGAAATTGGATCTGATGACCATTTGTTAGGCCGTTTAAAAAAGAAGTTTAAGAAGTTATAATTCCAAAACTTATATGGCAAACCAGTAACGTAGCAGTATATGCATTTAATCCATGAAATTTTATTCTAAAAACGCACAAGTTATAACATGTATTCGCTATATTTACCAGACATTGGAGATGGACTTGCCGCAGGAATACGATCATACAGTTTACCCAAAATTCAAATCGATTGTGGCAGTCTACAGTGCCCTCAAAAAGCTTTACGTAAAGGACTGCTAGACATTCAGCCCGATTGGTTTTTTTTATCACATTTTCATCTCGATCACTATAATGGTATATTTCAATGGAAATCTGTTCAACACTCTCCTCCGCTATCAATTAAGCATGTCTACTTTCCCCGATTACCAATGTTTGAAAAGAACGATAAATTCCTTCGATGTCTTTATGCAATGAATAATTATTTGCTTGGAAATTACTCTGGCAGTGTGGAGGCGGATTTTCTCGTAAAGATAAATAGAATAAATTCTCAAAATTTTAAATATAGAGCCTTGTCAGCCGGCGATGTGATATCAAGTGGCCATACGGATATATCTATTTTGTGGCCACCTCGTACAATTGTAGAAGCTGATATATTAAAAGTAATATATAACGCTATAACTGACTTTGAATGTGCCCTGGAAGAGAATGAAGATCTCCGACGAATTTACGATCTGATAGGTGAAGGTGGTATTATTTGGCCATATATTAATGAGGAAAATGAAGAACGACAAACAAGATATGAAAAAAATAACAAGGAATTATTTAAAATATTTCGGCTTGATTATCCTAAACGTCTTTCAAAATCGATTTCAAAGGCGAATAAATCGTTACGTCATGCAGCAAATCACCTCAGTCTGTCATTTTATCTCGATAAAATATTATTGTTTTTTGGAGACCTTGAATGTTATGAGATTAATAAAGTGATTCAATATCTTGTTGAAAATCATTTGACATATTTTTGGATTATAATGCCTCCACATCATGGTACGCATTGGCACTATTCTTTGGAAAACATACAGTGCTATTATTGTGCAAGTTCTGTTGGGAGAAAATTAATTTCCATGGTATCACCCAAATTGAAAAAGATATGTCGTTCTTCAATGGCCACTTTTATAAATGGAGATATTTTAGTATCCTTATAGCCTGAACCAAAATCTGAGCGGATGTTATGGCCGAATTAAGATCTTTTATTTCAAACAGAAAATCAATATTTTAATTGGAATTGGATTTCAATCGGCTTGCGATCATCAAAAAAATGAAGGAAAGACTTTAAATGAATTCAACCCAAACCTTGGGCAGACTTGAAAAAGTTGAACTTCGAAATATCTGGACTTCGGAATCTGACGAGTTTACACCATGGCTGGCCAAAGAAGAAAATCTAAAACTCCTCGGTGATACCATAGGGATTGAACTGGAGTTGGAAGCTCAGGAAAAAGAAGTTGGGCCCTTTAGAGCCGATATATTATGCAAAGATACGGCAACCGATCGCTGGGTTTTAATTGAAAATCAACTTGAAAGAACCGACCATACTCATTTGGGTCAGTTGCTGACTTATGCTGCAGGCTTAAAAGCCGTTTCACTTGTATGGATTGCTAAAAAGTTTACCGAGGAACATAGAGCTGCGCTTGATTGGTTAAATGAAATTACTGATGATCGGTATAATATTTTCGGTCTGGAAGTTGAACTTTGGAAAATCGGTGATTCTCTGGTCGCACCAAAATTCAATATTATTTCAAAGCCGAATGATTGGAGTAGAACGGTCGCTGCCGGTGCGTCTCAGGTTAGAAGCGCCGCATTAACGGAGGCCAAAATTTTGCAAAGAGAATATTGGACGGCATTTTTTGATTATGCAAAAGAGAACAGCAACCTAATAAAACCAACAAAACCACTTCCTCAACACTGGATGAATATCGCTATCGGAAAAAGCGGAACCAGTCTTGCCGCAATCGCATCATTGTATGATTCAGTTGCTCAAACCAATAATAGCCATGAAATCAGAGTTGAATTGGTTTTAGACGATGCGAATTCAAAATTTTATTTTGAAAAGTTGAGTTCTAATAAAGAACAAATTGAATCAGAAGTTGGGGAGAGGTTGAATTGGTATAATCCTGAAGAGAAACGTATGTGCAGGATATTTATACGAAAATCCACAAATCTCCGGGAAAAAGACGATTGGCCCAATCAACATGCATGGCTACTGGAAAAACTTGAAACATTTCACCGTGTTTTCCAACAGCGAATAAAAAAAATAAACATTCATCCTGACGCTACTCAAGCTGAATAGATTAGTATTAAAATGGCTGCAATCGATAAAATTATTATTACCTAAGCCTATTCATTATGAGTTGTCTCAGTTTGCGCTCCTTGTAATCTCTGCGTTTTATCACTCCTTATCTCCCACAAAAACCCATTGCATCTTTCCCCAAAATTTCCTTACTTTTGTCAACAGGAATTAATTCTTCATTGTAAAACCAAGAACACTTATGTCATCAACAACATACGCTCCGGGAACACGTCTTCTCGTTCGTGATGCGGAATGGATCGTGAAACGTGTCGACCGCACGTCGTCGGGATTTCAGGCTATTACCGCCATCGGTCTGTCGGAAATCGTCAGGGACAAAGAAGCGGTTTTTCTCGATGAAATCGAAAAAGACGGCATTCAGGTCGTCAGGCCGGAAAACACGAAGCTTGTGGCCGACGAATCGCCCTATTACCGCAATTCCATTTTATATATCGAAAGCCTGCTGCGGCAAACGCCGCCCACTGATGACAAACTGTATATCGGTTACAGGGGCGCCATGGATACTGTGCCCTATCAGCTGGATCCGGCCATACAGGCGTTGAAACAGCCGCGGCAGCGGATTTTGATGGCCGATGCGGTGGGACTGGGTAAGACCGTCGAAGTCGGAATTCTCCTCAGTGAACTGATCCGCCGCGGCAGGGGCAAACGTATTCTGGTGCTGGCGGTCAAGAGCATGCTGACCCAGTTTCAAAAGGAATTGTGGAGCCGGTTTACCATCCCCCTGGTGCGGCTGGATTCCATCGGTATTCAGCGCATCCGGTCACATATCCCTACCAACCACAATCCGTTTTACTATTACGACAGGGCCATTATCTCCATCGATACGCTGAAGCAGGATGCCGAATACCGGACCTACCTGGAAAACTGTTACTGGGATATCATTGTGATCGACGAGGCCCACAATGTGGCCGAACGCGGATCGCATTCGCTCCGCGCCAAGCTGGCGAAACTACTTTCGGGCCGTTCGGATACACTGATTATGGCGTCGGCCACACCCCACGACGGCCGGGCCAGGTCGTTTGCCAGTCTTATGAACATGCTGGATCCCACCGCCATTACCAATTCTGAAAATTACGGCCCGGAGGATATAAAGGGACTGTTTATCCGCCGCTTTAAAAAGGATATTCAGGGCCAGGTGACCGGCGCGTTTAAGGAGCGCCGTATTCATAAAGTCCGTTGCAAAGCCACACCTGTCGAGGAACAGGCTTATCACGCTTTTACCCGGATTCAATTTACCCAGATCAACCAGCGGCGCAGCGGCGGTATTCTGTTCAAAACCACGCTGGAAAAAGCGCTGTTTTCCAGTCCAATGGCTTGCCTGGAAACCATCGAAAACCGTATCAAATCCCTGACTAAAAAAGAGGAGCCACGCTTTCAGGCGGATATCGATGCGTTAAAGCAGCTTCAATCCGTTGTCGAGGCCATTACACCGGAATTTTTCTCCAAATACCGGAAACTGCTCGACGTGCTGCAAAACCAAAACTACGAAATGAGCTGGAACGGCGACGATCCGGCGGACCGGCTGGTGGTTTTCACGGAACGTATCGAAACCCTGAAATTCCTCTATCATCAACTGCAAAAAGACCTGAATCTAAAAAAGGAGCAGGTGGAAATGCTGCACGGCGGCCTGAGCGATATCGAGCAGCAGCGTATTGTGGAAGAATTCGGCCGTGACGAGTCGCCGGTGCGGTTGCTGGTGGCATCGGATGTGGCGTCCGAGGGCATCAATCTGCACTATTTGAGCCACAAAATGATTCATTTTGACATTCCCTGGTCGTTTATGGTGTTTCAGCAGCGCAACGGCCGCATCGACCGCTACGGCCAGACGCGCAATCCATTGATAATGTATCTGATGACGGAAAGTGAAAATGAGAAAATAAAAGGCGATGTCCGTATCCTGGAGCTGCTCATTGAAAAAGACGACAATGCGGTGAAAAATATCGGCGATCCTTCCGCGATTATGGCCGTATATGATATCGAAATGGAAGAGGAACGCACCGCCCGGGCCATCGAGCAGAATCTCAGCCGGGAAGAATTTGACCGGCAGCTGTCGGATGAAAAATTCGATCCATTCGAGATTCTACTGCAAAACAGCCAAAATATGGAAAAGACGGATTATTCCGCCTGTCGGAAATCCATGCCATCGCTGTTTGCGTCGGATTACGATTATTTCAGGCAGGCGGCCGATTATATCAGTGCTTCGCAGCCGCTGCAGATCAAATACGACGAAGAGCGGCAGATCGTCAACATGACGGTGCCCGATGAACTGAAACAGCACCGGTTTAAATATCTGCCGCAGGATATTTTGCCGCAGGACGGTGTTCTCGCCCTGTGCCGGGATCGGACGGCCATTATGCGGGAGATTCAGCGCACCCGCGAGCAGGAAAACACCTGGCCGCAATTGCATTTACTCTGGGAACAGCATCCCGTGCTGGAATGGATGAACGACAAAATTCTCTCAGCGTTCGGCCGCAACGAGGCGCCGGTAATTTGTCTGCCCGTTGACCTGGGCGGCAACAGCCTGTATCTGGTTTCCGGACTCATGCCCAACCGCAAGGGCCAGCCGGTACTGCACGAGTGGTTTGCCCTGCGTTTCAAGGGGCCGGCGTTTATAGAATATTTGAATATGCATGAATTTTTACGGTTGACGAAAATAAATCAAAGAATCCCCAATACCGGTGCCTCTTTTGATGCGGAAATACTGACAAAAGCACTGCCTGAGGTGGTACAGCAGGCCCGGCAGTGGATTTCGGTAGAGTGGCTGAATTATGAATTTATCATAGAACAAAAGCTGGAAACCCGCATCAAGGACCTGGAACGCCTGCGCGCGGACCGGCACCGGTTTATGCGGGAAAAATACGATATGGATAATCTCTCCGATATTCAAAAAAATAAATTCGATAACGAAAAACGCCATATCGACAGGCTGTTCGATGCACATAAAAACTGGGTCCGCGAAACCCTGACCATCAAAAACGATCCGTATATCCGTATCGTGGCGGTGTTTACCGGAACGAATTAACAGGGACGTATCATGGCACTGGATTTAACCGGCATCAGCAATGAAAACGAGTTTTACACCCACCACTACCTGAGCGCCATTCTGGAAGGTGATCTAAAAGAACTGTTTTCACGCTGGGTCCGTGAGGAAAAGGAAAGCGGAATCAAACCGCCCTATAAAATGCTCAACGGATTGTGCCGGAATTATATCATGGTGAAAAATCGGATTGAACGGTTCAAATTGCGCAAAGAGGTGCTCAGAGCGCACCGGCACCGGGATATCCTGCCGCGTTTGCTGCAAATTCTGGGTTATGATTATACCCCACAAATTCGCGAGCTTGAAGACAAAACACGTGTCCCCATTGTTTATGAACTGAAAAAGCCGTCGGGCGGGCCTGAACTGTGGGTGCTGGAAGCCGCCGATCCAAACGATCAGGCCGAGGACGCGCTGACCTTGACGCTGGATCCGGCCCAGTACGACGGCACGCCGGCAGAAATGCAGCTTTTGGACGTTGACCTGTCGGAAATCATTACCCGACACATCTTCAGTCTCATGGAACCGCCGCGCTGGGTGATGGTGGTGACTTTGCACCAGATCGTACTGCTGGACCGGACCAAATGGAACCAGAAACGGTTTTTACGTTTTGATCTGGGCGATATTTTCAGCCGCCGCGAACCCTCAACCCTGCGGGCCATGGCCGCACTGCTGCATAAAAACAGCATCCGTCCCGATGACGGCATGCCGCTTTTGGATACGCTGGATGAAAATTCCCACAAGCACGCCTTTGCCGTTTCCGAGGATTTGAAATACAGCGCCCGCCAGGCTGTGGAACTGCTGGGAAATGAGATGCTGTACTGGTTCGATCAAAAGGGCAGCCGCCGCCTGATGACCCGGATGACGGCTAACAATCTGACCCGCGAATGCCTGCGCTACCTGTACCGGCTGCTGTTCCTGTTTTATATCGAAGCGAGACCAGAGCTGGGTTACGCGTCTCTCGGCAGCGATGTCTACCGCAAAGGCTACAGTCTGGAGTCCCTGCGTGACCTGGAACTGCTGCCGTTGACCGCCGAAGCGTCGAAAAACGGCTATTACATTCACGAATCCCTGGAGCAGCTGTTCAGGTTGGTTTATGAGGGGTTCAATCCCGGCAAAGGCCAACTGCACCTTGAGAGTATAGCGGACCCGCTGTTTAATAATTTTGCCATGCAGCCATTGCAGAGCCACCTGTTCGATCCGGAGAAAACGCCGCTGATCAAACAGGTGAAATTCCGCAATGTGGTGCTGCAGGAGGTGATCCGCAGCCTGTCGCTCACCCGGCCCAAAAGCGGGCGCAACCAACGTCGCGGACGGATCAGTTACGCTCAGCTGGGCATCAACCAGCTGGGAGCGGTATATGAAGGCTTGCTGTCGTATAGCGGATTTATCGCCAAAAACGATCTGTTCGAGGTGAAAAAGGCCGGGGAACAGTATGACGAATTGAAAACCGCCTATTTTGTCGAGGCCGGGGATCTGGAAAAATACACCGATGATGAAAAAGTATACAACAGCGACGGTTCCTTGAAAAAGTATCCAAGAGGATCGTTTATTTACCGTCTGGCGGGGCGCAGCCGGCAGCAGTCCGCCTCGTATTACACCCCCGAGGTTCTCACCAGTTGTCTGGTGAAATACGCGCTCAAAGAACTTTTAAAGGAAAAGAGCGCGGACGATATTTTGAAATTAACGGTGTGCGAACCGGCCATGGGCAGCGGGGCGTTTTTGAACGAGGCTATAAACCAGCTGGCCGAAGCCTATTTGCAGCGCAAGCAGAAGGAATTGGGCGAGGCCATCGATCATGACAAATACGGCGAAGAAAAACAAAAGGTCAAGGCATATATCGCCGCCAACAATGTGTACGGCGTGGATTTGAACGATACGGCCGTGGAACTGGCCGAGGTATCGCTGTGGCTGGGAACGATATACAAAGGCGCGGGTGTGCCCTGGTTCGGTATGCAGCTTTCAACCGGAAATTCGCTTATTGGTGCACGGCGGCAGGTTTATCCGGTAACATCTTTAGGGGAAAGGGCCGAAAAGGAAAAACGCTGGTTAAGCAACGCTCCCGAACGGATTCCGCCGGACAAAATCCGCCGGCCCGATATGGTTTATCATTTCTTACTGCCCGACGAGGGTATGGCCCGTTTTCAGGACAAGGTGATAAAGTCCATGGCCGATGAGGATATCAAAAGGATGAACGAATGGCGCAAAAAGTTCTGCGCGCCGTTCAGTGATGACGAAGTCGCACGGCTGAAACGCATCTGCACCGCCGTCGATGACCTGTGGAACGTACACGCGCGCCGGCGAATGGGTTGTTGGCAGGATACAAGGGACGTTTTTTCCTTTTTCGGCCGCGCGGTACAGGATCGGAAGCTCAAATCCATTCAGGACAAGGACAATCGTTATAAAAAAATACTGCTGTCCGAGGGACAGGACAACTCGAGCGCGTATCTGCGGTTAAAGCTGGTGATGGATTACTGGTGTGCGCTGTGGTTCTGGCCTATTAAAAAAGCGGAGCTGCTGCCTACTCGGGCGCAGTTTCTGGACGAAGTGCAGTACGTTGTGGAAGGTAAAATCACCGCCGCCGAACCGCGAGGCCAGCTAGAGTTGTTTCCGGAAACCAAACCGCAGCAGCTGGAACTGGACCTGAGCAAAAACCACGGTTTTGTCAATGTGCGCGGCCTGTGCAGCGACAATCCGCGGCTGGGACTGGCGGAAACGCTGGCCAACCAATACCGCTTTTTTCACTGGGAGCTGGTATACGCCGACCTGTTCCGGAACAACGGCGGATTCGACCTGGTGCTGGGCAATCCGCCGTGGATCAAACTGGAGTGGCAGGAGGGGGGGATTCTGGGTGATTACGAACCGCTGTACGTGATCCGTAAATATTCGGCGTCGCGGCTGGCGAAACTGCGGCAGGAAACGCTGGAGCGGTATAAAATACAGGATGATTACCTGCAGGAATTTGAACGTGCGGAGGGGACGCAGAATTTTCTCAACGCCCGGGTGAATTATCCGTTGCTGATGGGATCGCAGAGTAACCTGTATAAGTGTTTTCTACCCCGGGCGTGGGAGATCGGCAGTGAGAAGGGGGTGAGCGGTTTTCTTCATCCGGAAGGTGTATATGATGATCCGAAAGGGGGGAAGTTAAGGGAGAATATTTATCAACGATTAAACTCTCATTTTCAATTTCAGAATGAGTTAAAACTTTTTCCTGAGGTCGATCACCATGTAAAATTCAGTATCAATATATATCATGACTCACAAAATCAAAATATCTCCTTTGAGCAACTCGCCGATTTGTTTGCCGTGTCGACAGTTGATGCCTGTTTCAACGGTCATTCCGGTAAACCTGTCGAAGGCATCAAAGATGAAAATAGCCGCTGGAATGTTAACGGGCACCCTGACCGTATTATCCAGGTGGATTTAGAAGCTTTACAGCTTTTTGCTACATTATATGACGCCCCAGAAACACCACCCTGGCAGGCACGATTACCGGTCGTACACTCGAAGCAAATTATCGATGTGCTTTGGAAATTTGCTGATCAACCAAAACGACTTGGTGATTTTCGTGGGGATTATGTTTCCACAGAAATGTGGCACGAAACGAATGCTCAAAAAGATGGCACGATCAAGCGGCAAACAGGATTTATGGATAAACCGAAAAATTTCATTTATTCCGGTCCGCATTTTTATGTGGCCAATCCATATAATAAGACACCCCGGTCTGAATGCAAGTTAAATTCAGATTACGATGTTCTCGACCTCACCGAATTACCGGCGGATTACCTGCCGCGTTCCAATTATATGCCCGCCTGTTCGCCGGAAGAATACCGGCGGCGTATGCCGGGGGTGCCGTGGGAAAAGGGGGGGGAGGTGACGGATTATTACAGATTGATTTATCGGAAAATGATAGGGCCTACTGCAGAACGTACTTTGATATGTGCAATTATTCCCAAACAAGTAGGTCACATTCATGGATGTATTAGTTATACTTTTTCAAAAACAAATAAGATTATATCAATTTGTGGCATTTCCAGTTCAATCGTATTTGATTTATTTGTCAAAAGTACGGGAATGAGCAATTTTGGGAATTCAATTTTTAGATCATTACCTTTTTTTACAAATTTTAGTCTAGAGTGTAGAACGTCCATGTTAGTGTGTCTCAATGAAGAATATAATTACCTGTGGAAAGATATTTGGAATTCAAAGTTTTTAAATGAACAATGGACAAAATCTGATCTAAGGTTGAGACAGCGATTTTCAGAATTAAGTATTAACTGGAAATCCGGTTACCCATTCCGTACTGATTTCGAACGCCGCCAGGCCCTGGTGGAAATCGACGTTCTGGTGAGCATGGCGCTGGGGCTTACGCTGGAGGAACTGCAGAGCATTTACCGTATCCAGTTCCCGGTGCTGCGCCAGAACGAAAACGACACCTGGTACGATCAAAACGGCCGGATCGTGTTTACCTGCAGCAAGGGCTTGCCCGGTGTTGGCCTGCCGCGGCGCGCCAATCCCAAAGATGCCTGCTATGCTGTGCACACCCCCGGCCGTCAGGAATCCGGCATCGCCCTGGGCTGGGAGGATATCAGGGACATGAAGGAAGGCACGGTGAGCAAAACCTTCACTGACGACACCCTGCCTACCGGTCCCCGCGAACGCACCATTACCTATACCGCCCCGTTCGACAAATGCGACCGTGAAGAGGATTACGAGACCGCGTGGAAAGAGTTTGAGAAACGGCTAAAATCGAAATAACGCAAAACCCGCAAAGGGAAATGAAGAAAACGCAGAGTTCGCAAAGCTCGCAGAGGGAAGATTTAATAAACGCAGAGTTCGCAAAGGACGCAAAGAGAAAAGAATCAATCATATCTGAGGATGAGATATGAATTTAAAATTTGATATTTTCCCTAAATATATAATTATTTTCACTAGTGTCCGGTTATTAGTCAAATAAATTCAATTGGTTAGAAAAACAATCTGGCTGTTTTGTATGACCATTGTTCGTAACCAATTGTAAAATATCAACTTTTTCAAATGGATTTACACTTAAAATTTGCAAAAAAGTGTAGAGACTTATACTTAATTTCAGTTGTTTTTTTACAATAGCAATTAGAACGTAAACCGTGATTGCTATCCATATTTGAGTTTTTACAGCGTTGCTCGAAGTACCATAAAAATTTTTAATTCTCAAATGCTGCTTTATCCATTTAAAGAATAATTCCACCTTCCAGCGCCATTTATATAGCATAGCAACTGTAATGGCTGGAATTGTAAAGTTGTTCGTTAAGAAACAAAATTCATCATTCGTATCTTGATCAAAATATCGAATTCGTCGTAAATGTTCAGGATAATCTTTTACTGAATAAAATCCTGTCAGCTTTATAATTTGATCACATTTTAACCCTGTCTCTTTATCGACTGGATTAGAATATAATCGCTTAAATTTGAAATTTGATTTTGCTCTTGTTACAAAATATGCATAACATTGGTGTAATGTAAAAAGTCGAGAAAAATCTAAATATCCTCGATCCATTACATAAAAGGAACCAGGTTCAGGAATAAGTTGATCAAGAATTTTGACATCATGTACTTTTCCATCTGTAATTTCAATGAAAACAGGAATATTTCCTCTTAAGTCCAGAAGAGTATGAAGCTTAATAGCTCCTTTCCATTTTCGAAATCTGGCCCAAGGAAAAAGAGAAAGGCACAGATCAATCGTTGTCGAGTCTAAAGCATATATTGTGTTATTTAGCTGTAATCCTAACTCTTCGTTAGCATATAATCGCCTAGCTTGGAAGATTAGTATCTGTGCAAAATCGGCATAAATCCGCCAATCTCTGTTTTCATTTGCGTCAGCCAGCGTGCTCTTTGAAACATTGCCCCTTATACCCATATGATAAAGTTTACTTTGTTGAAACTGTAAACATGCTTCGATATCTCGTAGACTTTCCCGATAGGTTATTTGGGCAAATGCCAAACACAAAAACTGATCATAGCAAGAAAAGGTTTTGATTTTTCGATTTCCTTTGTATCTTTTTACACAACGTCGAAATTCGTATAATGGAAGAAAATCCATTAATTGTTTGAAAACTGTTTTACCTGAATTCATTGATCATCCCTTCATGTTTTGTGGAATGATCAAAATGTATAAAAGATCAATTCAAATCGATAACAGTATTTTCTATGATTTAAACATTTATATTTATTTTATTTACAATGTCATATTTTTTTCAATACCCGGACAGCAGTGAATTATTTTGATGTTTTTCGTTATATGTGTAAATAATTCAGAGGCGTCAACCGGAATAATGATATATAGAGATTCCACTCTTGTTATTGGTGTCGATTCTTGGCAACAGATTGTTGAGTTAGATTCTGGTGAAATATGTGATAAATTCGTTAGTTTTGATTCTATCAATATTTTTTATTGCGGTATCAGTGCATATAAGCATTCGAATTTTAATTATGAGAATGCAGCATAATATTTTTTCCAATGTTCTAAAAATGTGCTCTTTAGTATTGAATTATTTAAATTGTTTATTAAAAGTGAATTTGCAAATATTCTAAAACATGTTCAATATCATCAAAGTACTATTTTTGCTCAAAAAATTAATCAGGATAAAATGACTATTCAAACAATATTTGTACTACCGAAAAGAAAATTTCCGATTTATATCTATTACTGGTTAAAGGCAGATAGTTCAGGTAATATAATAGAATCTTTTGATTTAGGACCACCCAGTTTTCCGAGTCGACAATGGGCAATTATGGGTAATCAGAAAAGAATTTCAGAATTTTTAAAAGGGAATCCCGAATTCTGGTGGTCAAAACCACCTCAACAAGTGATTAGAGAATTGATAACTTTGGAAATTGAGGCAAATCCAAAAGAGGTTAATTTCCCAATTAAAATATTTAGTTTTTCCCAAAAAGAAATAAAACGGTACATCTATTTTGATTAAATTTATTATAATATTCTACAATATTGACAAAGAAATTTTAGGTTATCAAAAGTGTTAAGTTTAAAAATATTTTTTGATTTCATTGATTTAGAGATTAATATAAATACTTACTGCAAACCTCTGCGCCCTCTGCGGGCTCTGCGTTTTTTTATTAATGAAAAGGGAAAATGAATGCACGAAAATGAAATATCCTCCAAAATTATCGGCGCCGCCATCGAAGTGCATCGTATTCTGGGCCCGGGATTGCTGGAATCCGTTTACGAAGAAGCCCTGTGCCACGAGCTGCATGAGAGAGGAATCCGGTTCAGCCGGCAGCAAAGCGTTCCCATTCCTTATAAAAATCACAAACTGGGCACGGATTTACGCCTTGATTTACTCGTGGAAGACAAGGTTATTGTCGATTTAAAAGCCAAAGAAAAAGTGTTGCCCATCGATAAAACAAAATTACTGACATATTTGCGATTGAGTGATAAAAAGCTGGGATTGATTATCAATTTTCATGTGAAATTGTTAAAAGACGGTGTTGAACGTGTTGTTAATAATTTACCGGAATGATTTGTAAAACGCAGAGGCCGCTAAGGACGCAGAGGGAAAGCGATAGATAATTTTTAAAAAGATAGGATTCTTTAAAAAAATTTGGAAAAACTCTGCGAACCTTTGCGTCCTTCGCGCCCTCTGCATTTTTTAAAATTATTCGTTTATATTGAAATTATTGTTTGCATTTGTGCGTTTTTGTGTGTATAATTAGAAAAATTGAGAAAAAATCTCAAAAAATACAATTATATTAAAAATTCAGGTGTAAAAATGCTGATCGATTTTCGAGTTGAAAATTTTTGCTGTTTCAAAGATACGGCCGAATTGTCCATGCAGGCGGCACCGATCACGGAACACAGGGTTTTCAACACATTTAACGTTGAAAAACTGGACCTGCTTAAATCCGCCGTAATCTATGGTGCTAACGCAAGCGGCAAGTCCAGATTAATATTGGGCATGTATTTCCTGAGAAATATGGTCCGTCAGTCCGCCAAAGAGTCGACAGCAAATGAAAAGCTGTCTGTCGAATCCTTTCGTCTCAATACGGAAACAGTAAATAAACCGGCCAGTTTTGAAATTCGATTTATTGCAGATCATGTTCTATATCATTACGGCCTTCACGCGACACCGGAACGTATTGTCAAAGAGTGGCTGTATTCACGCAAGCGCCCGACTGCCAGAGAAGCGGAATTGTTTGTGCGGGATAAAGATGATATTCAAACCGGTCCGCAGTTCAAAGAAGGACGTAAAATTGTATCTCTGACCCGCCCAAATGCAGCGTTTTTGTCTGTTGCGGCTCAATTCAACATCGATACGGCGATACAAATCTCGAAATGGTTTGAAAATTTTAATTTTATTTCCGGTTTGTATAATAATTATGAGTATTTTACTGTGAAAAAAATTTCTTCCGATTCGAATTTTAAAAATCGAATCCTGAAAATTTTGGAAATGGCAGATGTGGGAATTAAGGATATTTCACTCAGAAGAACGCCACTCACTATCGATCAATTGCCGGAAGAGCTTGGCAGGAAAATTAAACCTATTCGAAATACTGCTGATGATGATACGGACAAAATATTTCAAGTTGAAGTTGTGACATCTCATTTTCAGTTTGATAAAGACAACCAAAAAAAAGAGCTTGTCAATTTTCGATTACAAGGCCAGGAGTCAGAGGGCACCCAAAAACTTTTCGCCCTGGCCGGCCCGATTCTGGATACACTGGATAACGGTAAAATCCTGGTCATCGATGAATTTGAATCACAGCTGCACCCGCAATTACAAAAGCTGGTTATCGACATGTTTCATTCGCCTCGTTACAACAAAAAGAACGCCCAGCTCATTGTCGCCACACACAATACCCGGCTACTGTCCGAGGACATGTTCCGCCGGGACCAGATCTGGTTCGTTGAAAAAAATCAGTACGGCGCATCGGAACTGTATTCCCTGTATGATTTCAAAAACGGCGGGAAAATCCGCAAAGACGAGTCGTTTGAGAAAAATTATATCCTGGGCAAGTACGGTGCCGTGCCGAATGTGGTTGAAATGGATCTGGAGGAATAAATTGGGACGGGGATTTCAACGCACCGCCAGAAAGCGGGCACTTCGAACGACGATACTTGTTGTCTGCGGAGGGAAAACGGAAGTGAATTATTTCAGTGCCTTTCCTGTTGATACAAAAGTTGTTTTTGTCAAAATAACCGGCCATGGTATCGATCCCAAAAAGCTCGTCAAAAGAGCAATTTCAGAGAGGGATAATATAGTAAAAACCGGAACGCCATACAATCAAATCTGGTGTGTTTTTGACAAGGATGCATTCACTGATTGCGATTTTAACAATGCCGTAAAAACGGCAACAGAATCCGGGATAAACGTTGCCTATTCCAATCAATGTTTTGAGCTGTGGTACTGTCTGCATTATTCGAGAATAGATATACCATTACATCGAAATCAATATGCCGAAAAACTTGATAAAATTTGGGGTAAATATGTTAAAACGGACACAGAGCATTACGCGCTCTTGAAAAAAAAGCAAAAAAACGCCGTAAAATTTGCAAAGGAATTATACAGCCTAAAGGCACGACGATCACCGGCAAAGCAGGATCCGGTTACGCTGGTATATAAATTGGTCGAGACTTTGAATAAATATTTATAAATCAATAAACGCCGAGCTCGCAAAGAGCGCAGAGGGAAAATTGGATAAACGCAGAGTCCGCAAAGGGCGCAGAGAGAGCCAATAAATGAGATTATATCGGATTGGAGTGAATTTAAATATTACGATACGATTTGATAATTTCAAATAGCTCTGCGAATCCCTGCGTCCTTTGCGATCTCTGCGTTAAATAAAACATTTATTAAGGGTAAAAGATGCTACCATCCGTTCTTGCCCGGCAGCTGGAGCAGGGGCTCAAGGATTATATCGAAACTACGTTTCCGGTGTCCACACCGATGTTTCAGGACACATTAAAGGACCTGTTGGACCGGCCTCAAGGATTGTTTAAGGGACCGTATATCTCCATCAAATTGCCGTTCCGTCCCGGTTCAGTGGGGGAAAATGCGTTTAAAGATATTCCATTCAAATACGATCCCTATCTGCACCAGGAACGCGCCTTTGAACGTTTGGGTGGAGAGGAGACAAAATCCACCATTATTGCAACCGGTACGGGATCCGGTAAAACAGAGTGTTTTTTGTTTCCGATATTGGACTATTGCTACCGGCACCACACGGAAAACGGTATCAAAGCTATTATCATTTATCCCATGAACGCTCTGGCGACCGACCAGGCCAAACGGCTGGCGCACACCATTTACCACACACCGGCACTGAAAAACAACGTGACTGCCGGCCTGTACATCGGCCAGCATGAAAAACATCCCTCCCCCGAAATGGGACCGGAAAAACTGATCACCGATAAAAATATCATGCATCAAACACCGCCTGATATTCTGCTCACCAACTATAAAATGCTGGACCTGCTGCTGATCCGTCCCCATGCGTATGGACTATGGCGCAACAACGGTCCTGAAACACTGAAATTTATTGTTGTGGATGAACTGCACACATTCGACGGCGCCCAGGGCACCGACCTGGCCTGTCTGCTTCGGCGCCTGAAACACCGGCTGGCGACACCAAAAAAGCATATCTGCTGCGTGGGCACATCGGCCACCCTGGGCGGTAAGGACGATATGGCACAATTAACCGAATACGCCTCCAGTGTTTTTAGCGAGGATTTTGAGCCTGACTCTGTGATTACCGAAGAATTACTCACCGCTGAAGAGTTTTGCAGCGGGGACAGGGACATAGACTATCACCTGCCTAACGTCGCTGCTCTGAATGGTCTCGAGAGTCTGGAAGATCCGCAAGAATATAAATACTCGATAGTCAAGGCCTGGTACGGCAGCCGCCTGCAAATCACCGGTGAGGATGAAGAGCCTTTCGAACTGGGATGGCTACTGAAACACCACGCCTTCCTCAAAGCGCTGCTGCAAACCATTGGTAACCGGGCCGTCTCTGTCGACGATATACTTGCCGGACTGGATTTGAGCTATCCGGATTTCAAACCGATGGATACGGAGCATAAAAGACAGCTGGTTTACAGCTTTACAAATCTTTTATCCATCGCCCGGTTACAGGTCAAAAATAAAGCCGCGCCGTTTTTACAGGTGCGTTTTCAACTGTGGCAGCGCGAGCTGCGGCGTCTGGTGGGTTCAGTCGCATCCACACCTGTTTTGAAATTTTCCGACGACCTGAAACCGGCGGAACTGGAACAGCATCTGCCCGTCATTCATTGCCGGGAATGCGGCGCTATGGGATGGGGCGGTAGCAAACAAAAACAGGACCAGGGTGTTGATCCGGATTTGCAGCAGTTTTATATCCATTTTTTTAACCACGATACGGCAACGGTGTTTTTATTTCCCCGCGAAACGGATCAACACGGTGAATGGCTGTGCGGACATTGTTTAAACATCTCGACAAGCCGGAATATAAAATCCTGCCCTTTTTGCGCTTCAAGTGACCGGTTGGTGCCTGTTACCCTGTCGATCATTACCCGGCAGAAAGACGATAAAATTCACCACACCCACAATTGTCCTTTTTGCGGCGGCGCCGAATCCCTGACCATTATCGGTCTGCGCGCCTCCGGCATGATCAGCGTTTCCATCGGTCAGCTGTTTTCATCGGGATTCAACGATGACAAAAAACTGCTGGCGTTTTCAGATTCGGTGCAGGATGCTTCCCACAAAGCCGGATTTTTCAGCGCCCGCACCTTCCGGTTCAATTTCCGCAGCGCCGTTCAGCAATATCTGAACAAAACCGGTAAACCTGTGGTTTTGAGTGAACTGCCGCAACAGTTTATCAATTATTACCGGCGGATATGGAACGACGAAAAATACATCGCAACCTTTATTGCGCCCAACATGACCTGGTTTGATGATTTTTCACATTTGTTATTAACAGGCAAGGCACCGGCCGGTCTGATTCCGGACATCAACAAGCGTATCGGCTGGGAAATTTTCAGTGAATTCGGCTTTAACTGCCGCATCGGCCGTACGCTGGAAAAAACCGGTTCATCCATTGCCGTTCCGGACACCGCCCGGCTGCAGGAAACCGTTAATCTGCTGCTTGAACCGCTGCAAAACGAATTCGGCCAGCTGCGCAACCTGACCCAAAGCGAATTAATTCTGTTTTTAACCGGACTGCTGACGCAAATGAAAACCCGCGGTGCTTTTGAACATCCCCTGCTCAACGCCTATAAAAACAGTTTCGGTAATGCTTTCCTGTTAAATCGCGTTAATATTTTGCCTGATTTCGGTATTTATGCCCGTACACCGGTCTTTTTAACCATCAAACGCGGAACGCGCTTCGATACACTGCTTTCCGGCCCCAGTCACGGAAATACCTGGTATCAGAACTGGGTGATTAAATGTTTTACACATCTCGATTTATCTATCAATTCCGTTATGGATGATGTTTTAAATAAAACTGTTTCAGCACTTGAGAAAAGCGGTTTTTTAAATCAAGAAATAGCCGGAAATTTTCCCATCTGGTCGTTGGCGCCATCCCATTTTACTGTGGTCACCCAGGTTGTTCAGTTACGCTGCGATAAGTGCGGCCATCAGCATTCCATTGCCGATCATGAGAAGTCGGACTGGGATAATGCACCCTGCATGCGCTATAACTGTTCCGGTACTTATTCATTGCAACCCACGCGGAATGATTACTACCGCCGTTTGTATGCTCTCGGTTCCATTACCCGGCTATACATCGAAGAGCATACCGGTTTGCTGTCCCGCGATGAACGTGAGGAACTGGAGCGCCGATTCATGCGGGATGAAGCCAAAAACAGAAAACCATGGGATCCCAACGCCCTGTCGTGTACACCCACCCTGGAAATGGGTATCAATATCGGTGACCTGTCGTCACTCATTTTGTGTTCGGTACCGCCGGATCAGTCCAAATACCTTCAGCGTATCGGCCGGGCCGGCCGCAGGGACGGTAATTCAATCAATGTGACTGTGGCCAACGGGCGAGCTCACGATCTGTACTTTTATCATGAACCCGAAACCATGATGAATGGTCCGGTGAATCCCCCCGGCTGCTTCCTGAACGCTCCAGCGGTGCTGGAACGGCAGTTGTGCGCCTTTTCCTTCGACAGCTGGATCCGGGAGATGCAGGGGCAGGTCGTTATTCCCGACAAAGTCAAACGGGTGCTGAGCAATTTCCACAAAAAGGACGCGCAGCTGTTTCCCAATAACTGGCTGGCGTTTGTCGAACAGAACAAGGATCGTTTGATTTGGGAATTTATCGGCCTGTTTCCGACCGGAACCAAAACCGAAACACTTGAGCATCTGGAGCAATTTTTAAAAGGAACATCCGGTGAAGAAGGATCTCTGTCGTACCGTATTATCCTGGAACTGGCAGAGCTGGACAGGGAGGTGAACAGTTATAAAGACAGGATCCGAAAAATTACCCAGGCCATTAAACAATTACAGAGCAATCCGGCGGCCAGAGATCAAAATTATGACCGTGTAATGGCCGAGTTGGAGCGTGAAAAAGACGCATTGAACGGCATTATCAATAACATACTCGACCGCAATGTATACAACTATATGACCGATGAGGGATTTTTACCCAACTATACGTTTCCGGAGGCCGGTGTCGTTCTTCGTTCCATTATTTACCGGAGAAGGAAACTGGATTCACCGACCAAATACCAGACGTTCACTTTTGAATATGAACGTCCGGCGGTAAGCGCTATTCAGGAGCTGGCGCCCGCCAATCGGTTCTATGCCCAGGGCCGCAGGGTGAAAATCGATCAGGTGGACACACGGCTGTCGAAATTTGAGGAATGGATTTTTTGTCCCAATTGCCCGTACATGGAACTGGCGGCGATTTCAGAGGATAAAAAGACATGTCCGTTATGCGGCAGTATCAACTGGAGTGATGCGGGACAGAAACGCAACATGCTGCGGCTTCGGCAGGTATTCGCCACCACATCGGACAGGAACAGCCGCAGTCATGACGAAAGTGATGAACGGGAGCCGGAGTTTTACCACAAACACATGATGGTGCATGCGGAACATAAAGATGTAAAAAGAGCTTTTATCATCGACAGCGACCAGGTACCGTTCGGATTCGAATTTCTGACCAGGGCTCAGTTCAGGGAAATTAATTTTGGTAACAAAAAAACGCTGAGTGAAGAGATCGAAATTGCGGGTCAGAAATTTCCGCGCAAGGGATTTGAACTGTGCAAAGAATGCGGACGCGTAAAGAACAACAAGGACATCGATCATCATCTGAGCTGTTCATTCCGCAACAAACCCGACGATAAATCCGTGGTGCAGTCCAGTTACCTGTACCGGGAATTCAGTTCCGAAGCGTTGCGGATTCTGATGCCGGTGACCTCGTTTGATACATCCGATACCAAACTGCATTCATTTATCGCCGCATTTATTCTGGGTCTCAAGGTCAAATTCCGCGGCAACATCGATCATCTGCGCACCACGACCCTGGACGAACCCGATCCGGCCAGCCAGATCCGTAAAAAGTACCTCGTTCTCTACGATACGGTGCCCGGCGGCACCGGTTACCTGAAAGAACT
>JAFGEC010000305.1 GCA_016931775.1 Candidatus Zhuqueibacterota bacterium | reverse complement strand
CAGTGCGGAAGACGCATCCTTCGTTTAAATTCGCGTCGATGCTGGTTACCGTTGCCGCGTACTGGATTGCCGGATTTTCCACCACCAAATCGGAAACAACAAAAGAATTATCCAGATTGCCGATTTCCATCCAGTTAAAATCTGAAATTCCGGCATCGGATTGCTCAATCACCTCTCTCTTCCAATAAAATCCCATATGAGCGGATTCGTTCGCCGTTTTAACAACACAAACATAATTACCCTGCCGAACGTTGTCACCTGCATTATTGCGTCCATCCCAGTGCAAAGTGTGTTCACCAGCCGAAAGTTGCGCGTCAATCAATGTTTTCACCCGTTCACCTAATGAACTATAAATTTCCACCGCTACATTTTGGGCGGATTTCAGCTTAAAATTTAACAGAATTGTATTTTCATCGGCAATTATCTTCAATTTGAATTTTTCAAGCGGTTGATTTTCGTAAAAATTATTTTCCGATGTAAGCCAGGGAGCGGTAAAATACAATTTCTTTATGCCCGCATAAATCACGCCACTGCCGGTTCCGGCCGCACCCGGCGAATAAACCAAACGCGGCGGCTGGGTGGTAAAAGCGGCCGCTTCAAAGTCATTAACAATACGCGGCGCGGACCAGGCATCAGGTGTTGTACCGGCTGAATACCGCCAGTAAACCTGCGGTTTGGCAGATGTATTCAAAAACGCGGCGTTCATCCACTGGTTGGGTGAGGCGTTGTAACCCTTCATATAAACCGTATTGCTGAGCCCCGTATTCTGCGCAAGAACATAGTCGCTGTCCCAATTGGTACCGCTGTTCTTTGAAAAAGTATAATGAATATCATGTCTGGAGTCTTTCCAAATGGGATAAGCCACCCAGACAGTTGGTGCTCCGGGATCAGTGGAAGCAGCAACAGTGGGTTCGCCGTAACCGTCCGCCCCAAAATTTTGAGTGACATTGGTATTGGTGCTCCAGTTTTCCCCGGCATCGGTGCTGTGAAAGATGTGCACATGATAGGGCAGATTCTGACCGCGCACGGCAAGATAGACATTTTTATTCACACCCGCGTCAATACTCGGCGTGGAATAGCCAGGAAAAGAATCCCAGTCCTGCCAGGTTGTTCCGTTATTCAGCGAACGGGCAAATTTTGTCGTAATATTCCCGCTGTTTGAATCAAACACTTCATAAGCGAAATATACATTAAAGTTATTTGAATTTGGATCGCGGGCCGCCGTCGTCCGGGAAACAGCATTCTGCCCGCCTTCAGAAGAAATCAATACATTCTGTGCCGCACCACCAGCCAGCGGAAACCGGCTCACATGCTGAGTTCCGCTTGAAGTGGAATAAAAGACCAGCAAACGATTGTCCTCAAATTCACCTTGACCCCATTTCCCAACCACCACTTCAACATCCAAAATGGGTGTCCGAGTGGTCATACTGTTCCATTCTTGCCAGGTGCTGCCATGATCTGTAGATTTGTATATTTGAATAGTCCCGGGATCGTTATTGCTGGTGGTAATGACGGCAACGTACATATCTCCATTCGAGTCATAATCCGCTGCAAAACCCCAGTTGGTGCTGTCGTGAATCGCCACGTCGGTACCGCCGGGCCGATAATCAACTCCTTTCAATCCGATTGACGGATCACCATAGTAATTAAAAACCCGAACACCGCGCTGCCAGCCGTGCTTGTCAACAAAATCAACCGTGGCATTATAAAAAGCATCGCCGGCCGGCAAATCTTTGGTAATCAATTCATCAAAAAAATAGTAATTCAGGCTTTGCGCAGCACCATCCTGCGGTTTTGACCAGTTTTGCCTGTAATCCGAACCCGCGGTAGAAGCGATAACCGCGGGTGCGCCGTTGAGGATGTAGGTTTTTCCCAGACTGCGCATGGGGGTGCGAAGAATTTGCAGGGATGATGTAATTTTCATATTATCAGCTCGGATAAGGGGGCCGGTACTGCACCCGCACAAGAAAACAACGGATTGCACATTAGCCGGGATATTATCAATCCGGCTGAACCAGGTGTAGGTGGCTTCGTTCACGTTGGCATCCTTGCTGTAATTACATTGACCATCGCCATTAATATCCTGAAACCACACATGTCCGGCCATTCCTCCGGGACTGCCATGCGCCACCGCATTCACGACACCGTTTGTTTGTGGTCCAAGTTCAGCTATAAAATTATTATCTGATAATGCCTCGGTTGAAGCAAAAGTTGATTTACTGAGCCCGTTTCTTTCGTATTGTGTCGTATAGGTCCATCCTCTCGGATCAAAAATCGTTTTTTTGAGATGGTTCTCACCCAGTACCGCACAATCGGTTTTGCCGGAGCTGTTGTAATCCATGATACCCATTGCAAAAAGGGCATGCCTTTTCCAGGCACCGGTATTTTGTTCAAAACTCATATAATTGTTCAGGATGGAAGTCACTGTCATCGGTGAATTGCTGGGGATTCGTCCCACCAGGACATCCGGGGTAGCGTCGAGATTGTCATCGGTAGGTTCACCCCAGCGGTTATCATGATCCACATCCCAGGTTTGGGTGAGATTGGCATAATAAAAATCAGAACCGTAAGGCCAGCCATTGTTGTCGGGGCAGAGAAATCGCATGGGAATCGTTTCAACATCACCAATCAACAGCACGTAGCGGATGCCCCAGTTCTCGCCGGAATAATTTTGCTGCAGGAAATTCCAGATTCTTTCAGGATCATCACCACCAGCCACATGGGTTAATATCGAATCCACGGTCACCACCTTTACGCCAAAACCCAGTTTCTCCTTCCAATTTTTAAAATTCACAATCGCGCCGCGCATGGTGTTGTCACGAACGATTATTAAATAATTATATAAATTTTGGGCAGCCAGATATTTTTCCCGGTATGTTGGTTGGTACCACGCCTGTGCCGCTTCAAAATTGATAATCCGTTTGGAAATAATATCATCCAGAACATTATCCGAAAGCATTTTGCGTGATTCATTCCATGCTTTACTGCCCGGTACCGGCATTTCGTAATCTATGGAAACCGTGCAGGAAGAATAATGGATCAATTTTCCGGAGCGTGGATTATACTGAAAGGGATAAAATTTTATCCGGACATAAAAATATTTCCGCCACTGTCCCTGATGAGTATAAACACCCATTTTATCAGGAAACAGAGCATCTCTGGAATATACAGCGTCATAATTTTCCTGCCACTCCTGCCGCGATTTTTCATAATCAGTACTGTTATAACTCAATTCATCTCCGGAACTTAGCATCGGCTTTACGGGTAAAATTTTATACCGTCCCGGAATTTCCGTCCGATTATTAGCGGTGATTTGAACAAAACTCACTCGCGCGCCGGGGGGAATGGCAATCATAAAAGATTTTAGCGGTATCTGCGGCTTGCCGGCAGTTGATACCGCGCCAAAGTCTTCCATTTCAATTGTAGAAAATCCTTTTTCGCCAGGCAAAATTTGAAAAACATTCGCATCGATGGTGAGTGTTAAATTCTCTGCTGATGTCTGCGTGAAAATTGCAAAAATGAATACAAGGATAAAGGAGTGGTTAAGAAGCTTCATTTTATTCCTCCTTTTGGTCCGGAATTTTTATTTATGAACTTTTTTCGTAAATGATTTACTTGTGCAGTATCAATTTCCTTGATTCCGAAAATTCACCTGCTTGCAATTTATAAAAATACAAGCCACTCGATAAGCCTTTTGGATTCCAAGTCATTTTATGCCCTCCTGATGATTGAAATCCGTTAACAAGCATATCAATTTCTTGACCGGCAAGATTGTAAATTTTCAAGGTGACACCGGTAGAAACCGGCAGGTAATATTCAATCATAGTCGATGGATTAAATGGATTGGGATAATTTTGGCAGAGTTGTAATTTTTGTGGTGAGGTGTTTCGATGTTTATTTTCAATCGCTGTAAAAGATGTGGTAAATCGAATGGCTGTCCCTCCCCCTGGAGCGAGTTTCAATTGCAAAGTATCACTCGATGAGACTATTTTTTGTGAGACGGTAACTTTGTCAGGATTTCTTTTCCAGGTAATGCCTTCGGCATCCGCATATCTCTGCGCCTGATATAGTTGATTTTGATCCAAAAATGATAGTTCAATATTTAATATTCTGGATTCTTCGTTCGTCAGACTACCCAGATACCAATCATCGCTGTGGCGATCCTTACGTACAATCGTAATATATTCACCAATTGCTGCGTTCAATACCTGGGTATCCTGCCAATCAACGGGCACATCTTGTAAAAATTTTAAGGCAGGATGATCGACGTAATTTTCCGGTAAATCGGCTAGCATCTGAATCGGTGAATACAAGACAACATATAATGCAAGCTGTTTGGCGACTGTCGTATGTACATCTGTCCCCGCATACCCCTGGGAAATACGAACGTCGAATACACCGGGTGTGAAATCCATCGGCCCGGAAAGCATACGTGTGAAAGGAATAGTCGCTGTGTGTGACGGTGGGTTGCCTTCACTCCAGGCATTATATTCCTGTCCTCGGAAGCCTTCACGCGACATCATATGCGGAAAAGTCCGCCGCTCCCCCGTATCTTTGATCGGCTCATGAAAATTTACCGTCAATTTATATTCAGCCGCTTTTTTTAAAACCTCACGATAATAATTGACACCAAACTGTCCGTGATGCCATTCTTCCATATTAAGCCGTGAACCTACCTGCCCAATTTTTATATCATTAATACCTACAGACTGATATAACGCCATACCGGCATCGATTTGCTCACGGTAATTAATGATATTTGAACCCGTTTCGTGATAGCCGATAATTTTGACGCCCTTTTCCTT
>JAFGEC010000304.1 GCA_016931775.1 Candidatus Zhuqueibacterota bacterium | reverse complement strand
GTACCGTCCAATAGAGTTGAGCATTCATCTGTTTTAAAAATTACGGCATTGACCTTGTTGCAAAATAATGGCTCTTATCATCTATCATCGAATTCTTTTTTCAGGGGATCTTTTTTCCGCTTCTTCCCTGTTATAAGGGCATTTTAAAGGCCGCCAAACCGCACAATCTACCTTTTTGTCTTATACGATATCTTGTGACTTGTATCCAGAGGATTTTGAGTGATTTTTGTTTCTATTTAAAAGTGTGAAAAAAAACGAAAAAACTCTTAATATTTCATCCATAATCGTTACAGAAATTTACTTCATCTCTGGACTATTTAAAAAAAAGACCGCACAAGCGGCGGCCTTTAACAAAATATATATTATTTCGGTTTAGTTTATTTTTTCTCTTTTTCCGTACCGGACGTTTTCGCCTTGTCATCGGCTTTTTTGTCACTTTTACCGGAACAACATCCCGGTGCTTTTGCTTCGCTTTTTTCCGGGCAACAAGACGGTGCCTTTTTTACGGACTCACAGCACGTCGATTTTTTTTCTTTTGGTTTTTCTTCGTTTGCCATGACTGTAAAACCGATAATTGCCAGAACAAGAAATGTAATGACTGCAAAGACGATATATTTTTTCATTATTTTTTCCTTTCTAAGAGATAAAGTTTTGCCGTTTCCAAATTGTAATTCGAGAATTGTTTATCCATTTGCGCGATAATGATAAAAATGGTATCAACATCGCATCACCGGAGATTTATTCTTGAGTTGGCTCTTTGTGTAAAGCCGGCTTATGATGTAAAATTCCCGGCCGGGAAAAAAAAGGGTTTTCATCACAAATGCAGATACAATTGGTTGACCGGATAAATTTTGTTGCAGGATCGCCAGCCTTGCCGGCGCATGTTCCGCCCGGCATGTTGAATTGCCGCACGAAAAATCTCCTTTTTTTTCTGCTCCACAGCATCGCCTGCCGTCACTAAGTGCAGATAGTTTTCTTTTTGTCTGCCCGTGGCAACACGATTTACACACACGGTCGGACTTTTCTGTTTTGCCGGTATTACCATCTCGGCCGTACCCACTGTTCCAGCAATACGTACAAAAGTTTGTGTCTGGAGTATTAAAAAGAATAAAAGTGGCCGCGATCCAGACAATGGCCGGCTGTTTGTTACAGCGGCAGAAATATTTTATCCGTCTGAAAATCTTCATGTAATATAATTTAGGTAAATTTATCTAAATTTCAAGAATTAGTTTTCTAAATCGACAAAACTCAAGCATTTTAATGCTGTTATGCTCTATTGTAAAAATAATATATCAACGGCATGACGCTGAAAGCGGATAAATGTGTTTGTATAACATAAATAAAATGTGTATTATTTCTTCAGCAAGAATTCAAATTGGCTGCTATCTCAAACAGACCGTTGGGTACCGGCCCGAAAATTTAAACCGCAACGAGGTCGATATGAAGACGTTAAAAATTTGCATGTTTTTGGATTTATTCTTCTCAATGACTTTGCTATATCCCCAACAAGTGGACAATTCGGATTCACCTGCTTTTCACATCATTTCCTCCAGCCACCAGGACATTGCCTGGATAGACACACCGGCGGCATGTATCGCTTTTCGCGATACGGCCATGCTTTCGCCTGCCCTGGAAATGTTAAAAGTCGATCCCGATTACCGTTACACCGTGGAGTCAACACTGACGTTATTTGAATTTCTGGACAGGAATCCGGAACGTACGGCGGAATTGAAACATTTCCTGCAAAACGGCCGGCTTGAATGCGGTGCTTTTTATAATCAGCCGTATGAATCCATGTACAGCGGGGAGGCACTGGTTCGTCAAACGTATTACGGCCGAAAGTGGTTGCTGGACCGGTTTGGTTACGATTCCCGCGTTATGTGGAATGCGGACGTTCCGGCACGTGCCATGCAGATCCCTCAGATTATGGCAAAGGCCGGTATCGAATATGTCGAATCCGGCCGGCAGCAGGAAGGATTTTACCTGTGGAAAAGTCCCGACGGCAGCAGTGTCATCGCCCATTCAGCCGGCCATTATTACAATGCCTCCTGGATTCTTCTTGAGCAGGACGAACAGGGGAAAATGGTTTTTAAACCGTTGGAACAGATCGTAAAGGAATTGAGCCAAAAGGTCGGTGAGTGGCGGACTTATCATGAACTTTATCATATCCCGCAGCAATATGGTTTGATACTTTCCCGGGATTGGTTAAAACCTTTAAATATGGAAAAATTTATTCACAACTGGAACCGGAACGTAGCGGTACAGAAAAATTTACCGCCTATGAGATATGCGACCAGCATATCGTTTTTTGAATCCATTCAGAATAAGAATCTCGCTCTCAAAACACTGGTAGGTGAGCGTCCCAGCGTGTGGCTGTACATTCACGGACCCGCCCATCACAAAGCACTCTCGGCGGGACGAAAGGCATGGCGGTTATTGGCGGCGGCGGAAAAGTTTAATACGATCGATGCGCTCCTGAGTAAAAATTTAAATAACTATCCTGAGGAACAGTTCAGACAAAACTGGCTCGATGCCATTTATCCTGACCATGGCTGGGGTGGTCATAACGGTCATATAACGGACCGGGTTTTCCGGGAAAAACTGGAAAATGCCTGCGCCGGTGCGCAATCGCTGCTGACCGGTTCACTGGAATCCATCAGTACAAAGGTAAAATTCGACAGCCTCGGCATTCCTGTTGTGGTTTTTAATCCACTATCGTGGCAACGAACTGAACCTGCATTTCTGACGTTGAACCCTGAAGGCCTGGCCTATCCGCATAAAAAGACCGATCTGAATTACCGGCTGTTGGATGACGATGGCCAAGAGAAACCATTTCAAATTTTTCCCGGCTGCTCCATGGATAATTACGAGCATCTTAAAATATTGTTTGTTGCAGAAAATGTGCCCCCGTTGGGATATCGTACCTATTATCTATGCCCTCAAATTAGCACTTCCGGGAAGTTACAACCTCTTACCAACAGCGAAAACCAATTTTATAAAATAACTCTGGGAAATGGCGGAATAAAAGCCCTGTACGATAAAAAACTGCAAAAGGAAATCTTTCGAACTGAAAAGTTTCTGGGCGGCGAATTGATAAATCTGCACTCAGAGGGAACCGGTGCCGGTTCCTTTTCGCGGATCGAGCAACCCGATACCGCGGAATTTGAAAAAATGAGTGATTATACGCCACACTGGAACATGATCGAATCCGGACCGGTTCGCAGCGGCTGGAGTATCCAGCAGAAAATTCGAAATTGTCTGGTAGAGTTACGGATTTTGCTTTATCATTCAGTAAAACGTATCGATTTTGAATGTGAATTGCTGGGTTGGGACGGTACCCCTTTCCGGGAATACCGCCTCGTATTTCCGGTCAATATGGACCGTTATCATCTGTCTTACGATGTTCCCATGGGTATTCTGCAAGTGGGGAAAAGCGAGATGAAAGCAGCAGGCGGGCACACCTATGCCGATATTACGTATACCGAGCAGGCTGCCGATATTCATCCCCGCGAGGTTATGGATTGGTTTCATGTCAATACCGGCGACTTTGGCGTGACGGTGAGTTCCAGTGTTGCGGTGTTTGACTGGGTGGATATGACGGCAAAGCCGGTGGCTTATCCGTTGCTGCAGCCGGTTCTGCTGGCATCCAGGCGCAGTTGTAATGAGCGTGGTAACTGGTATCTGCAGCCGGGCAACCACAGTTTTCGATTTTGCCTCACCTCGCACAAAGGTGACGCCACCGATGGTTTTTTATTCGGCAAGGGCGCAGCGTTTCCATTGGTTGCAATTCAGGCAAAACGCGGTGAAAATCCCAGGCTGCCGGAAAAGTATTCATTTTTGAGTGTCGACGGTAAAGATATCGTCGTGAGTACTCTAAAAAAGGCAGAGGACGACGACAGTGTGATTCTGCGCTGTTATGAAATCGGAGGCAAGGGCGGATGTTTCCATGTCGATACTTTTTTCCCGCTTAGTTCCTGTTTTCAAACGAATCTCATCGAGACAGAGTTAAAGCCATTGGAAGCGGAAACACACGCTCTGGATATCGACGTGACACCTTATGCCATTGAGACGTTTAAGCTGGTGCCTGATTTTAATGGACAAAATGAAAGATAATCTTGGAGAATCGCCGGCGGTTATAATGTAGAAATAAAAGGATAAAAAATTGACCTGACTCGTTTCTATCAATAAAGTTGAAGAGAATCTTGGGAGAATATAATGAAATTTACATTTTTTTATTGCCTGTTAATCACACTGGTATTTCCGGCATGTTCCAAAAAATCAACTGAACCGGCCGAAGCCGAGTCCATGAAGGAAAGGCGCTTAAGAGTGCTTTCTTATCTTGAAGCGCTGCCCAACGGTGATGAGAACCGTGTGCTCAGCGGGCAACAGGCCGGGGGTGCCGGCTACCTTGATACGGGATTTCAAAATCTAATACAAAAATTATACGATAAAACCGGTAAATGGTGTGCCCTTTTGGGTGTCGATTACGGCGGTGTGAGTGCCGCCAATTATAAGGACGCCAATGCCGTCATTATCGAACACTGGAAAAACAATGAAAAATGTCAAAAATGCAATTTCGAGCGCCAAAACAGTAAAACCATGTAATTTTTACATACCTGAAGGAGCAAAACTATATAATTTTTACATGGTTGCGAACGAGTTTTTTCGAGTCTGTAAATTTGTAAAAATAGCTATCAGTCAATTTTATTTGAAAAAAACATCCACTCTTTATTTATCAAGCGCCACCCTGAGTGTTAGCAATGCCATTATTACAGCTACTGGTGTAAATATTATTTTTCCCGTGGAAGCCTCTGACATCAGATTTCCCAATATGTTTAAAAGAAAGTAACCAAAGATGATCCAGACACCGATGTGAACGGCTTTTTTATATTTTTTGATTTTGATATAACCGAGTTTCAGGATGATCATTACCGCAAAAAGAAAAAGAACAGCCAGAGCAAAAATTTCATATTTCAAAAACTCGCCGGAATATCCTTGCATTTGTCCGCCCCAGATAAAATCGGACGGTACCAGTTTGAGTATAACGAGAATATGGAATAAAGCCAGCAGGGCGAGCAATATCAAAAGTATATTGCCAGCAAGGGAAGCGGAAATGAGTTTTTTCATTTTTTCCCTTTTATTTTTACAGGGTAAAATAGCCGCTCTTTTCTATGACCGGTTTTGAATCCAGTGAACAAACCTGTTCGAGCGTTAAACCTTTGTTTATACATGCTTCAATGATACGGTATCCCGCATAATATGCCGTTTTCTGCACGAATCCTTTGGGCGGCGTTGAATGTGTAAATCGTGTGCGTATTCATGCAGCATTATTTTTTTTACATCTTGCGGATTGATATACAGTGAGATGTAAATCGTGCTTTTATCCGCTTCAGGATTGATCAAACAGCTCCCATATGGAAAAAACAGAAATAAATCAACGGGTTTCTCGTCCACAGGCGGAAGTACCTGGCGGGCTTTCTTGATGACCGTGTCATTCAAGTCATTGAGCATTTTTTCATTGTATTGGTCGAAGTAATGCTGCAGTTCCTGTTTATTATACTTTTTCAGGTCTTGAGGAAAATGGAGGGAATCAATTGCACCCCAGCTTATTTGCCGGGCATGGAGGTACTTTATTTCGGGAAAACGGTCGAAAACCATCTTTTGATAGGTCTCCCAGCTCCGGTCCGAATCGAGGAAATCCTCAAACGCCTTGTAAGCGAGGATAATGCGTCCGTTTTCTTTGGGAGTGATATTTGTTGATTCGGCCGATATTTTTTCGGGATTTGTGCATGTGGTAACTGCAACAAGTATTATCAACGAAAAGATATTGAATAATCTATGGCTCATGAATGTAGCCGTTCATTTTAGAGGATTTTAATTTTTTGTATTTTTTTTAATAACCGGATATCCCCAATAAACAGCAGGAATTTGCCCGGTATCCATGATAAAAAACGGGATATAATCGTCTGATACGCCTGGTACTGATGCTGTTGCATCCACGGGATGTCGAGTTCGTAAACGGGATGATTTATTTTAAAAGTTACGATATCCGGATCAGGTGAATCCAACCGAAGCGCATCGATCCGGTATTCGGGTTTCCTGGTGCCGGCAATTTTATTGTTAAAATGCAGTAAATTCGTAAATTCAAATTTTGGTGTCAGTTGCAAAATTTGGTTTTGGATATTTGTGTTGTTTTTATTTTTTTTGTACTCGAGCAACAAATTAAACAATTTATTCCACTCCATGTCCTGCGATTTTTTAAGCGGGACAAGATCAAACTCTACATTCCATACGGTTATTAACTTTTTATCGCTTAAAAGTGATTGGGCTTTTTTTATGTACAGCGTGTGACGGCCGATAAATTCGTATACACAATTTTCAATCAATAAACAATTAACGGCGGATTGATGGATGGATGCCAGCGTTCCATAAACGTTTTCGGCATCTTTCCGGCTGGTGCATGTCACAATGTTAATTTGAAGTGGAATGCCGTCGATATCAAAAAAATAATTCTTTATTGAAGTGATTCGCCCGCCCAGCTTTTTACCAAATCCGGTCAAGTTCTGCTCGGGAACTGTTATTGTATTAACGATGGACTAATTGGCGGGAAAAACGTTTTCAAACGGTGATTGACCGGATGATATTCCACAAAATAAAAAAAGTAATATCGGTATAAAATTTTTCATTTTCTATCTCCATGCCGTTTGATCGAAGCTGTGTTCTGCTTTTTTTGAAGGCGTTGTAGAACGGCTTTATAATCTGAATGTTCCGAAAATTCAACACCGGCCCACCGGGCAACCACATTGCCAAGCCAGCTGCTTACCTCGGGCGGCTGCCGGTAAATCAGCCTGCCGGGCTTGGGCCCCTCGACGAGCAGACCCCAGCTTGGAAAACTATCATCGTCCTCACCGCCGTCCTTTATCTGTGTAATATGTGTAATCGTTTGTCTTGGAATAATCTGCCGATTCCGTAAGCCGAGTATTTGGGTTTCCATCACCAATTCTTCAGCACTGAACAAGAATTGTTTTTTGCAGAAAAACAGGAATATCAGCAGCCCCGCCACCAAAAACTCAAAGAACCAAAAAATAACCACAAGCCATGGTGAAGGCGGTGGCTCACCCTCTACGCTGCCGCCCGTGAAAAAATCATACAACAACCAGATACAAAAAATGGTCCAAATACCTAACCATACAGATAAAAAAGTATTCATGCAGCCCATACCCGTCCGGGTGTGGACGATGCGCAGTGTGTCGTTGTCTTTTTTCGATACGGTAAAGCCCTTTGGCGGTTCCTCGATCTTGAGTTGCATTTAAAATTCCCGATGGAATGATGAACCATATGATTTAGTCAAATTTAATAATGGGCGCGAGAGTCGTATCCTTCGGATGTAAGCCCATGACGCCGCATTGGCATTTTATGCAAATTATTCCCGCCTCCGAACCCTCATGGGTGCCCAGATGTTCAGACCACTGCAAAAATTCCGAATGACGAATTTTTTCCATCACCGATTCCTTGTCAATATAACATCTGAAATAGACCCACTCGCCCTGCATTTTTGTCCACAGTTTTCCTCGGGCGGTTTCTTCCACATTTAATTCGAGAATATGGTTTTCGAATTCATAAAGATGATGGCAAACCATGGACCACTCCCTACAGCCGGTTTTAAGGTAACCGGATTTACAGGTGTTAAAAAAAAGCACTGAAAAAATGATAAACAATTTTGCGGCATAATGCAAGAAAAATAAAGTGGTATTCACTGAATTTTTTAAAAGATCATTGTCAACTTTTCCAAAAAGTGCTCTTTGTATCTTTTGAATCAGCCATATCTAATCAAAAGTTTTACCAGTGAAGGCTATGCAGACTCACGGTTGATTTTTAACGACCAATATTTTTGAGAACTTTTCTCGGGAAAGTACGTTATAATTAGAAAGGTTGAAAAAAAAAGAACTATGAACCTGAAGACCAGCGTCAAGTTTATCTTCCTGATCGTATTGGTTTGCCCAGCCGGTGTTTTGATGATGACTGGTCGCCGTATCTTGGGCCAAGCCGCTTATTTGATAAATATCATTTCAAACAAGTTTGAAACGAACATTAATCTACTTCCAACAAAAGTGATGGAGCGGAAATGAAAAACATGAAATTTACGGGCTTGATGATGATCAGCATTGTGATGTTCTGTACCACATTTATTTTTGCTGAGGACTGGCCGCAGTATCTTGGGCCCACTCGAGCTTGTGTCTCACCCCAGAAAGGTATTTTGCGCACCTGGCCTCAGAACGGGCCGGAAGTTTTATGGACTGTTGCCGTCGGTAGAGGTTTTGGCGGACCCGTTATCAAAGACGGCAAGGTTTATTTGCTCGACAGGGATGATAAGACCGGCGATAATCTTCGTTGCTTAGACCATTCCAATGGAAAAGAGCTCTGGAATTTTGCTTATAATTCTCCCGGATCCGTTATGTTTCCCGGCTCCCGTAGTATTCCGACTGTGGACGGTAATTATATTTATACGTGCGGTCATAACGGTGACTTGTATTGTTTTGACATCAACACCCATAAACCTGTCTGGAATAAGAATGTTTGGCAGGATTTCGGGGGTGATGAAATTCCGCGGTGGGCGATCACTCAGAATCCTTTGATAAACGGCGATTTGGTTATTTTGGCCTCGCAGGCACCTCAGGCTGGTGTCGTCGCTTACGAAAAGCTCAACGGCAAGGTGAAATGGACGACTCCGTCACTCGGTCCGGTCGGATATGTCAGTCCGTCACTCGTAAAAGTGAGCGGCCAGGATCATGTGGTTATGATAACCGCTTCAGGGGGTGGCCGTGGGAGTAGCGGCGGTGGAGGCAAAGTCGTCGGCATTGATCCGTTTAGCGGGGAAATCCTTTGGGAATATACGAACTGGCAATGCGTTATTCCGGTCCCCCATGCCGTTGATGCCGGAGATGGCAGAATGCTTATAACAGGTGGCTACAGGGCCGGTGCTGCAATGCTAAAGGTTGAAAAAAAAGCAGACGGCAACTATGGTGTTACAGAGCTTTATAAAACCGTTGAATTCGGCGCCCATACACTGCCGCCGATTTTATATAACGGCTATTTTTATGTCCATTATTCGACCAACGAAACCAGAGACGGTTTTGTTTGTATGAGTATTGACGGTCAGATTAAATGGAAGACAGGGAATTCTCCTGCATTTGATAAAGGTAGTATGATTCTAGCCGATGGATTGTTCCTCAGCACCGACGGCAAAGAAAAGTTATATCTTGTTGAGCCCGATCCGTCAGGTTTTAAACCGCTTGCGGAAGCAGAATTGCTAGAAGGGAATCAAAACTGGGCGCCGTTGGCACTTGCCGATGGAAAACTTTTGATCCGGGACCAAGGACAGTTAAAGTGTGTTAAGGTTGTGCAATGATTGCTATATTAAAGCAAAAGCCGCTCACTGAGCGGCTTTGATACTCCTTCTACACGTGGCAGATGAGCTTTTATAAAATGGTAAAATAAAATTGAAATATCAATAATTTTTTTCCAATTATTCGTCAAAAGTAGTTGTGTCCGCGGTTTTCTCATCGGTTTGAACAATTGCAAAAAAATTATCAAGATTTTTGGGGATTTTGGTATTTCTTTCCAATCTGTAAATCGTATATTGTCCTTCAAGGATTTTTAGTTACAAGTTTTTCATTTTGTAAAACCAGTGAACAAAAAGACAACGCCATTTTTCCGCATGAAAGGAATCCAGGCTTGTGACAAGGATTTCGTGCACAGGCCTGGATCCGTTTAAATCTTATTTAATCAACATCATTTTTTGCGTATAAACATGAGATCCGGTTGTCAGTTTATACACATAAACGCCGCTGCCTAAACCGGAAGCGTCAAATTGAACGGAATAAGAACCCGCCTGCTGAATCCGATCAACCAGGGTCGCAACCTTATGCCCAAGCAGATCATAAACTGTCAATTCTACCGGCCCCGGTTGTACCAGATGGTAAGTGATATTCGTTGTGGGATTAAAAGGATTCGGATAATTCTGGACGAGATCACTCCGGGTTGGTAAAGCTGTCTTTGATGCAACGGATGTGGTCATACCGGCTTTTGTCATGGGGAATAAATACACATCATCCACCAGGAGCTCATAAAAAGTGCCGGCATAATCCGCCCAATATTGACCGAACTTTATTCCGAAAGTCACTTCCACTTCTTCTCCGGGCGTTCCCTCTGCCGTGTAATAGGGCGCAGAGTCTACACCACCGCCGAGACTTTCCGATTCCCACAGATTGTCGAAAATTTCCGGAAAGTCTTCCTGCCAGCCGTCCATGTTAAAAAATTTTATTTCACCGGGATTGTAATCGCTTGCCGTTTCATCCACTTCTAACGGATCGATGTACATTTGGTACCAGGCACCGCCGCCTTCCGGACCGCCCATATAATCCAGAGCCGCAATCGCCGCAGTGGCGCGATAGGTTTGTCCGGCAATCAGCTTGATACGCTGCCAGAGTAAAAGCTGTCCAAATGCTTCACCCTGAACGATATCCAAACATCCACCATGGCCGAATTTGGGCGTTGCTGCTGTGAAATTAAAGTCATACACGGGTTCCGGCGGATCGGTAAAGTAGGAAACGTTCCAGTCGGATTCATCCTCCATATTGCCTCCGGCATTGATGGCGGATTCCACCGGAAACAATCCGACTTCATCGACCAAAAGCTCATACGTGGTCCCCGAGTAATCACTCCAATATTGACCGAATTTGATACCGAAAGTGACTTCCACCTCTTCTCCAGGCGTTCCCTCCGGAGTATAATAGGGCGCAGAGTCCACACCACCACCCAGGTTGACAACTTCCCATAAATCGTCGAAAATTTCCGGGAATTCTTCCTGCCAGCCATCCATGTTGAAAAATTTAATTGCACCGGGATTGTAATCAGTGGCTGATTCATCCACTTCCGACGGATCGATGTACATTTGGTACCACGCCCCGCCGCCTTCCGGACCGCCCATATAATCCAGAGCCGCAATCGCCCCTGTGGCACGGTAGGTTTTTCCGGCAATCAGCTTGATACGCTGCCAGAGTAAAAGTTGTCCAGAGGCCTCACCTTGATAAACATATAAACATCCACCGCGCCCGAATTTTGGAGTCACCTGTGTGTAATTAAACTCATAAATGGATTCCTCAGGCGTCGTGAAATAGGTGATATTCCAGGCGGATTCATCCTCCATATTCCCGCCCACGACCAGATTTTGGCAAAAGACAGGAACGGAAAAAGCCAGCAAAAAAAGAATCATGACAAGTTTTGAAAATTTGTCCATTTTGTCCTCCTTTAAAGATAAATTTCAATGTTTCTTTGAATACCAGTATGCGGATACCGCGTAATATGACATACTTGTCTTTAACAAAGATGTAACGGAACCATCACCTCCTTTCGATTATCATCTGCTTTGTTTTTTCATTATTTTGGGAAAGGTATTTGAGAATTTTTATATTTAAATGATTCATCGAGTCACAAAAATTCAGAGTGGACTTTGTCTTTTTGAATGATAAGGATTAAGATTTTTAAAAGCTTGATTGAGAATGGTTTCCTGTGAATTTCTGCCATAATTTTTACTGTTGCAGTGGGTATTTGAGTGGTTTGTTTTTAGATTCCTTCCTGTCGATCGCTTGGGATATTTTATAACAAGTGTTTAGTAAATTTTCGCAAAAAAAGCAACACTTATTTGATCCTTGAGTCATATAAATTGCAGAGTGGGGTTTCGGTCGGCTGAATATATTGTATGACCAATTTAGTACAAGATGATGAGGATTCGTATTTTTTTAAAGTTGATCTATATCTGTATTTTTGCTTCCAGCAGCCATTTTGTGAATAGTCTTGCAGATTCCGGGGGTGAGTTCAATTGTTGCAGGCCGCCATATAAATTGGTTACTTTACGGTTGGAATCATCCGGTTTTGGCAGGTAATAATACTTTCCGATCCCAATGACTATAATATGAGCAGTTGCTTAGTCGCTGTCCAAAAGACGCTGATCCATGTAAATCGCATTATCGCTCATTAAGGTAACCCTCAGATAGGATAATTCGCCATGGGAAAGTTTGTCGCCGGGGGCAAATTGGAATTATAATGTGAACGCAGTGCCGCATCGGTCAAACTATATCCCCAATTAATTAATTGGCCCTGTTCTTTCGGTTTAAATTTATCCAAACGTGTACGTATTTGAGCAATTTCTCTTGTTGTGTCACTGTCCTTCGTGAGTGCCGGCGGGAGATTGTTCTTTACCAATGGATAATCATCAATGTTTGTACCAATCCCCCAGTAAGCGCCCTTTAGGCTACCGGATTTGTACCTGCCTACCAGATCTGAGGTCCGTAACGCCCGAATTTGCCCGGACATGATATCCAATGTACGTTTTGTTCGGGCGATTTGGCTATAGCGGGTTAGGATCATTTTCCGCTGGATCGAGAATGGGGCGCCTGCATCACTGACAAATATCGTATCGCAATGATGAAAAAGATGAGTCAATCCCAGATTGTCATAAACACCACCATCGACCAGCCGCATTGTAGATTTAAGATAATCGTCGTCATGAAGGTCGGAAATATCACTCTCTTGCCAGGCCTTTGCGTCAAGGTTTACGCAAACGGGACATAAAGGCGGCGGAAACGCACTGGACGCTGCAACAGCAACGGCCAGTTTCAAGTCAGGAAATTCAATTTTACCCAGGTGGTATTCACCGAGGAATTCCCGGCAAAACCTGACGCTGGCACCCGACTGCATACTCGTTGCATAAATGGTAAACCTCGGGTTTCCATTTGGATCGGGCAAATCCTGGAGTGTGGCATCGCTGAAAAGATATTTGCGGTATCTTTTGATTAAAAGTTCACTTGGGTGTTTAACGGGATTAATGATGCCACCCAAAATCGTCCCGACATCGATTGTCCGTGCACAGAAAGATGTGACGGGATTTACAATGATCTCGTTAAAATTTCCCGCCACGCCATTTGTGCCAAAACGCAGGTTTTTCCATTCAAGGCCAAGATAGGCTGCTATTATTGATCCCCCTGAAACACTGGTGATTTCGTTCATGCCTTGGAGCATGCCAAGTTCATTGAACCTCCACAAGGCTCCAACGTGAAATAACGTGGCTCGAAAACCACCGCCGGATAACGCCAGGCCGGTCATATAACCTCCCATTCAATATGGTCCATGTGGCAATGTGTGGCGAAAATATATTTAAGCTGTAAATTATTGTCTTTGATGCTAGGAGTCTGTCGGACTCGACGATTTCCATTTTTATAAATAATTGATTTTTATACATTTAAAAATTTAACCTCAAAATCAATGGTG
>JAFGEC010000303.1 GCA_016931775.1 Candidatus Zhuqueibacterota bacterium | reverse complement strand
TCCTTTTGCCAAATATATGTAATTTTAAAATTTTGACAGATGTCGAGAGCCGGTGCGTCGCACCTTCCACCCATAACTGAGATATTATAGAAAATTAATAACAAATCTTGCTTTTTATTAATGTTTTTTATAATTTAGCCTCTTGTCTGAATTAAAGATTACAAGAGGCTGTTTGTTTTTAAAAGGTAGAAATTTATGAGCGATTTAAAAAACGATAATGAAAATAAATCCAGTCAATCTGGTCCCAACCAGAATAATACGGAAAATAACCCTAAACGAGCGGAGAATGCAAAAAATAAAAAGCAAGACTCCGTGGATTCTGAATACCCGTACGGATATGACCAGGAAAGTCATCCGATAGATTCTGCAGACGTCGAGAACTCGCAAGATTCCAAAGCTGTACAAGCAGAGAAAGACCAAGAGAACCAAGAAGATTACGATTATAACCGGAATCCTGAAAAGCGTATGCCTTTTCTCGATCATCTCGAGGAACTACGCTGGACTCTTATGAAGAGTATCGCCGCCATAATTATCACAGCCGTTGTCGCTTATCTTTTTTCCCGTGAAATTATTGCATTTTTGCGGTTACCGGCTCCTGATGACTTGAAACTTATATTTTTAGGCCCAACAGAAGGATTTATGGTGCATATCAAAGTCGCTCTTTTTACCGGTTTGGTGGCTGCTTTACCTGTCGTCGCTTACCAGTTTTGGAAGTTTGTCGTACCGGGTTTACTGTCAAAAGAGAAACAGCTTGTGCCTCCCATTGTCTTTTTTACGGTTATATGCTTTTTTGTCGGTGCACTGTTTGCTTACACGATTATTATTCCACTGGGAATGAAGTTTTTACTGGGATTTCAATCTGAATATCTGGAAGCGAATATTACCATTAATAAATATCTCGGCTTTGTGGTTACGATCATTTTGGTTTTCGGCGTTGTTTTTGAATTACCCGTATTGGCCTTTTTTTTGACGAAAGTCGGAGTGGTAAATCCGAATTTCCTCAGCGCGAAACGGCGCTATGGGATTGTAATTATTTTTATTCTGGCGGCAATGTTGACACCTCCGGATATTTTTACCCAATTGCTGCTGGCTTTTCCACTTATCGGATTGTACGAGATCAGTATCTGGGTGGCACGATTTGTGTATGATGAACAACTGGAAAAAGAGGGTGTTATAAAAAAGCTAAAAATCAAACGTCCGTTTATTGTTACGATTTCCGCCCTGGTTTATTTACTGACCGGACTTGCGGGTATCGCAGCGCCGTTGATATTTAAATTTTTACCACAATTAGAGCAGCTGATTTACCCGATTTTTCCTCTGGAACCACACATCCAGTTGTTTGTTTTTGTCGGTTTCGGATTGTTTTTGATTGTATGCAGTGTTGCAATATTTACACGTAGGAATTGGGCTCGGTGGATATCGTTACTTGTTCTTCCCGCTGCCATCAGCGTTGTGTATTATTTTATAGGGTATTCCGTCTGGTTTGCCGTTCCTGTCGGTTTATATTTGCTGCTGTTGCTGTTTTTAATTTTGCCGGTATCTGCAAATTATTTTACTCAGGTCTCAAGAATACAACTTAGAGAGCAGGATTAGCATGACGTGTGTCGATTTACACATACACACTGATTGTTCGGATGGAAAACTGAGTCCTGAAAAGGTCGTTAAACTTGCCGCTGAAAAACAATTAAAGGCGATTTCCATCACCGACCATGATACCTTGTCGGGAATTGCCAGAGCGCGGCGCGTTGCCGGTCGATTTGGTGTACAGATTGTATCCGGGGTTGAGTTGAGTTCGACCTATAAGGGAATTGAAATACATATTTTGGGTTATTGTTTCAATGAGCATTTCCCCCGTTTGGTAGAGTACGCCCAAGATTTCGCCGCCTGGCGTGAAGAACGGGCAAAGAATATTTTGCATAAACTATCTCACCTGGGCGTACGATTGCCGTTCGAACTGTTAAAACTGCGTGTTCACGGAGGCGTTATTTGCCGTCCCCATATCGCGCACGCTTTGATGGAAGAAGGATATGTTTTTTCATACCAGGAGGCGTTTAGCAAATATCTCGGTGAGGATAAACCCTGTTTTATTTCAAAAAAAAGCCTCTCACCCGGAAGTGCCATAAAAATGTTGCATCAAGCAGGCGGATTGGCATTTCTTGCCCATCCTGGAATCGGCAAATGTCCTCAGGTTTTGGATGATCTACTGCTTATGGGATTTGATGGTATAGAAATATATCATCCCAATCACTTGCCCGAAGATATCAGTGCTCTCGAGCGTTTGGCGGAAAAACATGATCTTTTAATTTCCGGTGGATCGGACTGTCATGGTGTCCGAACGGAACATTTGGCCCTTGGCTCCATGAATGTGCCCCTTTCCATTTTAACGTCAATGGAGAATTATCTTTCCGCCCGGATGGCTTAAATGCAACCGGTAACTTTTAAAATAGAATTTATCCCGCTCGCCCGGTCCCTTCATGTCGCAGCGGGTACAACAATTCTGAATGCAGCGAGAAAACTGCACGTCTCAATTCCCGCATTTTGCGGTAGCCGTGGCCTGTGTGGCAAATGCCGTGTGACAGTGGAAAAGGGTTACTTCCCACCAACCGTAGTGGAACAATCACTGCTGACAGCGGAAGAGTTAAAAGCCGGTATCCGGTTGGCCTGCGAAGCAAAAATTGCAGACCATTGTACGATTCGAGTGACTGAAGACAAAGAGGTATTGGCTCTGCTCGAGGGGCAGGTCCATGCCGTCGATTTGTCGCCGGCCGTTCAAGTGCACCGTATCAAGGTACCGCAGCCGAGTCTGGAGGAAAATTCCGCTGATCTAAAAAGTGTGTTAAATGCCGCCGGTATAAAAACCAGCTTTGGGATTCCCCTGGATTTTTTGCAAAAATTGCCGCATAAACTACGTGAATATGAATATTCCGGTTCATTAATCAGTGTGTCGGGCAGGGTGATCGATTTTCTTCCCAATAATTCTTTAAAAGGGCCTTTTGGAATAGCCGTTGATTTGGGTACCACCACAATTGTCGGCAAGTTGTATAACCTGGTAACGGGTAACCTTTTAGCCGTGTCTGCAATGCTGAATAAACAAAGTGATTTTGGAGAGGATGTGATTTCCCGTATTTCGTACGCGGATAAAAACGGTGGTGAAAAATTACAGCTTGCTGCCATTGAGAGTATTAATACCATTCTTGAAAACCTGTCGGCAAGTGCCGAAATTCTCCAAGATCAAATATACGAGATGACGCTTGCCGGGAATACGGTCATGTTGCATCTTTTACTTGGTGTCCCCGCACAATTTCTGGCCGTGTATCCGTTTGTTCCGGCATTTAATGGGCCGGTTTATGAATCGGCAAAAACGCTCGGATTAAAGATGAATAAAAACGCCAGGATTTATTGTTTTCCGGTTTTGGGCCGGTATGTGGGAGGCGATACCGCCGCTCTGTTGTTGACACTCTATCGCAAAACATTGCATTCCTGGCTAGCCATCGATATCGGCACAAACGGAGAGATCGTCCTGTTCCATGATAAAAAATATTATTTTTGTTCGGCCGCAGCTGGTCCGGCGTTTGAAGGTGCTCATATCAAACATGGCATGCGGGCTATGAACGGAGCTATCGACCATATATTTTATCATTCCGGTGAGATTCACTACCATGTCATCGGTGATAAAAGTCCGAAAGGGTTGTGCGGTTCGGCTCTTGTGGATGCTATGGCTGTATTACACCGAACCGGCCTGATCAATCTTTCCGGAGCCATTCAGTCTGCTGATGGTTTTGAGCGTTACGTGGGTACCCATGAAAACCAACCGTGCATATATATGACCCAACAGAAAAATATTATTTTAACCCAAAAAGATATTCGTCAAATTCAATTGGCCAAGGGAGCCATTGCCGCGGGTGTGGAGATATTGCTTCGAAAAACAGGATTGGCGGTATCCGATCTGAATGCTGTTTTTCTGGCCGGAGCGTTTGGTCAGTTTTTAGATATCGATAACGTTATGTATATCGGTCTGTTGCCGGAAATGGAACGCCGGAAAATCCACTTTATCGGCAATGCCGCGTGTGCCGGAGCTGAAATGGCCCTGTTGTCGGTTGATGAACGGCGTACCATCCAACAGTTATTGGACCGCGCCGAATATGTCGAGATTGCCACAGATCCTGCATTTCTGGATATTTTTACGGAAAAGATGTTTATTCATTAAAAAAATGGAACTATTTTGGTGCGAATAACGATAAATAATATAGAAAATTGGAATGTCTGATGGTCTTCCCCAGCCTCCCTCTTGAAAAGACCATCAGGGAATGGCGAGTTAGACCCTGTAACTCGCCATTTCTTTTAAAAAGTATCGGAGAATCGTCATGATATCACAGAAAATACAACAGGCCGTGAGCATTTTAAATGAGCAGCAGATCGACATGTGGCTGATATTTGTGAGGGAAACTTCCTCAACGCCCGATCCTATGCTGGATCTGTTGCTGGGAACTCATTGTACATGGGCGTCGGCCTTTATTTTAACTTCGACAGGCAAAAAGATCGCTCTGGTGGGCAGTCTGGATAGACAAAATATAATCGATCATGCACCTTATAAGGTAATCGATTATGTAGGTTCAATCAAGGATTTGTTGATATCCACTATGAAAGAAATAGATCCCGCCCGAATTGCCATCAATACATCGCAAAATGATGTCATGGCCGATGGTTTGACTCATGGCATGTATGAAATTTTATGTGAATATTTAAAGGATACACCGTATGTACAGCGGTTTGAATCCAGTGAGAGCCTGGTCGCCGCATTGCGCGGCCGTAAGGTTCATGCGGAATTGGAAGCGATAAAATCAGCCATTAAAGAAACATTGGATATTTTTGAAAAGGTGTCGAAATATGTCAAAGTCGGTATGACGGAAAAGCAGGTCGCTGGATTTATCGTCGATCAAATGGAGAAAAAAGGATTATCACCGGCCTGGGATCCCGAGCAGTGTCCTGCGGTTTTTACCGGCCCCAACAGTGCCGGTGCGCACGCCGGGCCCACCGACCGAGTGATCGAGTCCGGGCATATTATGAACATTGACTTTGGCGTACGTAAAAATGGTTATGTGTCGGATTTGCAGCGCACATGGTATTTTATGAAACCGGATGAGATCCGTGCTCCCGAGGAAGTGATCCGGGGTTTTGAGACAATTCGTGATGCCATCCGGAATGCAGCGGCAGCATTAAAACCCGGAATTGAAGGCTGGACGATCGACCACATTGCCCGGCAATTTATCGTGGATGCCGGATATGAAGAATTTCAACATGGACTCGGCCATCAGGTGGGCCGTAAGGCCCACGATGGTTCCGCACTCCTGTGTCCTCGATGGGACCGTTACAAAAAATTGCCGTTTCTTAAAGTGGAGGCCGGTCAGGTTTACACACTGGAACCTCGTCTGACCGTCGAAGGTGCCGGTATTGCCACAATAGAGGAAATCGTCGTTGTTAAAGGGGAGGGAGTTCAATTCCTTTCCGATCCGCAGCAGGAGCTCTGGGTAATCAAATCCTAATCTCTTTCTGCAAATCAAATTTATCGCCTGTATGTTATAAAAGATATACATACTACCGTATATGTCTTATTGCACACGCTGCTAATGGGGCATCTCGGCAAGATACGTTAAGGAGAAAAGGCATGAGAGTAACAAGCATCTGCAGGTTGATCACCTGTCTAACGATATTTTGCACAATTGCAGGTTTTGCTCAAACCGACGCAGAGGTGTCCGGAACACCTCAAAAATCGTCCCCCAAAAACATCCTCCAACAACCCATTTTACCGACTGTCAATTATCAAGGATATCTGACGGATTCCGGCGGCAATCCGGTAACGGGAACATTGTCAGCCAAGATTGGCATTTGGGATCAGGAAACCGGCGGAATACAGTTGTGGAGTGAAGAGCAAACCATTGCCGTTCATCTGGGTTATTTCCAAGTGGAGCTTGGTTCTGTTTCTCCGTTTCAGTCCACTATTTTCGACGGTTCGAACAGATGGGTACAGGTTTCAATTGAAGATGTGGCTCTGGTACCACGAAAAAAATTGTCCAGTGTTCCGTATTCCGTGCAGGCCACCAATGCTGCAGCGCTGGGTGGATATTCCCGGGATCAATTTTATCTCAAAAATCAGGCTAACGACCACAATCAAAACGATATCGACGCATCGAGTCTTGGCGGCACGGCGGCCGGTGAATTCCTGAATGTAACCCAGCTTGAATCTGCTTACGTTAAACGCGGTGTCAGTAATACCGTAACGAGCGAAATGATATTGGATGGTACCATCAAAGAAAAAGACCTGGGCTTCAGTCTGGGGATTGGCGATATCACCGGTGTTACTGCAGAAAATGGTCTGGAAGGAGGGGGCACGACCGGAGATCTTAGAATCGGGCTGACATCCGTATACCGCAGCGGGGAAGCCTATAATGACCGGTTCGTAAATCATGGGGAAGCCAATTCCGTAACCGGCGCAATGATTGTTGATGATCAGATTACCTCCTCGGACATAAAAAACGGCAGCATCCAGCAGTCCGATCTGGCATTTCCAGTCAGTGCTATTTCGCAGATATCCCCCGGGACAGGTCTTACCGGTGGAGGTAATTACGGAAATGTTTACCTGGCCCTCAACACAGAATACCAAACGGGAAAAGCTTATGACGGCCGGTTCGTGAAGCGAGAGGAATCCAACACAATTACAAGTTCCATGATCAGTGACGGGACTGTCACCAGTAACGATATTATGGATGGGACTATCAAACAACAGGATTTGGCGTTTTCAGCGGGCGGAATCTCTGCCGTTTATGTCTCAAACGGCATTATCGGCGGCGGCACGGATGGTGCCGTGACCGTTCAGCTCGAGCCGGCTTTTCACAGCGGCGAAGCCTATGATGCGCGTTTTGTCAATCAAAATCAGCCCTCTTCTGTTACCAGTCTGATGATTGTGAACGGTACGATCAAAGCCGAGGATTTAGCTTTTTCACTGGGCGATATTACCGGTGTTCAGGCGTATGGTGGAGTGGGCGGCGGTGGTGTTTCCGGTGAAGTGAGTGTTTACCTGGAAAGCAGTTATGCAACAGGCGATGCTTATTCCGGTAAATTTGTCGACGAGAACCAGCCGAATGCAATCACTTCGGCAATGATTTTCGACAGAACGATAAAAGGTGCTGACATTGCACAGTTTACGGTCGACGGTACAAATTTGGCAAATCCACTTTTAATCGATCGCAATCAGCTGGAAGGCGCCGTCCTCTCCGTCAATAACCGGTCGTATTCGGAAACTTCTTATGGTATTGAGGGCCGTGGCTATTGGGGAATAAAAGGTTTCGGTACCTATGTCGGTGTGTACGGTGAAGGTGCTCAATTTGGTGTTTATGCAAAAGCGTCAAATCCACAAAATTACAGTCTGTATGTGGAAGGGAAGGCATATTGCTCGACCGGCGGCTGGGGCGACCTCGCCGAATATGTTTACAGTAATGAAGAATTATTACCCGGGGATGTGGTGGTGTTCGATAAAGATGAAAAAAATATGGTGAAAAAATGTGACATTGACCGGGATTTTCGAGTTGCAGGTGTAATCTCCAGCGATCCGACAATTGTGGTGGGCAATAAACCCAATGGTGATAACAATTTTCCGCTGGTACTCGCCGGTATTGTTCCCTGTAAGGTTGTTGCGTCGGAGCCGATATTTCCTGGTGATTTACTGACCACATCTTCGACGCCTGGTTATGCGCGTAAAGTCACAAATCCTCAAGTCGGGACCGTTTTGGGCAAAGCTTTGGAACCATTACAGGGCGGAACCGGAATCATTAATGTTCTCGTCACGATGAAATAAAAAACTGCGTTGTCTTTAACCCGGATAAGAAAATGCGATCATTTTTTTTAGTGCTTTTGGCGTGCCTGACTGTTTTTGCACAGTCGACGGATAAATACAAAATATCCAGACAGGATTTTTGTACCGGTGGTGGATTGGTCGAAAATAGCGAACATTCACTTTTCTATTCTCTCGGTGTGGGAAATTTTGGACATATGAAAAATGCGTATTTTTATATTGGCCCTGCAACAAAGATCGTTCATATGGCTGAAGCGGTAAATCCGGTGCTATTTAAATTGCATCAGAATTTTCCCAATCCGTTTAATTCGAGTACAACCTTTCAGTATGATGTGCCGTCCGTTTCTCAGATAAAAATTGAAGTCTACTCTGTTCTCGGACAGCGAATCGCCCTGTTGTATTCTGGCAGGCAAGCTGCGGGACAGTACCGATTGGTGTATGGTGGTCTTGATGAACAACAGGTACCGCTTCCCAGCGGCCTGTATTTTTGTAAGATGACGGCCGACGGTTTTGTGCAAACGATCAAGTTTGTCATTATGCGCTGAGATGGAGTAAGTTTTGATCCTTGAAAAGATAGTCGTCGGCCCGATGCAGGTCAATTGCTATATCATCGGATGCGAACAAACACGGCAGGCCGCAGTTATCGATCCCGGGGACGAAGAAGAGTATATTTTACAAAAATGTCGACAATTGTCTTTGAGTGTCGAGCGTATTCTGCTTACGCACGGCCATGTGGATCATATCGGGGCCGTGAATGGTTTGCAAAAAACGACAGGTGCAAAAATATCAATACACAGGGGCGATGAATTTTTAATCAGTCTGGCCAGTACACAGGCGAGCTTTTTTAATTTGCGAGATCCGGGTGAAATCGTGATCGACCGTTATCTCAATGAAGGTCAGACGATCACTCTGGGCAAAATAACTTTGCGCGTTATTTTTACACCCGGCCATAGTCCAGGCGGTGTTTGCTTTTTATATAACGGATATTTACTGTCGGGCGACACGCTGTTTTGTGAATCAATCGGCCGGACGGATTTACCGGGCGGATCCACTCAGCAGCTTTTGGCGTCTATCAAGACAAAACTGCTGATTTTAAATGATGACATTTGTGTTTTACCGGGGCACGGCCCTCAGACGGAGATCGGGTATGAACGGTTGAATAATCCGTTTTTTGTGGAGGGGCTCTATTAATGGAAATTAGGGAAGGTACCCTGTGCCAAAAACCACTTGCAAAAGTCCCAAAAATTGATTAAAATATTATGCTATGCACGAACCGGTCGGCTTTACGGTTGGTTATATTCGGGTAGAAAAAACATGAGGAGGCCAGATGGTTGAAAAAGGCGGCCTTGAGAAAGCCAAGGTGATAATCCGGGAAGATGAGTGTAAAGGGTGCGGTTTATGTATTGAAGCCTGTCCGGTAGATGTTCTGTTCGAGCAAAATGTTTTGAATCGTATGGGTTATCATCCCGCAGGTTACAAAGGTGAGGGATGTACAGGCTGCGGTATCTGTTTCTATCAATGTCCGGAACCCGGAGCAATCACCGTCTTTAAAAAAGGCTATGTTGAAGAGGAGGTAACTTAGACGATGGGAAAGCAGCTTATTAAAGGCAATGAGGCGATTGTAAAAGGTGCCATTCTCGCCGGATGCCGGTATTTTTTCGGATATCCTATAACACCCGCTTCCGAAATTGCTGAAGCAGCCGCTTTCTATATGCCGCTCGTTGGAGGTACTTTTTTACAGGCGGAAAGTGAAGTCGCTTCCATTAATATGTTATATGGCGCTGCATCGGGTGGTATTCGGGCGATGACCGCTTCATCGAGTCCGGGTATCAGCCTTAAACAGGAAGGCATATCCTATTGTGCCGGTTCCGAATTACCGATTGTCATTGTGGATATTATGCGAGGCGGCCCGGGGTTGGGCAATATAGCACCGGAGCAATCGGATTATAATCAGATGGTCAAGGGAGGCGGACACGGTAATTACAAGTTAATTGTTCTGGCCCCTAACAGTGCCCAGGAAATGTGTGATCTTACCATGTTGGCGTTTGAATTGGCAGACAAATATCGCAATCCGGCCGTTATCCTTGCTGACGGCTTTATCGGGCAGATGATGGAACCCGTAGAATTTCCAAAAGCTGTGGAAAAGATACCTGAAAAGGAATGGGCATTACATGCCGATGCAGATGATGAAAAAAAACTCATTTGTTCCATTCAACTTGATCCCGATGTTTTAGAGAAACATAATTTGAAATTACAGGAAAAATATAAAAAAATTGCTGCCGAGGTCCGGTTTGAGGAATATTATTGTGATGATGCGGACCTGGTGCTTATCGGATTTGGAGTCGTTTCACGAGTTTTGCTTTCGGTGGTTGATATTTTACGAGAAAAAGGACAAAGAATCGGGTTGCTGCGGCCCATTTCGCTGTGGCCTTTTCCATCGTTTCAAATTGCTCAACTCGCCCAAAAGATCAAGCATTTTCTTGTCGTCGAATTATCCAACGGGCAGCTTGTGGATGATGTGAAACTGGCGGTAAATGGAAAAAAACCCGTGCTTTTTTATAATCGTATGGGAGGAATCGTACCCTCTCCCGAGGAGATTATCGCGCATATTGAAAAAACGGTCAAGGCTTAGATTATGGCAAAGATCATCAGAAAATCTGACAGTTTTTATCCCATTTATGAACACAAGAGTGGTGCAAAGGATGTCACCCACTATTGTCCTGGTTGCGGACATGGCGTTTTGCACAAATTGATCGCGGAGGCATTGGATGACTTCCAGATTCGTGACCGTACCATATTAATGAGTCCGGTCGGCTGTAGTGTTTTTGCCTACTATTACTTTCGGGTTGGGAATATCCAGTGTTCACATGGACGGGCACCGGCAGTCGCCACCGGCATAAAACGAGTATTCCCGGAAAGCATCGTTATCAGTTATCAGGGAGACGGCGATTTGGCCGCCATCGGCGGTAACAATATCATTCAGGCTGCCAATCGTGGTGAGAATATCACGGTGTTTTTTGTGAATAATGCCATTTATGGAATGACCGGCGGCCAAATGGCACCAACGACGCTGGTCGGTCAAAAAACCACCACGTCGCCACGAGGCCGAAGTGTGGCCAATGAAGGTTATCCCGTGGCGGTTTCGGAAATGCTCGCCACCCTGAAGGCGCCGGTTTATATTGAGCGAGTGGCGTTGACGGATGCAAAAAATACAAACAAAGTTCGGCATGCCGTCCGAAAGGCACTGCAAATTCAAATCGAAAATAAAGGCTTTTCTCTGGTTGAGGTCCTTTCGGCATGTCCGTCTGGTTGGAAAATGACGCCGGTACAGGCAAAACAATGGATTACTGATTATATGTGCAAGCAATTTCCATTGGGTGTATTCCGGGATACATCCGCAGAGATTGAACCGTCGCCGGCTGTTAAAAATGAGTTTATCTCTCACGATCTTTTTAAGAAACTTGATATCCCGGATAAACCTTTTAGAGCTGTAAAATCGGAAACACCGCCGGTAAATTATCAAAATCCGCGGTTAAAAATCGCCGGATTCGGCGGGCAGGGAATTTTATTGCTGGGCTTGGGAATCGCGCAAGCAGGTATGCAGATGGGTTATCAAGTATCCTGGATTCCTTCTTATGGACCCGAAATGCGCGGCGGAACAGCCAATTGCCATGTCAATCTTTCAAATAAGCGTATTGGTTCTCCTGTCGTTTCACAACCCAGTACTTTAATTGCCATGAATTTGCCATCGCTGGAAAAATTTGAATGTGAAGTTATACCGGGCGGATTGATTATCTATGATTCTTCTCTGATTAACAGACCTCCCGCAAGAAAGGATGTGGAGGTCCTCGGCATTCCGGCAACAAAAATTGCAGACGATCTCGGTAATACACGAATTGCCAATATGGTCATTTTAGGTGCTTATATCGCCCGGACATCAATTATTCCGAGACAGGTTGTCGTCGATACACTTCCAGTCTTTATAAAACGCAAAAACCTCGTACCTTTGAATGTTAAAGCCGTGGATAAAGGCATCGAATACGTTTCTCAATGATCGACGGCTTTGAGATTAAACAAAAATCCCGCTGAATTTTTTCGGTGGGTTTTTTTAATTGAAATGAAAAAAAAATCAGTAAATAACAAAGAATATATATTTAACCACCTTTTGCCGTATGTGAACAAACCCGGACGCTATATTGGGAATGAAGTTAATATTGTTCGAAAAAATCCGGATAATGTAGACGTTAGAATCGGTCTTGTTTTTCCGGATGTATATGAAGTGGGTATGTCCTATTTGGGTTACTCCATTTTATATCATGTTTTGAACAATATTCAAGGCGTATATGCGGAACGAGTTTTTGCTCCATGGCCGGACATGGAGGATCTCATGAGGGAAAAAGGTGTCTCCCTTTTTACGCTGGAAACGTTTACACCCGTAAAAGAGTTGGATGTCGTCGGTTTTACATTTCAATATGAAATGCACTATACAACCATGTTGAACTTGTTGGATTTGGCCGGTATTCCGATTGAATCCGGGCAAAGGTCGCACCTGCCGTTGGTTTTGGGCGGCGGCCCTTCAGGTTATAATCCCGAACCCATGGCCGATTTTTTTGACGCCATGGTGATCGGTGATGCCGAACAGGTCGTGGTTGAAATAGTGAAATGCTTGCGGGAACAGAAAAGGGAAAAGAGCGGCCGTGAAAATGTTTTAGATTCAATAAGCCGGGTGACCGGGATATATGTTCCTGGATTTTATCAGCCCGTATACGACTCGGCCGGTGCCTATACCGGATTAAAAAAAACTCAAACGGACGCTCCCGAGTATATACAAGCGGCGACCCTGAATTCTTTGGCACCGGAAAATTATCCCGAGAAACCATTGGTGCCGGTTATTGCGACCACGCATGATCGTGTTTCGCTGGAAATCGCCCGCGGATGTTCGCGGGGGTGCCGTTTCTGTAATGCGGGAATGATTTATCGTCCGGTGAGGGAACGGCCCGTGGACGAACTGGTCCGTCAGGCCGTTAGAAATGTGCAGGCAACCGGCTATAATGAGGTGTCCCTGGTTTCACTGAGTACCTCCGATTATTCGCAGCTCGAGATCCTGCTCGAAACATTGAGCAGCGTACTCTCAGAACAGATGGTCAATCTGTCTTTTCCGTCGTTGCGGCCTGAAAAATTTACCCGAAATATTGCGCGTTACGCCCGTACCGTACGCAAGTCAGGGATAACTCTGGCCCCTGAGGCCGGTACGCAGCGTTTACGTAACGTGATCAATAAAACCACAACCGATGACGATTTGTTTCGCGCCGTGAAAGTCGCATTCGAGGAGGGTTGGAACCTGGTCAAGTTGTATTTTATGATTGGATTGCCTACTGAATCGATGCAGGATATAGACGGGATTATCAGTCTGGTTTCGCAGGTTAGCGACATGGCAAGAATTTACAAGGGAAAACGTATCAATGTTTCCATTTCACCGTTTGTGCCAAAACCCTTCACACCGTTTCAGTGGGTCGCTCAGGACACAGCAGAATCCATTGATGAAAAAATTGACCGTTTGTGCAAATCCCTCAGGCAGCGGAATGTCAAGCTCGGGTGGAGAAAAGCTGATGTAACCGCTGTAGAAGGGCTGCTTGCACGCGGTGATCGCCGTCTGGCTGCTGTGATTCGTTCCGCATGGCAAGCCGGCGCAAAACTTGAAGGGTGGTCGGAATTTTTCCGATTCGACCGATGGATGACGGCGTTAAATGAAAATGGACTTGCTCTCGAACCGTATTTGGCTGAGCGCCGATTGGATGTACCGTTACCTTGGGATCATATAAAAAAGGGCGTCAGTAATAAATTTTTGATCAATGAATACCGTCTTTGTCTGAACGATGCCGTCACTTTTGATTGTAAAACCCATGGATGTAATTTTTGTGGATTGTCTCGGCATCCGGTATGCCAGAATCTCATAAAGGGGAGTACAAATTCGCCGCGAACCGTTGCAGAAATATCAAAACCGGATTTATTTTTTGGCCGATCAAAAAATGCCATACCGGATACGGGTGAACTGCAGTCATATTCAATTGCCAGAATTCGTTATTGTAGAGGGGCTAGCGTGCGGTTTTTATCACATTTGGATGTTATCCGCATTTTTGAGCTGGCAATGCGGCGCGCAAATGTACCTGTGGCTTATACACAGGGCTTTAATCCGAAACCAAAGGTTTCGTATGGTCCATCGCTGGCAACCGGGTATACCAGCGACGTTGAATTTATGGACATTTATTTTTATGGGAACCGGGATTGTGATTTTATTCAAGATTTAAATAAGGAATTGCCCCAGGGCATCGAAATTAAAGAATTTTTTGTTTTTATAAAAAAATTACAATCTCTCGTGTCCCTTGTCAATGTTGTCGATCACAAAATCAAATTGCACGGTACCGTTTCCGAGTCTCAGATAACTCAATTACTCAAACAGGAATCACTGGTTGTGCAATTTACTAGAAAAGGCAAATTGACCAAATTAGTTGATATCCGGCCTTTTATTGAAAAAATTGAATCAATAGAATCCGGATTATTTTTAAGGACAAAAATGGACAATGGGCAAACCGTTCGAATTGAAAAAGTGCTTCATCTGCTGTTCCCTGACAATCCGACAATGGTGAGTACAGCAGGTATTCATCGTGCCGGACTATGGGTAAGGCATGATGATGTGTTAAAAACTCCCCTGGATATTGATCGGGTATCCGTGGTGACTGAGGTTTGCTCCTAACGAGAAATGAGGTTTTATGGGTAGAAATATCATTATTAATGACTCGATAGGTGAAACGAGAATCGCAATACTGGAAAACAATCGTTTGGTTGAGTTGTATTTTGAGCTGCCGGAAAATGAACGAATGGTAGGCGATGTATATTACGGCAAGGTAGCAAAGGTCGTAAAAGGAATGCAGGCTGCTTTTATCGATATCGGTCAAAAACAGGATGCCTTTTTACATTTTTCGGATTTTAACGAT
>JAFGEC010000302.1 GCA_016931775.1 Candidatus Zhuqueibacterota bacterium | reverse complement strand
GCAGACTATTTTTTAAAAATTCCTGAGGTCTCATTTTCGTCCTTTATCTCATAAAACTTTGCATCACCCCACAACCGTTCCAGTCCGTAAAACCGGCGGGTATCCGGTTGAAAAATATGTACGACCACATCCACAAAATCCATTAACACCCAGGTAAAATTATTCGTCTTTTCGATATGCCAGGGCCGGATGGATTCAAAAATAAGCTCGTCTTTCACGTGTCGTGTAATCGCCTTGACTTGAATGTCGCTGTCGGCCGAACAGATGACAAAAAAGTCGGTGACGGCTTTTAATTTTTTTAAATCGAGAATAACAACATCCGAACCTTTTTTCTCGAGGATGAGTTGAGCTATTTTTTGGGCCAGGTTATAACTGTTCAAGTGAATGCCTGTATTTTGTGATATCCATTTTTGATAATATAGTTATTTTCTTATTTTTTTTCAAGATGAAATATGTTCAGGGTATCCCCTGGAATTTTATCTATATTGATAAACATCCGAAACAATCGACATGGCTTTTACGCTTTAGTATGTTTTTTGGCCTCGCGCAGAGCTACATTGGCAGTTAAACATTTATTGTCAACTTGTCTTTTCTCTATCCTTGAGTATCCTTATAATTCTCTGTGGCATAATTCGTTTAGGCAGAATAATTTCAAAATCCGTCCAATTATATTCTGAATTTACAATTTCTCCGGTAAAAAAATTTTTGTACAAATCGGCAAGTTTTTGGAGCGAGGGAACAATGGACTCATGCGGTCGGTATCGATTCGAGAACCAATAGCCAACCGTCATCGGACAATCCTCGGGTATGAGTCTAAAAATGAATCCATTATAATTTGCTATTTGTTTATCCCATACCTTAAGCTGCCTTCGCCGGATGCCTATTTGAGATTTATTCCTGGAGTATGGATACACGTATACTCCTTTTGGATTTGTCGTGTAACCATAATCCGGATGGAATTTCCTTTTTGAGGGACGAATACCGTTTTTTAAAATATCCGTCCGACGATTTAGAAAACGAGCCGCATCCGTCGTATCGCTGATAACAGGCTTTTCGGAAGCATTGCCGATCGGAATGAGTCTGTCGGAAGCCACATCATATTCGGATATCAAAAAATTCCTGACAGCCATTGCACGATGCAGAGACAAACGCCTGGCTCCAGCATATATATTTTCATACTCGTTGATATTGCCCTCAATGTTAATATAACACCCTCCAAATGTGGCTATCATTGGAGCCACCTCATTTCTTATGACTCACATCGCATCGGAGTCTAATTGCGTACTCCCAACAAAAAATGGGATGATCACTTGGCTCATCCCGAGAACCTCTTGAGTTTTCTCCATCATTCCGTTTAAAGGTTTGCTGTATATGAAAGGATCCGCCGATTTTTGACCGTTAAAATTATGCCTGATGTCCCCAATAAAAGCTGTATTTCGAGATTTATTTATTTCTTTGTTGAAATAAATTTTACCGAGGTCGTGCCATATTTGCGAGGCATTTTAAACAATAATTTTTAGTCTTGTGTACCTGCGGGCTTTATCAACATTCGGATCGATAAAAACAGTATAAATTTTAAACCGACTCGTCACCTAACATCTGTTCAGCCGCCTGAAACACCATATCGGGCGTTATTTCCATCATACACCGAAAATGCCCCCGGGGACAGCGTTTTCGCCCGATATGTGAACAGGGCCGGCATTTAAGGTTTTTGACCTCCAGCACGCGTGAAAACGGCGGTAGCGGGAAAAATCCAAAATGTTCCGTTGTCGACCCGAAAATGGCCAATGTTTTTTTCTTCAGACTGTTGGCCAGATGCATCAAACCACTGTCATTGCTGATCACAAGATCGGCTCGAGTGATTAATCCGGCGGTTTGTGGAAATGTTGTTTGACCGGTCATATCGATACAAATCGGGCCTACTGCTTGCTTTAAAATTTTACCCAGATTCCGTTCCCTCTCTCCGCCGATGACAAGGATGGTTGCTTTTTTTTCTTCGGCCAAACGTTTTGCGACCTGGACAAAGTTGTCCACAGGCCATCTTTTTGTGAAAAATCCTGCCCCCGGACAAAGACAAACCAATATTCGTCCGGATTTCACATCGTATTTTTTCAACAACGTATTAGGATCGGATTGAGTATCAAGGAAATATTCCGGGCCATGTCCGTCGTCATGAATGTCGTACATCGAGAGTGTGTCGATGTATCTTTGATACACCGGCCGGATGGTGCTGAACAAGTCGATTCCACATTTCACCAGCAGAAAACGCCGCCATCGGTTTTTTCGGAATACCACGACTTGCGCGGCGTGGGCCTTTTTGCGCCAGAAAAAACTGCGGAAATTGGCGTGTAAATCCACCACAAGGTCATAGCGGCGTTGTTTCAAAAGCCCGGCAATCCGAAATAATTCGCGCCGGCCGGCTTTGCCGTCGAATGGGAAAAAATGATCGACGTGGGGATTATTAAACAATACCGGGGCAAATTGGGACTTGATCAGAAAATCCAGTTCGGCCGATGGAAATGTCTGTTTTAATAACCTGAGAACCGGTGTCGTTAACAGGATATCGCCGATGGAACTCAAACGGATGATTAAAATTTTTCCCGGCGGATTCAAACCGCGATGGGATAGACTCGGTTTATCGGGGTGCTTTTTCAAATATGTCCTTTAAACCTTGGCTCATCACAGATTGCAGACGGTCGCTTTTTTGATACAAAATAATACACTCGACGTTTTCCAGCCTTTCAACAAGTTCGAGGCCCTTTTCCGGCCCCAAAATAAAGACTGCCGTACTCAACGCGTCGCATAATGCGGTATTTTCTCCCTTTATCGTCACGCTCGTACATTTTGTTGCCGGGAATCCTGTTGTTGGATCGAGAATGTGGTGGTATCGAACGCCGTTTTCTTCAAAATAGCGTTCGTAATCGCCTGACGTCGCCACCGCCCCTGCGTCCATGGGAAATCGTCCCCAAAAACCGTCTTTTTTTCGAGGATGTCTTACCCATACGTTCCTTTTACCGGCGGTTAACGGGCCGGCGATGGTGCGCAAGTCCCCGCCGGCGTCTACCTGAGCATCGGTAACCCCTGCTCGTTTGAGCATGGTAATCGCCCGGTCGACCGCATATCCTTTGGCGATTCCTCCCAAATCGATTCCGGCGAGTGAATCGGTGAGTTGGACACCCTTGGGGTGAAGGATAATGTCCCGATAGTTTACATGCTCGACGCATTTCTGTATATCCTGTTTTTGCGGCACCTGAAAAGAGCTGTCACTGCCGAAACCCCATAGAAGCATTAAAGGTCCGATGGTCACATCGAATGTACCGCCGGTTTTAGCGGCTGTATCCAACGCCAGGGCCAGTATGCTATATGTTATGGAATCAACCGCAACGATACCCCGGCCCGCTTCCCGGTTGATTCTTGCCACATCGCTTTCCCGGCCGTAAAGCGTTGTCAACTGTTCGATCTTTGACATTTCACGGGCGACCCGCTCTATGATTTTTTGCTTTTGTGCTTCGGATTTATCTGAATCGTAAATCCGGATAACCACATAGGTATCCATGAGTATTAGCGTTTTTTCGACTGTTTTAATACGTGGTTTTTTACAGGATAAAACAGCAAGGCAGGTTATGAGTAAGATAATATAGAGTTTATTTTTCACGATTCACGACAAAATTGACCAAATTAATCAGACTTGTTTTACTGGTAGAATCGGGATAACTTTCTAGAATAAAAGAGGCGTGTTGAGCGTATTTACCGGCGATTTCACTGGATTGTTCAACACCGTTATTGGTGTTGACAAATTCCAATATCTCTTCCAATTCCGGCTCTCCGAGTTCTTCGTCCTGCAATAATTCGGTTATCCTCCGGCTTTCTTTGGATCGGGACAGGGCGAGAAGCAACGGCAGTGTGATCTTGTTTTCTCGGATATCATTGCCCGTCGGTTTCCCAAGGTTCTTTACATCACCTCGATAATCCAGAATATCATCCTTGATTTGAAATGCAATACCCAGATTTATACCGAATGCTCGCATACGTGTTAGCTCTTCCTCGGAACAGGAAACAGACAATGCTCCCAACTCACATGATGCGCTGATGAGCGAAGCTGTTTTTTTTTGAACCAGCTCAAAATAGACACTTTCGTTCATATCCTCGGGATTACTGGTTGCTATTTGCAGTATTTCTCCCTCTGTCAAATCCTTCGCAGTTTGCGCAAGGATGGCTAAGGCTTTCAAATCGCCTAAATCAAGCATACTTGTGAGTGTCTTGGAAAATAAAAAGTCGCCAACCAGAACCGACGTTTTATTATTCCATACCAGATTGACAGTCGGCGATCCCCTCCGTAATGAAGATGCATCAACGACATCATCGTGCACCAGAGTGGCCGTATGCAACATTTCGACAATGATGCTTGACGAGCGTGTTTTTTCTGTGAGACCGCCGTGCAATTTGGCTGTCAGAAAAACCAGCAGAGGACGCAGCCTTTTCCCCTTTCGGCTGAGTATATAATAAATAACCTCCTGGGCCAAAGGGACATCGGATTTTAAAGCGTTTTGAAACGCCGTCTCAAATTGTAAAAGTTCGTCCGCAACGGGTAACGTTATTTCTTTCAAGTCCAAGTATTGCCCCTTGTGCATTTTAAATAGCGTTTAAAACGAGTAAAATGTAACGAATATTTCAAAATTAGTCAACACCTAAACAAAATAGCCTGCAAAGTGATTATCGTTTGTTTTACCACAGCGTGCGGAAACGGTACATTAAAAGCCTGCGATTTACACCGCTACATCGCTGTTTTTTGCCACCGGTAATTTTACGGTAAAATTTGAGCCCACGTCCTGTTTGCTTTTGAACATAATATCACCTCCTTCACGTTTAATAATGGAATAGGAGAGATATAATCCAAGGCCGGTCCCGGTCGTTGCTTTTTTAGTCGAGAAAAAGGGGGTAAAAATGTGTTTTATATTTTCATCGGAAATGCCGATACCGTTGTCGATAAAACTGACAAACGCCCATTGTTCATCCTCGGACAGATAAGTATTGATCTTTAAAAGGCCGCCCTTTGGCATTGCCTGAACGGCATTCATGATAATATTAAGAAAAACCTGCTTGAGCGAATCGATGCTGAAAAAGACTTTGGGTATTTTTTGATATTTTTTTTCAATTTTTATTTTTCGTACATCGATTTCTTTTTGTAAAAGTGAAAGGGTGGTGTCCACAAGTCTTTCCACATCGATTTTTTCGCGCTCAAAATCAGAATGACGGGAAAATTGAAGCAAATTTTCAATAATATTGGACGCCCGGCGGATATTTTTTTTTATTGTTTCGAGTTTTTTCATAATATCGGGGTACTCTGCGCCGAGGCTGTCCTCAATAGTATAACGAACCGTCTCGATCACGTTCAGTGGATTTCTAAGCTCGTGCGCGATTCCCGATGATAACAATCCTATGGATGCCAATTTTTCGGATTTTATCAATTGTTTTTCGATTTCCTTTTGTTCCGTTACATCCTTGGCATATTCGACAATAAATTCAGGTTTATCATCCAGGCCGGACATGGGAAACGTCCAGATATGAAAAGTCCTGCCCTTGTGGAAAATTTCTATAAATTTTGATTCCCCGGTGCGATAGGTTTCGGGTGCCGGGCAATTCAGACAGGGTGCGTTTCTGCCGAACAAAGCTTTGTAACATTTTTCACCCGTAAGTGTATTGATGGTTTTGGACGTAATTTGAATATACTTTTTGTTCCCCATGATCAAATTATGCCGGTCATCCTGAACGGAAATGAGATCGGTGATACCGTCAAACAAAGAAATAAGCCGCCGTCTGCTGAGAAGAATCTGGCGCTGCATTTTTATTTTTTCCGTGATATCCCTAACAAACAGTTGGATGACTGAATTATTACCGATATTGACCAGGCTGCCTGAGATATCGGTTGGTATAATACGCTTATTGGATGTGACCAGCAAAACCGTATCGAAATTGGAATGATCGTTTTTTAAAATTCTGTTCAAGGCCGCCAGGGCGTTCTTTTGAGAACGCGGGGAACAAAAATCTAAAAACGTTTTACCCAAAATCGCCGGATTGGATGCATCGAGCAGCTGAGATGTCATCTTGTTAATATTTAATATTTTAAAGGAATCAGCCTCGATAATAAAAATGGCAATACTGGCCATTTCAAATAGCGCAAAATACCTTTGTTCGCTTTGCTCCAGTTGTGATGACAGGCGTTTCTCACTGATGGCACGTAATAGCACTTGCGGCAGTAAATCCATGGTGTCCGGCCGTTTCACCAGGTAATCATGGGCACCCTCCCGCATAGCCTCCACGGCAATCCGTTCATCACCCTGTCCTGTAACCATTATAACCGGGATTGGGATTTTACGTTTTTTAATTATTTTCAGGATTTCCAGGCCGTTCTTTTTCGGCAGGCTGTAATCGAGGACAATGACATCAAAGGGATTTTTCCCTAAAATGTCCAATCCCTTTTCGCCGGTATTCGTCATTTCAACCAAAAAAGGGGAATTATGATGCTGTAACTTGAGCTGCATAAGGCGCGCCTGCTCGTGATGATCCTCGATGATGAGAACCTTTACAACGGAATTTTGCATAACTATAGCTGCCTGTTATTTTTTAAGAATGGTAAATTTTACGACAGTGCCTTTACCGGGCTCGGATTCAATCCACACACGTCCGCCATGCAATGATACGATTTTTTTTACCAGAGCAAGTCCGACACCTGTTCCTTTGCTTTGTTTATCCGCGCTTTTTGTGTAAAAAAGATCAAATACTTT
>JAFGEC010000301.1 GCA_016931775.1 Candidatus Zhuqueibacterota bacterium | reverse complement strand
TTCGGTCAAAGTAACTTTGTATTTTTTCATTCGCCCTCCATCTAATAATGATGGAGTAATATACGAAATTTTTTACGACATTACAAGTATGACATGACACTAGTTCGTTTGAACAATACCGATAGAGGCCAGCACACCCATTAGACTCATAAGTAGAATCAATGACACGAATATGATAGATAAAACTTTAAATATTGTTTTTGGTTTTTTATACCAGCCCCACAAAAAAAACGTAAAGAGTGTGATGTACAACAGTATTTCAGGAATTCCAATTAGATGATATTTTATTGGTATATTTGTGTATATGATACCTTCGAATGAGCCGGGTGCAGCGGAAACGGTCAATAAATAGCTGAGTCCCAAGTTAAGAAACCAAAATTTAAGCCATCCTCTTTTGGTCGTAAAAAATATAGATCTGAATGGATATAAAAAGAGTGAAAGAAGTAACCCTCTTAAAACTTGTAAGCCAGGACCTGCGCCTACCCACGGCGAGTCAGTAGGACGCATAAAAGAAAGTTCGTCGACACCGAAAATCTGATCATACCTTAACACCAATATGGCAAAAATTCCTGCGATAAAATATGAAACAGTATGCGCTGCCGTCATTCTCCACATAAAGATGCCAAATTTGTTTTCAACTTTTTCCATAGAGCACCTCCATAAGAACAATGTCAAGCATTATATAAACAAAACTCCTACATATAAGGGATATCAAATACGTCAGGTGTTTGTCATACATAAAGACATTTTGGGTGTAAAGTCCTGTCAAATCATGCCTCTTGAATGCTGATCCTGATAGCGTTTTGCCGTTAAGTAAAATACTAACCAATATAAACAAAAAAAGCAATGAAAAAGTAAAACAGAGTATAATATAGGTATTAGAGTCGAAAAGACACAAATTGTTTTTTTATATTTATCATCTACCCATTTTCTATAAATAACAGCTACTTACAATCAATCTTTCACACACCGGACCGACATTCCATTGAGTTTCATGTCACTATTCCGAGATATGTACAAATAATAGTCATCCAGGCTTCTCATCCACAGATCAACGTGACGATTAATATCGGAAGTCCAAATCCGTTCCGTCGAGCACCAAAAATAGGCGTCTTCTCCCATACTTTGATAGGTTCCCCAATTATTCCGGAAACCGCCGGGAAGGGCACAGAATCCGCTTTCGTTGGTAGCACCGTAGTTGGGTTTGGGCCAGTGCGCCGTACCGGCCTCTTTTAATTTTCCGCCTTCAATGGTACCGCGATTAAATGTCCTTTCAGCATCCGTTTGACTCATTCCCAGAAACATTTCCAGTTTTTGCCAGTCTTCATCGGTTGCCACATGCCAGCCTGATGGAGCGATATTACGGCTGTCAAGCACAGCATAACCGTTGTAGTACCGGCCATAAACGGCGACAGTATTTATATTGTTGCCGTACTCACAGTATGCAGCCGTTGATAATGCCACCCATTTCTCCGTGTCCGTCACGTTGGGAATGGATTGTCCGTTACGGTAACGTGTGGTTTTCAGGTTCTCGGCCATCCACCATAAATCGCCTATTTTTAACGTTTTATAAATATTGCCGTCAATATCGGCTACTTTTCCCGGCTTGCAAAGGTAAATCTGACTTGTTGCCGTGTTTTTTTGACCGCGTGTATTCAAAACTTCAAGTTTGATGGTTTTTTTATCCTCAACCGTATCGTTGATCGTAAACTGGTGAGTTACCGTCTTGTTCGTGCTGTAATCGGTATCCCAAATTCCGTCATTCTCCCAATCCAAGCGGATATTCAGAGCGTCTGCCGGATTTTCCGAATCCGAACAACCGGCTGCATCGACGATAAAAACCGTTTCGATTGTCCCCATATCAGGATGAACAGAAAAAGCAGCCTTCAGTTGCCCATTTTTCGTTTCTGTTGGTGATTTATCACAATTTACAACCGATATAACAGCACCAAAGATAAAAAGGAAAAAAGACAGGCCGATTTTTTTAACAGGATTCATCTCGGTTCTCCTTTTATATTTTAAGCATCATCTTTTGATACCGTTTGCAATTAAACCTGTTGGATATAACATGATGTGCTTTTTTATCAATGAATTGTTTTCTGTTTATAAATATCACTCTATTAATTTAATAATTTATGGTTTAGTCTTTGACCAAACGGACCGAGAGTCCATTAACGGCATCCTTGTTTAAATAGGCTCGATATATGCTGGAATGACCACCACTCAGTTCACGGATCCAGGGGCCACTATCTAAACGCTCGGTGGCCGACCAAAAGCTGGCCTGCGAACGCATAAGCGAGAAATATCCTCTTGAACTGCGCTCACCAGCGGGCAGCGCGGAAAAACCGCTCCTATTTGTGGCCCCCTCGTTGGGGTAGAGCCAATGGGCCGTACCGGCCTCTTTCAGCTTTCCGCCTTCATCCCAGCCTCTCCATTGAAATTCTCCAATTTGCGGCAAGCCTATTCCCAGCGTTTGTTCCAGTTGCTGCCACTCGTCTTCGCTGGGCACATGCCAGCCTTCGGGCGCAATACCACGCTCGTCGTTCACGGCATACCAATTGTAGAGGCGGCCGTAGGTTGCCACGTAGCTCTTTTCATTGTCGTAATTACAGTAAGCGCCTGTCGTTAAACTTATCCATACCGAATCGTCCGTCACATTGGAGATGGCATCGCCATTTCTGTAGTGAGTCACTTTCAGGTTTTCCGCCGTCCACCACAAATCACCGATTTTTATGGTCGGATACGTATTGCCGTCAATGTCGGTCATGATTCCGGTCAAAAATGGTTCATATTCGAAAGAAGCAAAATCTGCTCTCAGCGTCCCAAGGCAATCTTCGCCCGAATAGGTTCCGCTTATCTCCGTCGTATCCTCTGTTACGGTTCCGGATAGTTGAAATTGACCCGTACATGGTTCATTTTGTAAAATTTCAAAATTGAAATCGGTACCATATACTTTTCCGGTCAATTGATTGGTCAATCCGGGTTCAACCGCAATCGTACCGGCGACATTTCCTTTTTCAGTCTGTTTTAAAACAAGTGTTGCTTGAAAAGGTGTACGGGTAGGCATTTGGTTTCCTCCGGTTACAAATAACACAATATCCCATACACCTGACATATCACAGGCGGGTGGTTTATCAGTTGGTTTCTCTTCCGAACTTGTGGGATTTTTTTTATCGCACATGATAAAAAGACTAGAAAAGAACAGCAAAACAAAAAGCATTTTTCTACTATGTATCATAAAGGTCCTCCTGAATATTATACTTTTGTTACGAGTGCCGCAAAGAGGATAAATTGGCTTCTTGAACATCGACAACAGGAAAAAAATACGTTTTTACTCGCAAAAAAAATTTGCTGAATATACAAAATTCAATTTTCTCAAAAGATTTTATAATAATAATAACTCATCGTTTAAGTATCCCCTATAATATTTCCTAATCCGACAGAAAATCGCCTGCAGGGGATAATCCCACATATATATAAAAATATACTGAAAGTTTATAACATTTTCAAGAATAACCGGCAAAAGGG
>JAFGEC010000300.1 GCA_016931775.1 Candidatus Zhuqueibacterota bacterium | reverse complement strand
TGGTGGTGGAAAATCCGGCAATCCAGTACGCGGCAACGGTAACCAGCATCGACGCGAATTTAAACGAAGGATGCGTCTTCCGCACTGAAAATGGCGGTGAATCCTGGGATCGTCTCGGTGGACTTGAAGCATGCTGGTCGCTGAGTTGTCTGCATCAAATAAGCGAAGAAGTATTGCTTGCCGGCGGTCTGGCACTTACAGAGGAAGGTCCTCGTGGGGCCATTTATCGTTCGGAAAATCGTGGGCAACGTTGGGATCCGGTGCTCTGGTTTCCGGATGGTGTGGTTACGGATATTATGCAAACGCGGGACGGCCGTCTTTACGCGGCTACCGGCTGGAACGGCTTGATTTTTAAATCGGATGATATGGGGCATGAATGGTCGCCGATTGCGGAGCTTGGCGAACGAATTCATATATACTGCTTGATGCAAGATGCCCACGGCGATTTATTTGCCGGGATTGTCCGCGATGGAGATGTCGGGCAAATTTTGTTTTCGGAAGACGGAGGTGAGGAGTGGGCCGCTGCCGAAGGCCTGGAAAGGGTCACCGCGGTTTATGATCTGCTCGATACAGATGATAAAATGTACGCCGGTGTCAGTGGAATGGACATGGGTTGGGTTTACCAAAGTACAACAAGAGGCCGTACCTGGAGCAAAACCGCGGAACTCATCAATACTGAAGTTCGAGCTGTGCACTGTTTACTAGAATATGTGCCGGAAAACAGTAATATTCCCATTCTACTCGCGGGCACAGAAATGAATCGCGGTCCGTCCTTTACTCAAGTTTACGCGAAACAGCAGAATCAATCAAACTGGCAGTTATTTGCTGGTTCGATTGATATGGCCAACGCGGTGTACACACTGGCAAAAACGCCGCATAAAATACTGGCTGGAACCGGTTTTATGTTCGGAAATATTTATGCTTATGATATTGAACAGAAAAACGGAGTGGGAAATCAAAATAATTATCTGATTCCCCAAACATTTGATCTAACGCAAAATTATCCCAATCCATTCAATTCCAAAACCGAAATCGCTTATCAATTACCTGAAGCAAGCGACATTGAAATCAGCATTTATAATTTGCAAGGCCAGAAAGTCGCAACATTGGTGCAAAAAAAACAACATGCCGGTTATTATAAACTGAGCTGGGATGGATTAGATGATAAACATCAGGCAATTGCTTCAGGATTATATTTTTGCCGGATGCTGGCAGGTGACTATGTGAATGTGATACGGATGATTTTGTTGAAATAACAAACTTTAAATTTTTAGAACATAAAGAATTTAAAATTTTATTCAGAAAACCTGCATACTTTATGATTGTGATTTCAAAAATCGAATAATATCCAAAATCCCCAAATATAAAAATTGCTATAGTAGTTTGCATATTTTATCAGCAAAATTAGCTCAAATCCTTGTTTTGTTTCTTTTTAATTCATAAATTTCAGAAATATGTTGACGTCTGATTTTAAAGGTTTGCCATGAAAAAGATGTTACTTTTATTCGTTCTTTTTGTTCTTCAATTCCACTCCGCATTTTCTCAGGGCTTTTTACGCCGGGATGGCAAAAACATTGTCAATGATAACGGTCCGGTTATTCTGCGTGGCATTGGACTGGGGGGATGGATGCTGCAGGAAGGATATATGATGCAAACCCAATCCTTTGCCAATGCTCAGTATCAAATCAAGGCAAAGATAGAGGCGGCCATCGGCGAGGAAAACACTGAAAAATTTTACGATGCCTGGCTGGCAAATTATTGTACCAAAGCAGATGTGGATTCACTGGCTAAATGGGGGTTTAACAGCATTCGCTTACCCATGCATTACAATTTATATACACTGCCGGTGGAAGAGGAACCCGTTGAGGGTGAAAATAACTGGCTGGAAACAGGATTCCGGATAACGGACGACCTGTTGGCCTGGTGCGGGGACAATCAGATATATTTGATCCTCGACCTTCATGCCGCACCGGGCGGTCAGGGCAAAGAATCGGGCATATCCGACTATAATCCGAATAAACCGTCTCTGTGGCAAAGCCCGGAAAACAGGGCAAAAACCGTCGCTCTGTGGCGGCGGCTGGCGGAACGATACTTTGACGAGCCATGGATCGGTGGATACGATCTGATCAATGAAACCAATTGGGATATGTCCAATAACACGGCACTGAAAAATCTCTATCTGGATATTACCGCTGCCATTCGTGAAGTGGATACCCGTCATATCATCTTTATTGAGGGGAACTGGTTCGCCAACGATTTTACCGGACTCACACCACCCTGGGATGACAATATGGCCTATAGTTTTCACAAATACTGGAGTTTTAACGATCAGGGTTCCATACAGTGGATGCTTGATATTCGAAACCGGCATAACATTCCCATCTGGTGCGGCGAAGCAGGCGAAAATTCAAATTTTTGGTATACCGAGGCTATTTCCTTGCTGGAAGATAACAATATCGGCTGGGCATGGTGGACCCTGAAAAAACTGGAATCCATTTCCGGTATCATGTCCGTTGATAAATCATCCGGCTACGACCGGCTGCTGAGCTATTGGAACGGCAACGCTGCAAAACCACCGGAATCCGTTGCTACGCAGGGGATGATGGATTTAGCGGAAAATTTAAAGATTTCCAACTGTCACATTAATACGGATGTTTTCGATGCGATGTTCCGGCAGGTGCAAACAAATGAAACCAAACCCTTCAAGCAGCACCGTTTACCGGGCACCTTTTTTGCCGTTGACTATGATTTGGGTACTCAGGGTTACGCTTATTGGGACACGGAAAGCGCCGATTATCATGTTTCCACAGACAATTATACCAGCTGGAACAATGGGTGGTTGTACCGGAATGATGGTGTGGATATTGAATCTTGTTCCGATCCAAAAGTCGGCAATGGATTTAACGTCGGCTGGGTTGTGGAAGATGAATGGCTAAAGTACACTGTCGATGTTGACAAAACGTCCAGTTATGATGCTAACTTACGGATCGCCACCCAGAACAGCGGAAAATTTGTCCTCAAACTTGATGGTCGGGAGGTCAGTAATGAGGTTTTAGTCAACAGTACCGGGGCATGGCAAAACTGGAAGGACCTGATTGTCAAGGATGTCATTTTACAGCAGGGAAGACATTTCCTCGAGTTAAAATGTTTGCTCGGGCCATTTAATTTAAACACGATACAGTTTGAGGAATCACGACCTGTTTCTGATGTAGCATTTTTATGCCTGGCAGCGGAAACGTCGCTGGAAGGAACGAGTATTATTGCCACATTTAACAAACAATTGCAGTCACCATTACCTGAAAAACCCGGCGGATTCTCTATTCATATACGGGATGCGACGGTACCGATTAAAAATTATGAAATCGATCCTGCCGGTTTTCGCCTTGTGTTTTCTGTGGGCGAGATATATTATGAAGATGTGCCAAAACTGTCATACTCGGGGGATAAAATATCCGCAACCGATGGGACCGTGCTTCAAATTTTTAATAACCTGCCGGTTTCAGTTTTGGTGCCGACCCGCCATCAGATTCCGGGTCGAATTCAGGCAGAGGATTTTGATTTTAATTCCGGTTTCGGAATAGAAAATACCACCGATAGCGGCGGAGGACAAAATCTCGGCTGGACGAATGCCGGTGATTATGCTGATTATCTTGTTACGATCCATCAAGCGGGAATATATGATGTACAATATAGAGTCGCCTCTTTGTCAGCGGGCGGGAGATTGGAACTTTTACTGCCTGACGTTTCAAAAACAAGGCTGCATTCGATCACGATTCCGGTAACAGGTGGCTGGCAAAATTGGAGAACAGTGACGGAATCCGCACAACTTCCAAAAGGGCGTTTCAAAATGCGTATAAGGGTGACCATGGCGGAATTTAACCTCAACTGGTTCGAATTTCAACTTGTTGCCGGAGCCGAGAAAATCACAACGCAGCCGATTGGTTATGATTTGCGGCAAAACTATCCCAATCCTTTTAACGGGAACACGAATATCGCTTTTTCGTTACCACGAGAAGAGTATATTTCACTCAGAATCTACAATTTGCTGGGAGAGTGTGTTGATATTGTTCTGGAGGGTAAGCAGCCTGCCGGAATACAGGAGGTACAGTGGACTCCCGGCAAATTGTCCAGTGGATTGTACTTTTGCCGACTCCAAACCGGGGGATTTACAAAGGTGATCAAGGTTTTACTGCAAAAGTAGTAATAATAATTTGCATAATATCAAATGTTATGATTTTTAAAACATCCGATGAACAAACTGGAAGAATCGTATGAAATACTGTTACCATTTTTTGAGGAAGCCGGGGGTTCTCTTTTGTTGGTTATTGCAAGACTCTTGAAAATGTTCATCAAAAAATGTAAAGTTGTGCTTTTTTTTATATTGCTTTGTTCTCACTTTTGCCGGCCGGTGGATTATATTCACGGAACGGTAACAGGTAGAGTGACCGATAAAATAACGCAGCAGCCGCTGGAATTTGTTAATGTGTTTCTCGCCAATAC
>JAFGEC010000299.1 GCA_016931775.1 Candidatus Zhuqueibacterota bacterium | reverse complement strand
GAATCATAAGTCATTATCTATGATATAATTTAAATGGAGGCAAAGATGCCTGAGAAAGACGCAGCAAAAGTCGAAAAAGAGGAAAAAACAGAGCAGACGACCGACGCCAAGGTTGATAAAATTATCAGCGAAATCGAAAAGATGAGCGTTCTGCAACTGTCAAAATTGGTTAAAGCACTTGAGGATAAATTTGGTGTAACAGCGGCTGCGCCGGTTGCAATTGCAGCTCCTGGTGCCGGGGCAGCTGCCGGTGGTGCTGAAGCGGCGGCTGAAGAAGAAAAGACAGAGTTCGACGTTGTTCTTAAATCAGCTGGTTCACAAAAGATTCAGGTTATCAAAGTCGTACGCAGTCTGACCAACCTCGGATTGAAAGAAGCAAAAGATCTGGTAGATGGTGCACCCAGCAACGTTAAAGAAGGTATCAGTAAGGACGAAGCCGAAGATATCAAGGCCAAACTTGAAGAAGTCGGCGCTGAAATTGAACTCAAGTAAACGTTGTTTTGCCTAAACCGTGCTCTAAAGCAGGCTCGGTTTGATATATTGTAAATTTTTGAAAGGAAGTGAAGCCTTTGGACTTTGGTCTTAAAGTCGGTAGAAAATCGTTTTCAAAAATAGCTACCGTAGCCGAGTTTCCGGATCTTTTAGATGTTCAGCTTAAATCATATCGCGATTTTTTACAGCCTGATGTTCCTCCCTCCGAACGCAGAGAACAGGGACTTCAGGCTGTTTTTAAAAGTATTTTCCCCATATCCGATAGCCGAGATAATTTCGAGCTTGAATTTTTAGACTATAGCATCGAAGCTCCCAAATACTCTGTTGAAGAGTGCCAGGAAAGGGGAATGACGTATTCTGTTGCCTTGAAAGCACGGTTACTGCTTTTAATAAAGGATGAATACGATCCGAATAATCCGTTGGCAAATGCTAAGGAAAATCTTGTTTACCTTGGCAATTTGCCATGTATGACCAGCCGCGGTACTTTTATTATAAACGGTGCCGAACGGATCATCGTGAGCCAGTTACACCGTTCTCCTGGTGTATTTTTCGATGAGGTGATACACCCCAATGGGACCAAATTGTTTTCAGCGCGTATTATTCCGCTTCGTGGTTCCTGGATCGAATTTACAACAGATATCTATGATTTGATGAATGTCTACATCGATCGCAGGAAAAAGTTTTTTGCCACAACATTGTTACGTGCGATCGGGTTTTCCACCGACCGGGATATCCTGGAAGCTTTTGATTTAATTAAAAAAGTCAAAATTACAGAACAAAATCAGGATGAACTGGTTGGTGCCAAGGTTATCGATGATATCATCGATAAAAATACCGGTGAAGTCATTGTCGACAAGTATACCGAAATAACTGAAGAAAATTATCCGGCGCTGTTGAATCTTAATCTGAAATCTGTCGAAGTGTTGCAAACCGACAGGATATACGGTCAGGAAATTATCAGTAATACGTTACAAAAAGATCCGACCCGAAGTCAGGAAGAAGCGCTTGAGCTGATCTATCGTCAGTTGCGATCCGGTGAACCGCCAGATGTTGATACCGCTAAAATGCTGATTGAAAGGCTGTTTTTTAACCCCAAACGCTACGACCTTGGTGACGTCGGCCGACATCGATTGAATAAAAAGTTGAATATAGAAATCGATCCTGAAACCGTGTCGCTGACCCGTGATGATATTGTCGGAATTATTCAATACCTGCTTGATTTAAGGTTAAATAGACGGTCTGCAGATGATATCGATCATTTGGGTAATCGGCGTGTTAGGACGGTCGGTGAACAATTATCAGCTCAGTTGAGTGTTGGGTTGTCCCGAATGGCGCGCACGATCAAAGAACGTATGAATCTGCGTGAAAGTGAAAATCCTACACCGCAGGATCTGGTGAATGCCAGGACAATCCTTTCGGTGATCAATACGTTTTTTGGTACCAGCCAATTATCCCAGTTTATGGATCAAACCAACCCTCTGGCGGAATTAACGCACAAACGCCGGCTATCTGCTCTTGGTCCCGGTGGCTTGACAAGAGAGCGGGCGGGATTTGAGGTTCGTGACGTCCATTATACACATTACGGCCGCTTGTGCCCTATTGAAACCCCAGAAGGTCCGAATATTGGTTTGATTTCTTCATTGACCACCTTTGCCCGGATTAATGATTTCGGTTTTATTGAAACACCTTACCGACTGGTCAAGGACGGAAAGGTGACGCATGAAATCCGGTTTTTAACTGCGGACGATGAGGAACAGCAAATTGTTGCCCAGGCAAACGCGCTTGTGGACGATGACGGCAAGTTTTTAAACGAACGTGTCAAATGCCGCTATCGCGGTGAATTTCCTATCGTTTCGGCAGAAGAAGTGGCTTATATGGATGTGTCACCCACTCAAATTGTATCGGCTGCCGCAGCACTTATCCCATTTTTAGAACACGATGATGCAAACCGTGCATTGATGGGATCGAATATGCAACGTCAGGCGGTTCCATTACTCAGGCCGAATTCACCGATTGTCGGAACGGGCATGGAAGGTAAGGTCGCTCAGGATTCACGGGCTGTCATTGTCAGTAAATTTGACGGCGTTGTTGAAAAGGTAGAGGCCGATCAGATCATTATCCGTAAAGCGGAGTCCAAGAGCAAGGAGAAAGACCTTGAGAGTCTTTTAGATTTCGACCAATCCAATAGAGTTGTTTATCGATTACGCAAATTTCGCCGAACGAATCAGGATACATGTATCAATCAGCGTCCTATTGTAAAAGTTGGCGAGACCATAAAAAAAGGTCAAGTCATTGCCGATGGCGCTGCAACGCAGGGTGGCGAACTGGCCCTTGGAAGAAATGTGCTGGTTGCGTTTATGCCATGGCGTGGTTATAATTTTGAAGATGCTATCGTGATTTCCGAACGTGTTGTGCGAGATGATATTTATACTTCTCTGCATATTGAAGAATTTGAGCTTCAAGTTCGCGATACCAAACGTGGTGAAGAAGAGTTAACACGGGAAATTCCCAATGTCAGCGAAGAAGCAACCAAAGATCTTGATGAAAATGGAATTATCCGTGTCGGTGCAGAAGTGTCTGCCGGAGATATCCTCGTTGGGAAAGTCACCCCCAAGGGTGAAACCGATCCTACTCCGGAGGAAAAACTCCTCAAAGCTATTTTCGGTGAGAAAGCCGGTGACGTTAAAGATGCGTCATTAAAAGGCCCGCCGGGATTGAAGGGTATCGTTATCGATACAAACTTGTTTTCTCGTAAAAAGAAAGATGCCGTGACAAAACGAAAAGACAAGAAAAGTCTGGATGATCTGGAAGAGTGGCTTGTTCGGGCCAAGACCGAGATCAAAAAGCTTCGAAATGAAAAACTTTCGAAAATACTCGAGGATCAAATTTCCGCCGGCATACGTGATAACAATACCGGAAAAATTATCGTCAAAGCTAAAACCGCCCTCAAATCATCAAATATCGAAAAACTTGATTATGATGAGGTGGATTTTAACCATGAACTCGTGCAGGATGAAAAGACCAATGAGCTGATACGAAAGGTCATGTACCACTATCAATTGAAATTAAACGCAATTGAGGAAGAGTACGAGTTGCAAAAGTTTAAAATTGTAGTGGGCGATGAACTGCCTCCCGGTATTACACAGCTGGCCAAGGTCTATGTTGCGAAAAAACGCAAGCTTATGGTTGGTGACAAGATGGCCGGACGCCACGGTAATAAAGGCGTGGTGGCCAAAATTGTACCGATTGAAGATATGCCCTATTTACCTGATGGAATGCCGGTGGATATCGTGCTCAACCCGCTGGGCGTGCCGTCTCGTATGAACTTGGGTCAGATACTGGAAACCAATTTGGGATGGGCCGGTTACAAATTAGGCATAAAATATGCTTCGCCGGTTTTTGATGGTGCAACGCTGGATGAAATTCTGGACGAAATGAAAGAAGCCAGTGTACCGCTCAGTGGAAAATCTTTACTTTATGACGGTAGAACCGGTCAGAAATTTGATGAGGAGATAACTATCGGTATCATTTATATTCTAAAGTTATCACACCTCGTTGAAGACAAGATACATGCCAGGTCTATCGGACCTTACAGTCTGATTACCCAACAGCCGCTTGGCGGTAAGGCACAATTTGGTGGTCAAAGGTTTGGAGAAATGGAAGTATGGGCACTTGAGGCCTATGGAGCCGCCTATACGCTGCAAGAAATATTGACCGTTAAAAGTGATGACGTCCGTGGCCGGTCAAAGACGTATGAAGCTATCGTCAAAGGCGAAAATATACCAGAGCCGGGTTTACCTGAATCATTCAATGTACTGATACGGGAACTTCAGGGCTTGGGGCTGGATGTACAACTTTTGAATAACGGTCGTAAATAAGGAAAACTTTGACCAGGCTCTTTAAACGAGTTTGGAGGTGTTACTTTGAATTATATGATTTCTCATGATATACCATCTCAAAGTACTAATTTTAATGCAATTTACGTTGGTCTGGCCTCGCCTGACAAGATTTTAGAAAATTCTCATGGCGAGGTCACAAAACCTGAAACGATCAACTACCGGTCATTCAAACCGGAAAAAGACGGACTTTTTTGTGAAAAGATCTTTGGTCCGGTACGTGATTGGGAATGCCATTGTGGAAAATACAAAAGAATCCGCTATAAAGGCATTGTTTGTGATCGATGCGGTGTAGAAGTAACCATGAAGAGTGTACGGCGCGAGCGAATGGGACATATCGCTCTCGCCGTACCAGTTGTCCATATTTGGTATTGGAAGTCCTTGCCGTCAAAATCAGGCTATACTTTAGGGCTGTCGCTTAAGGCTTTGGAACGGGTTATCTACTATGAATCGTATGTTGTCATTCATCCGGGGAAAAGCGGCCTTCACCCAAAGGAATTGGTCAACGAGCAGGAATATCTGGAAATTCGTACCGAGTTGAAGGACAAAGAAGCTGACTTGCCCGAAGATGAACGATTCCGAGCCGATATCGGAGGGCAGGCAATCCTTGAGCTATTGAAGCAAATTGAGATTGATGATCTCTGTCGTGATCTTCGTGTAACTGCCGCTACTGAAACTTCCATTCAGCGAAAACAGGATGCGTTGAAAAGGCTGAAAATTCTGGAAGCGTTCCGTCGTGCCAATCAGTACAGGGAAAATAAACCTGAATGGATGGTTATGACCGTTGTTCCGGTCATTCCCCCGGAACTGCGGCCGCTTGTTCCGCTAGAAGGAGGGCGTTTTGCGACGTCGGATTTAAACGATCTTTATCGGCGGGTGATTATTCGGAATAATCGTTTAAAGAAATTGCTTGAAATTAAAGCGCCTGAAGTTATACTTCGTAATGAGAAGAGGATGCTTCAGGAAGCCGTCGATTCATTATTTGATAACGGCCGAAAATCTTCCGCCGTGAGAAGCGACGGAAACCGCGCGCTGAAAAGCCTTTCGGATATGCTTCGAGGGAAACAAGGACGATTCCGGCAAAATTTGCTGGGTAAACGTATCGATTACTCGGGTCGATCGGTGATTGTTGTCGGCCCGGAATTAAAACTTCACGAATGCGGATTGCCAAAAGAAATGGCACTGGAATTGTTCAAGCCTTTTGTGATTCGCAAACTGGTTGAGCGGGGATTGGTTAAAACGGTTAAAAGTGCTAAAAAACTGGTTGATCGAAGGGGTGCCGAAGTTTGGGATATACTCGAAGAGATCATTGATGATCATCCGGTCATGCTGAACCGGGCTCCCACACTTCACAGGCTCGGCATTCAAGCTTTTCAGCCCGTTCTTGTAGAAGGCAAGGCGATACAAATACACCCTCTTGTTTGCGCTGCGTTTAACGCCGATTTTGATGGTGATCAGATGGCGGTCCATGTTCCGTTGTCGTATTATGCACAAACGGAAACCAAGATATTGATGCTTTCCAGTCATAATATCCTTTCTCCGGCTCACGGCCGTCCTCTGGCGATTCCCAGTCAGGATATCGTTCTTGGGATTTATTACTTGACCAAACGGCGGAAAGGTCCTTCCGGGGAAATGAAAAGGTTTTCTTCTTCGGGGGAGGTTAAAATCGCCTATAACGACGAGAAAATTGATCTACACACTCCGATATTGGTGCGGTTTAATGGCGAGATGATCGAAACGACAGTCGGTCGGGTTATTTTTAATGAAATATTACCTCCGGAGTTGCGTTTTGTTAATGAACTGCTGACAAAAAAAGCAATGGAAAATCTGGTTGCCAGGGCTTATTCAAAGCTCGGTAATTACAAGTCGGCCTTATTGCTCGATGAATTGAAAAAAATCGGATTTGAATATGCGATGAAGTCCGGCACGACCATTGGATTAGATGATGTTATTGTTCCTGAAGAAAAAAACGATCTACTGGATATTGCCTATAAGAATGTGGAAGCCATTCAAAAACGATACGAACGTGGAATTATAACCGATGGCGAGCGTTACAACCAAATCATCGATATCTGGACACATACGACGAGCAACGTTGCTGAAAAAATGTTCGAAAGATTACGGGATGACCGGCAAGGATTTAATCCGATTTTTATGATGGCTGATTCCGGCGCTCGTGGATCCAAAGAACAGATCAGACAGTTGGCCGGTATGCGTGGGTTGATGGCCAAACCACAGAAAAAGATGACCGGTTCAATGGGTGAAATTATTGAAAGCCCCATCACGGCGAACTTTCGTGAGGGATTGACCGTGTTGGAGTACTTTATCTCCACTCACGGTGCACGAAAAGGACTTGCGGATACCGCACTTAAAACGGCGGACGCCGGATATTTGACACGTCGTCTTGTCGATGTCGCCCAGGATGTTATTGTCACCATGGATGATTGCGGTACGATTCTCGGACTCCGTGTCGGTGATCTCAAAGAGGGTGAGGATGTCATCGAGTCCATGCAAGACCGGATCGTCGGTCGTGTATCTGCCGAGGATGTTTTTGATCCTGAAACCGGAGATATTCTGGTTGAAGTTGGCAGGCTGATCGATGAGGAAACGGCTGAAAGAATATCCCGATCGGGTATTGAAAATGTCATGATTCGTTCCGTATTGACATGTGAAGCAACGCGCGGTGTATGTGCTCTTTGCTATGGACGAAATTTGGCTACCGGCAAAATGGTCGATATGGGTGAAGCTGTCGGTGTCATGGGAGCCCAATCCATCGGCGAACCCGGAACCCAGTTAACCCTGCGAACATTCCATATTGGAGGAACCGCGTCGCGCATTGCCGCACAATCGCAGGTGAATGTCAAGACCGATGGTAAGATCGAATGGGAAAATCTAAAGACAGTAAAACGCGAATCCGGTGAGATTGTTACTTTAGGCCGTAACGGACGGATCAAGGTACTCGATGAAGATAACCGTATCGTTGAGAGATTAACGGTTCCGTATGGTGCAAATGTTCTCGTAGAAACAGGAACGTCAGTAACAAAAGGTGATGTCATTTTCAAATGGGATCCGTATTCGGCAAGTATCATCTCTAATACATCCGGAACGGTCAAGTTTGTGGATATCATTGAGAACGTTACCTATCGCGAGGAACTGGATGAGACGACGGGTCTCAAGCAGCGTGTTGTTATTGAAACACGCAGCCGGAATCTTTCTCCAACCATTCAAGTTATCGATGAGAACGGCACGCTGGCCGCATCCTATGTGATACCAACCCGGTCGCATTTGCAGGTTCATGAAGGCGATGCCATCGCGGCTGGCGATGCTCTGGTTAAAATTCCACGTGAAATCGCAAAAACCCGTGATATCACAGGTGGACTGCCGCGTGTTGCCGAGTTGTTTGAGGCCAGGAAGCCCAAAGAACCGGCAGTTGTCAGTGAAATCGATGGGATCGTCAGTTTTGGCGAGATGAAACGAGGCGTTCGTAAAATAACTGTTACTTCTGAGGATGGTCATGAACAGAAAATTTACCTGATTCCCTATGGTAAACACGTTCTCGTTCATGATGGTGATTTTGTTCATGCCGGTGAAAAGTTGTCGGAAGGTTCTGTTGCTCCTCATGATATTTTGGCCATTATGGGCGCTAATAAGGTTCAGGAATATCTTGTAAACGAGATCCAGGAAGTTTATCGGCTGCAGGGTGTGCGAATCAATGATAAACATATTGAAGTTATCGTTCGTCAAATGCTGCAAAAAGTAAGGATTGAGGATCCGGGCGACACCCTTTACCTTGAAGGCGACCAGGTCGACCGATTGAGCTTTTTAATGGAAAATGACAGTATCCGGAATAAAATGGTCATTCTTGAAAAGGGTGATGCAAAATATAAACCGGGCGATGTTGTGGATGGTGATGAATTGAGAAAGGCAATTACCAAGCTGGAATCGGTTGGTAAGGCGCTGCCGACAGCACGTCCTGCTCAACCCGCCACTTTTCAACCATTGCTACTTGGAATAACAAAAGCATCGCTTACAACTGAAAGCTTTATTTCAGCCGCTTCTTTCCAGGAAACAACAAGGGTTCTGACGGAAGCTGCAGTGGCCGGCAAGATCGACAGTTTGCACGGATTGAAAGAAAATGTCGTGATGGGCCACCTGGTACCGGCCGGAACAGGATTGGACCGTTTTAAGAATATGCTCATTGAAGGCCCTCACATTGATCTCGCCGACGAGGAAATGGAAGACGAAAGCGTTGAAGCTGAAGGGCAAAATTAAATTAAAGAAAGTTAAAAAAATACTTGAATTTTAATTTTTATTTTCATAAATTGATAAGCTTTGATTAATCAGGAGGAATTTTGCCAACAATAAATCAACTGGTGCGTAAAGGACGGAATAGAATTGTCAAGAAAGGTACTGCTCCTGCGCTCATGAGGTCGCCTCAGCGACGCGGAGTCTGTACGCGTGTTTATACAACAACACCTAAGAAGCCGAATTCCGCGCTACGAAAGGTTGCTCGTGTCCGGTTGACAAATCATTTTGAGGTTACAGCATATATCCCGGGTGAGGGACATAATTTGCAAGAGCACTCCATCGTGTTGATACGCGGTGGCAGAGTTAAAGACCTGCCCGGTGTTCGTTATCATATTATTCGTGGTGTTCTGGATACCAGTGGTGTTCAGGATCGAAAGCAAAGCCGTTCCAAGTACGGAACAAAACTAAAAAAATAGTAAAAGTGTCATATATTTGAGATTGATCGATGCCCAGGAGAAAAAGAGCAGCAAAAAGAAAAGTTCTGCCCGATCCCAAGTACCATAGCGTGCTTGTGACAAAATTTGTGAATGGCCTGTTAAAAGGCGGCAAGCGCAGTATTGCTGAAAAGACACTTTACGGCGCAGTGGATATTATAAGTGAGAGAACGGGAAGTCCGGGAATTGATGTTTTCGAAAAGGCTGTTGAAAATGTCAAACCGGTTCTTGAGGTTCGTTCCAGACGAGTTGGTGGGGCAACCTATCAGGTTCCCGTTGAGATCCGGCAGGATCGGCGACAAGCACTTGCGATTCGCTGGATCATCGGTTATGCCCGGTCTCGATCTGAAAAGACTATGGCAGAAAAACTCGCCGGAGAGCTTATTTCCGCGTCCAAGAGTGAAGGTTCGTCAATAAAGAAACGCGAAGATACTCACAAAATGGCAGAGGCTAATAGAGCCTTTGCTCATTTTAAATGGTAAAATAATGTATTTTGATCCGAGTCTGGCAGGTTAACTCCACCCATTCAGTGCTGAAAGAAAGCCGGGTTGGAAAGTAGTTGCCGAGACGAGGCGCACTTGACAGAGTGACCACCTGTGTGATAAAAACTCTCGTTCAAGTTTTAAGTTGCCCCGCTTGGTGCTATTGAACGAAAGTTTACCGTAAATTCGGAACGTATTACACATGTGGTTTTTTTTATGGCTTTAGAAACTTTGGAAAAAATTCGCAATATCGGTATCATGGCGCATATAGATGCCGGTAAGACAACCACTACGGAACGGTTTCTCTTTTATACGGGAACCGTTCATCGTATCGGTGAGGTTGATGATGGTGCTGCAACGATGGACTGGATGGACCAGGAAAAAGCACGAGGCATTACCATCACATCAGCTGCGATAACGTGTTTTTGGAAAAAACACCGGATCAATATCATTGATACGCCGGGTCATGTGGATTTTACAGCCGAAGTTGAACGGTCACTGCGTGTGTTGGACGGTGCTGTGGCGATTTTTTGTGCCGTTGGTGGTGTAGAGCCCCAATCGGAGACAGTTTGGCGTCAGGCAGATAAATATCATATTCCTCGCATTGCATTTATAAATAAAATGGATCGTATCGGGGCTGATTTTTTTCAAGCGATTGATATGATCAAAAATCGTTTGGGTGCGCGACCGGTAGTCATTTTTTTACCGATTGGAAAAGAGGAGACTTTTGAGGGTATTATCGATGTGATTCGTATGAAAGCCATAAAGTACGATGAGGCCAGTTTTGGCGCCAATTTTATGGAATATGAAATCCCTGCCGATCTTGTTGAGCAGGTCCGTGAATACCACTTGAAACTTGTTGAAGCCGTTTCGGATTTTGATGATACGGTTTTAGAAAAATTCCTTTCCGGTGAAGCCGCAGGAGAAGAAGAGATCATAACTGCCTTACGTAAAGGAACTTGTGCGGGTAAAATTGTACCGGTTTTATGCGGAGCTGCCGTTAAAAATAAAGGAGTTCAACAACTTCTGGACGCTATTAATCTGTTTTTGCCCAGTCCGCTGGATGTACCAGCCAT
>JAFGEC010000033.1 GCA_016931775.1 Candidatus Zhuqueibacterota bacterium | reverse complement strand
TTTTAATTTGGAAATGTGTTGGCTGATGTCTATGTCTTCAAAAATAACGGCGCCGTCGTCGGAATTCTGACTTGTCGCGCTTGAATTCCATTGCGGATTTCCTGTAAAATTTTTTCGTGCCACCTCCATACCATTCAACCAGGCGATGAATCCATCATCGTAACGCATTCTCAGGTTAAAGAACACTAAACTGTCTGCCACACCGGCGCTGAGGTTGAAAGGGATTCGAATATAACAAGAGTTGTTTTTTGAATACATCTCATCTTCGACATCGAGGCTTATATAGTTCTCATAACCTGAATTCCGCTCATAACCGACACCGCCGGGTTTTCCCTGGCAGAGGTGCCAATTCGTGATATCAAGTCCGGGGGCACTTCTCCAGATCAGACTGATGGCGGACTGCGGTACCAACACGTTTTTTTGTACGTCTTCCGGTACAATGACGAAATTATTGTTGCCCGAATTTGACGAAAGCCGAGGATCGGATCCGTTCAGGGTATAATAGATTGTGCCTTCGGTTGCGTTTATTGAAATTAAATCCGTAGGTGTGACGTATCCGCCGTACTGAACCGCGCCGTTGACCTGATATACCGGTGCATCAAGTTGCGGATAGAGCCTTGCCGTCCTGAATTGATCCAATACAATGTCGCTTCGCTGCGCAAGGTAAGTGTTTAAAATCCAGTCACGCTCAACAAACCAATCGTTCTGTGTCAATGGATCTGTGCTGTAATGCTGGTCACCCCAACGGGCCGATTCGGCAACAATCGCCAGCTCAACTTCCGAAGCAAGTTCCCGGTAAAGATCGATTAAAAAGTCCGGTGAGAAAGGTCCGCCGTTGAAAAAGTGTTTCTGAACGCGGTCTGCAAAAAGCATTCTGTAATTCCCGTTTTTTATCAGATGAATATGGGGTTCTCCCACACCCGCTCCCATGGATGCCAATCCGGCCACTCTGTCCATATCGAGCGGCGAACGGCCGCGGTTGTTACCCATGACGTTCTCATAATCCCAGATGAAAAATTGAAATCCCGTACTGGCATCGGTGCGGTCCCGGGTGATGCGGTAATTTTTCCAGGGCCAGTCCCAATTGCCTCCCCACATATTGACGATCATATAATCGATATAGTTTTGAACGTCCAGCAGTATGGGGAAATCGGGATTTCGGGTGCCATCTGGATTGTTGCCCAGAATTTCCATATATGCCTCAAGTGAAGACACGCCACTTCGGCATTTTGAGAGCAACAGATTCCAGGCGTCCATACTGCCTTCATCGAGCTGACCACTGTTGATGGCATCCCAGTTACTTTTGTCGCCGCCATGGTAGATAGCGGAAAATGAATCGTCCGGACGTTCAATGGGATTATAAAGACCCCAGTAGATACCATTCAGATAAAGATGGACAAACATACCGTGTGGAGACACGTTCCCCATATATTTATGCAACCGGCGTCCAAACTCATCCCTGGTGTATTGTTCCGTGTAGCGGGCATCACTCCAGGAATATCCGTCGTTTGCACCCCCTCTCAAGACAATGGTGTCGAACCGGTCTTCCGCATTTTCCCCAAAAAGGGGATAGCGCAGCTTTGACGGACCATATTGGCTTTTAAAAAGCAGGCGGAAGGAATGTTTTTTGGTGCCTGCATCCTGTCGAAACCAGCCGCCCTGCATGCGGATCCCGCAGTTGACCTGGAATCCCTCCGTTTTATCGGGAAAAAAGAGCTCTACAGATCCCGGCCGCTCCCATTCGGCACCGGTTTGTTCGGAATTTGAATATATTCCGTTTGCTCCGAACAAGTCATCGATATTCATAACGATAGACATGCTTGGCAATGACAGAAGGGCGTCTGTGACAAGATTGCGGTAGTGCGCATCGTTTACAATGTCGGGATCCATGCCGTAATCCGGAGTAAATCGGCCCCATTTGGCCGGCAAGCCGGCGTTTAGTGTGGCCTGATAATCCTGCAAAATGATATCATTTGGGAAAATAAAAGTGCGCGTCACGATTTCACTTTTTGAGCCATCCGTTAAAATGGCCGCGGCGCGCACACAACAGGTTTTTTCAATAACGAGGGGCGCCTGATAGAGCAGTGTACTTGAATAAATAACCGTTGCCGGCTCGCTGCCGTCCAGTGTGTAATGGATGGCTGTATTATCCAGCTCCGTTGTGAGAGTGATCTGTATCGGCTGGTCAAAGAAACCATGTTCAGGCTGAAAATTCACCGCAGCGTCGACATTCTGTCCGGCGACAAAAGTGGGGATAATTCCCTGAAAAGAAAAAATAAAGCAGCAAAAGAATGTCAAAACCAATTTTGTCAATATACCTTGCTCCTTGAGAATCGTATCAAGCACGGTCGGTTATTTTATGCTTTGTTAACAAATAACCGTAAAGATGTTAACGTTAACATGCAATCCCATGAAAACGACCGGAGTGAATGATTAAAAATTTAACAAACCTCCAATATTCTATTTAAAAAGTAAACATGCAAACTGTTTTAAAGACCTTCTCCAGGTCAGCCATTCGTGTGATGTTCCGGGAGACTCGTAATAAACATGCTCGATCCCGGCTTTTTCCAGCTCTTTATGAAAATTGTTAACCCCCTGGTACATCCGTTCCGGTTCTTCCGTGCCGATGCTCACATACACTAATTTTACTTTTTTGTTAAATGCTTCGACATCTGCCCAAACACCATTGTACATCGTGGTGATATCACTGCCCGGTCGGAGAAAACCTGCTCCGCTGAATCCGCCGATATAGGCGAATTGGTCAAGATTGGTCAAAGTGATTTGAAATGTTTGGAATCCTCCCATGGAAAGTCCGGCCATGGCCCGGTGCTCACGGTCCGCAATGGTTCTAAATTCCCGGTCTATCATTGGGATGATTTC
>JAFGEC010000298.1 GCA_016931775.1 Candidatus Zhuqueibacterota bacterium | reverse complement strand
TTTAGATGGTGATGGACTGCTTGATTTACTGGTAGGGATATGGGATGGTACACTCGATCATTATGAACAAAATACCATTGGTTCTTTAGAATTTTCTTTAATTACGACTGCGTTCAACGGAATCGATGTCGGACGGTATTCTGCGCCCAGTTTTACCGACCTGGAAAATAACGGATTGATTGATTTAGTCATCGGCTCATACGATAGTAGTTTATTTCACTATGAGCAAAACGCGGTGGGATCGTACGAGTTTAATTTGATCACGAAAAATTTTAGTGGAATCGAAGCCGGATATCAATCCTCCCCATGTTTCATCGACATTGACAATGATCAGTTATTAGATTTGATTATCGGCAAGCAATCGGGATCTTTAAATCATTACAGGCAGAATTCCAATCATTCAAAAGATTTCACATTAATTTCAGAAAATTTTGGCGATTCGAATGTGTGGGGCGATTTTAAACCGGTATTTGTCGATATAAACCGGGATGGATTGGAAGACTTGGTCATTGGAGAAGACAAAGGTGGTATTTATTATTTTCAACGTGACAATAACACAGTGATCGATCATGATATGCAAAGTATTGTTAAAAAGGATCAATTTAAACTGGAGGGTAATTATCCCAATCCGTTCAATCCTTTCACGACGATAAGCTATCATCTCAAAAAGTCAGCTTTTGTGACACTCAAGATTTATAATATTAAGGGGCGGGAAATCGAAACATTGGTCGAAAATTTCCAAACAGCAGGTGATTATAAATTAACCTGGCATCCAAAAGGATTGTCGAGCGGAATCTACTTTTGTCGAATGCAGGGCGGTGATTTTTTCAATTCAGAACGGAATTTTTCAGAAACTTTAAAGTTGATTTTGCAAAAATAAAGCGAAAAACAAATTTATGGGTAATATGTCACGAACCGGGGGGTATGATAATCATTGGAAAAATAGTTGTACCAGTGCGATGCACCTTCAAATCTTGAATGTAGAGAAATACCGTCTTCTGTCTGATATTGTATAACGGTGCATCGCACTTTGCCTTTTTATTTCATCGAAAACCACACTTCCACTGGCTGATATTCAGAACTCCAGTTGGCTCCCAGGATATCCGGAACGCCGTCACCATTCAGATCGCTGCTTAAAAGTCCGTGCGATCCTTTATCGGACAGGAAAAATTCCTGCCAATCCTTTCCCATGTTTGTATTGATCAATACCACGACCCTGTCCGGATCGCTGCCCTGGTGCATTTCAGCGTATCCGATATCCGTGGCGCGATCACCGTTAAAATCCGCCGGTGTCAGTGAATGTACGACACACTCCACCGAATCTAAAATAACGTGCTCTGTCCAGCCAGCCGACCTTGGATCGCCTGGTGCTTCAAACCATGATATCCTGTAAAACTGACCGGCCAGTTCGGACGGCGTCAATACAACATCAGCGCGGTTGTCTCCGTTTATATCTGCTACTTTTACCATGGCGTTTTTATGCCAGTCTGCAAAAAAATGCCCGCTCCACACACCGTCACCCGTGTTTTCGAACCAGGTTCCACCGGTGACCATATCCGTATCCCCGTCCGCATCCATATCCGCCAGAGCGATACCCTCACCGTGCGGGCATTCGATCACCGTCTCCGGCCAATGTGTGAGTGTTTCCTGCGTCCATACATGAATGGTATTGCCGGCCGATGCACCAAACTCGGATTGATTTCGTGTGACGATATCCAAATCGCCGTCTCCGTCCATGTCGGCCGCTTCGACGTCGTGAGTGGGGTGATCGGCTATTTTGTGCGCCACCCAGTTTTGTTGAGGATTTGCGGCCAAATTACCGGGATTTTCATACCAGAACAGGCCGCCCATGACTACATCCATATCACCGTCGCCGTCCAGATCGCCGCATTCACCATCCACCGTATTGTAGCCTCCGTCTGCGATGGGATACTGAAGCCAATCCGGCGATTTGTGCCACACCAGCGGGCCCTTTTGTCCTCCGATGACAATGTCATTCAGGCCGTCCTGGTCCAGATCGGCTGCCATTTTGGCCCAGGGATTGTTCGGTACCCCCGTATCGATCCGGTGGTATTTGAAAAAAAGTTGCGGACGTGCATTTTTTTTTCCGCATGCCAATATCATCAATAGCGCGGTTATTGCTGGAACAAGGATAAAAAATTTGTTGGACATCTTTCTTCCTCCAATGTTTTTAGGTAAATACAAAAAAATACTGTAAAAATCAAGTGAGCGGTTGTCCGATAATCTTCACATTGGGAGGATACCGGTTACTAGCGAGGTAACGACATTCAGAAAATCCCATGAATTTGGATAATTTATAAATTTATACAAAAGAGATTGATATTTAGCATACTATTTGTATCTTTAATGGTAACCTTGTTTCGCGGAAAACGGTAAAACGAAGCCTGAGCGTATCTGTAATCGGCCCATCGGTGGATTTAAGAAAAAATATTCCCAATAGTTTGAAAGGGATCGTTATAATGAAAAAATTGACTTGTTTTTTCTTACCTGTTTGTATCATTATTTTAACTTTGCCGTGCCGGGCAAACAACATTCAGGTGGGTACACCGACGCTTCCCGTCATAAATTCAACCGCCCAGTACGCAATGGTCCAGTTTGATCTATCCTGGGATAATTCGTTCCGGGATGATATCAACTGGGATGCTGCCTGGATTTTTATAAAGTACAGAACCAGTACGGATGATTGGCAGCACGCTCTTCTGAACACCGTACCCGGCAGTCACACTATTCCTGCGGATTATACCTGCTCGGTGGGCGAAACCGGCGGCAACGGCATGGGGCTTTTCATTTACCGGGATGCCAACGGCAGCGGAAACACCGGCCTTTCCGGCGTGCAGGTGAGGTGGGAGTACGGCTCTAACGGTGTTGTCACCGGGACGCCCGTTACTGTACAGGTTTTTGCTATCGAGATGGTATTCGTACCCCAGGCGACCTTTGCAGTGGATGAATCACCTGACCCAAATCATTTTTACCGCACGACCATAAATACAGGCGATGCGACGGTCGTCCCGACCGGTACAGGTGGATTTTTAGGAAGTCCGGAAGGAGGACACCCGTATGCATTGACGTCTCCCGCAAGTGCGGATTGGCCCAATGGATATAGAGCCTTTTACTGCATGAAATACGAAATCAGTCAGGGGCAATACGCCGCTTTTCTCAACACGCTTACCAATACTCAGGATGCCATCCGTTTTATGGGCCAGAACGGTAATTTCCGCCACACTATCGGCGGCACGCCGGGCAACCGCGCTGCCGGTGTTCCTGACCGGGCGTGCAACTATTTTTCCTGGATGGATGGAGCGGCCTATGCGGACTGGGCAGGACTGCGGCCCATGACCGAACTGGAATTTGAAAAAGCCTGCCGCGGACCTTTTCCGCCGGTTGCAGAAGAGTATGCCTGGGGTAATAATTTCATAGCCGCATCTGCCTATACATTGAACAATGACGGTACACCCGATGCAGTGGTGACCAATGCAGTTGCCGATCCCGCCGGTAATGTTTCTTATTTTACTACCGATGGCACGATCAACGGACCATTGCGCTGCGGTATTTTTGCCGGTGCCGGAACAACCCGGCCTGAGGCGGGAGCAAGTTATTACGGGATAATGGAGATGAGTGGTAATTTATCCGAAGGAACTGTGACGATTGACAATATTGCCGGGAGAGGTTATTCAGGTACCCACGGCGACGGCATTCTCAGCTCAAATGGTCATGCAACCAATTCGGATTGGCCGGGTTACAGCGGCGGTGAAGTGACGGGTGCTGATGGATCCGGCTCTCGCGGAGGATCATGGGATGTCCCTGACATCATCGCGTCCGTGTCGGCCCGTGATTTTGCACATGATCCGTATTCTCACCGCGACCGGATTTTTGGTTTTCGCTGTGTCCGGTCTGCACCCTGAATGTGAGATTGAATTGCAAAAATAAAGGCGGCTAAAATGATAGAAAAAAGGCGATTTATCCTGGCTTTGTTCACCCTTGGATTCCTATTTGAACAGGGCTTTTCCCAGGATGTCAATAAATATCATGGCGGACCGTACGACGGATTTGCGACGAATATATCCCTGTTTACGCCTTTGGGTTTCGAGTTGCCAAAATACAATGGAGGTCCACAAGACGGCCATGATGTGACTATATCGGCATCTAATATATTGTTGCAGGAATCGGTCATTGCGGTGACATTGGTTTCTTTTTACGCTATTGTTGAATACAATGGCGTCACAATCAGTTGGATCACAGAAACCGAACCGGATAATGCCGGTTTTAATGTTTACCGCAACCGAAAAGAGAACGGAGAATATGAAAAGTTAAATTTCTCAATCATCTCTGCCCGGGGCAATGCCATGAGCGGGGCGGAATACAGTTATTTCGACCACCCCAGGGATCCGGGCAGTTATTATTACAAGTTGCAAGACGTCGACCTGAATGGCGTGTCACACTTTTACGGTCCGATTTTGGTCAGCGGCGTGATTTCCGTGGAAAAAAAAGGAAATTCGATCCCGCAGGAATATTCCCTGAGCCAAAACTATCCCAATCCGTTCAATCCGGAAACAACGCTAAAATATGCGCTACCCAAAGCCGGATTCGTAAAGCTGGAAATTTTTAACGTCACTGGTAAATTAGTGAGGAATTTGGTTTCCGAACCGAAACCGGCCGGCAATTTTTGGGCCAGATGGGATGGCCGGGATAAAGACGGCATCCGTGTAAGCAGCGGTATTTATTTGATTCAATTTAAAGTCGGAGATTTTATACAAACCAATACCATTATTTTGCAGAAATAGTTTTCTGAAAATTACTATTTCCATAAAGGCTAAAAATATGCTCATACCAAGACGAAGACCATTGTCGGCGACCGTTGGAATTTACGGTGTCGGCCATTTTACCTATTGGGCCCAGTTCGACGGATTGTATCAGGAAATGCAAAACAAATTGGCTCTTTTTGAGGCACTCATTAAAAGACATAATATAAAAGCCGTTAATTTTGGTATTTCCGACCAAGCCGAGACAACATATTCCGCACTGCCGCATATCAAGGCCGCCGATCTTGACCTTCTGTTTGTGGATATGCTGACCTATGCCACATCCGGCACGATCGGTGCCATTTTTCGGGAAATCAATGTACCCATTGTCCTGGTGGCT
>JAFGEC010000297.1 GCA_016931775.1 Candidatus Zhuqueibacterota bacterium | reverse complement strand
TTTCGAATGCTTTTTGGCCAGGTGGTCCGCCCTCGATTTTGTGGGCATGGAAAAACAGGCCTGTCTTGCTCGGCCGATTCAACAAAGCCGGTCGCAGATCATTCAAAATAGTTGCGGAGCAAGATCACCCGGCCGTTCGACAAAACACGGTGCCGGGAGCAGTGCAATTGTATCGTGTACGGTTGCGGATGTAACGCCGCCGGCCGGGTAGATTGCGGATACCGCTCTGCGGTAGGAGGATCATCCCGCGTCCTGTCACGGCACTTTTAAAATCCGGCCCTTTTTTATATTACAAATGGGTGAAGTTGACCGAATTCCCACGAGCCGCAGCCGTCCCAAATAATCCTACAAAACACGTCTATTTACAAAAAATCCTTGCAATTTAACAAAAAAATCATTACTTTGAACGACTTTTGCGAAACAAGATAGGAGAAATACGTTGAAAACATATTCACCAAAGCCATCCGACATCGAAAGGAGCTGGTATTTCGTCGATGCCGATGGCATGGTATTGGGCCGGCTGGCATGCAAACTGGCTCACGTGCTGAGAGGAAAACATAAGCCGATTTGGGCACCGCATATGGATACAGGAGATTTTATAATCGTCGTCAATGCCGACAAGATTCGCGTGACCGGTCGGAAAGCGGATCAAAAAACATACATACGCCATTCCGGCTACCCGGGTGGTTTAAGAGTAACCCCTTATAAAAGAATGATGGACAAGAAACCGGGATACATTTTGTATGAAGCTGTACGGGGAATGCTGCCGCATAATCGTTTGGGGCGTCAGATGTTGAAAAAATTAAAGATATATACATCCTCCGACCATCCTCATACAGCGCAACAACCCGAGTCTTTTCCTTTTTAAATGACCTGAGTAAGGAGTTGGAATGAAAGATAACTATTATTATGCAACCGGACGTCGTAAAAGATCGGTTGCACGGGTATACCTGATGCCCGGAACCGGTAAAATTGAAGTCAATCAAAAAGAAGTGCTGGATCATTTCAGGAGGGACACTCTCAAAATGATCATCGAACAGCCGCTGGCCGTTACTGAATCACTTGGTAAATATGATATTAAAGCTTATGTCGCCGGCGGCGGGCTTACAGGCCAGGCAGGGGCTCTGCTGTTGGGTATTGCACGTGCGCTGGTTAAAGCGGATGAAGACCAGCGGTCGGTATTACGCAGAAACGGGTTCTTAACACGTGATCCGAGAATGGTCGAGCGTAAAAAATACGGCCGGCCCGGCGCAAGAAAACGGTTCCAGTTTTCCAAACGTTAATTTTTTTAAAAATACACACATCCTTTTGGGAACGGGGTGCCTGTTTTTCAGGTGTAACGCGATAAAGGATGGAGGAATAACCCCATAACAAGGAGTCACTCATGGCTGATGTAACCATTCAAGACCTGTTGCTTGCAGGATGCCATTTCGGTCACTTAACCCGGCGATGGAATCCAAAGATGAAAAAATTCATCTTTATGGAACGCAACAAAATTCACATTATCGATCTCAAAAAAACACTTCAATATTTAAACCTAGCCAGTGATGCGATATCAAAAATCATTCGAGAAGGCGGCAAAGTATTGCTGGTCGGCACAAAAAAACAGGCCAAAGATATCGTGCGCGTAGAAGCCGAACGTTGTGATATGCCGTACGTTACCGAGCGTTGGCTTGGTGGTACGTTGACCAATTTTATAACCATCAAAAAAAGCGTAAAACGGCTTAAAAATCTTGAGAAAAAAGCGACAGACGGAACATACGACAAATTGTCGAAAAAAGAAATCCTGTCAATCGAACGCGAAAAAGAAAAACTGGAAAAAGTTCTTGGCGGTATTCGGGAAATGAATCATTTGCCGTCCGCACTGTTTATCATCGATGCAAAAAAAGAATCCATCGCCCTGGCAGAGGCTGTAAGGTTAAATATTCCCGTTTTTGCTCTCATCGATACCAACACGGACCCCGACACTGTAGATTATCCGATACCCAGCAATGACGATGCGTTTAAATCCATTAACATCATTACACATTCTATCGTTGATGCAATCATAGAAGGTAAATCCCAGGCGATAGAGCTCGAAGATATTGTTCAGGTAAAAGAAGTAGAAACGGCAGAGGATACGGCAGAGTAGCTCGAGGCGTATATTTTTGATTTAATAATAGGAGAAGAGTGGATGACCATTTCGGCATCAGATGTAAAAACCTTACGAGAGCAGACCGGTGCGGGTATGATGGACTGTAAAAAGGCGTTGGTAGAATCGAATGGCGATTTTGAAAAAGCCATCGAATACCTGAGAACCAAGGGCCTTCAAAAAGTTGAAAAAAAAGCAGGACGCCAGACCGAAGAAGGCATTATTCAATCATACATTCACCCGGGCAGCCGTCTGGGTGTATTGGTTGAGATAAATTGTGAAACCGATTTCGTTGCCAGAACCGAAGACTTTCAGCAATTTGCCAAAGACATTGCCATGCAGATCGCTGCGGCAAAACCCATCGTTGTTGGAAGAGAAAATCTGGATCAGCGTATTCTGGATAAGGAAAAAGAAATATATCGGGCCCAGGCTATCGAACAGGGTAAACCGGAAAAAATTATCGACCGTTTTGTTGATGGCAAACTGGAAAAATATTATCAGGATGTCTGTTTGATGGAGCAATCTTTTGTTAAAGACCCCAATATGACAATTAAGGATTTATTGACCGCAACCATCTCCAAGCTGGGCGAAAATATAAAAATAAAACGATTTATCAGATACCAGTTGGGGGAATGAATTTCCAGGCTGTTTTAAGAATTTTTTCTTAATACAGCCTTTTTTTTTCATTAAAACAGAGTTAAAATTGAATAACGATATGGAACCCGTATACAAAAGAATATTACTTAAATTGAGCGGCGAAGCCCTTATGGGCGATAGCAAACGGTTGGGTATCGATCCGCAAACCGTCGATCAAATCAGTCAGGAGATCAGTGATATTTTTAATATGGGGGTTCAAATCGGTATAATTATCGGCGGCGGAAATATCTTTCGCGGATTATCGGCCAGTGCAAGAGGAATGGACCGCGTAACCGCAGATTATATGGGTATGCTGGCGACGGTCATCAATTCCCTGGCGTTACAGGATTATATCGAACGTCAAAAAATAGAAACTCGGGTCATGACTGCCATAAAAATGGAAGAACTTGCCGAATTATTCATCCGCCGAAAAGCGATTACACATTTAAAACATAATAAAATTGTAATTTTTGGAGCCGGTACCGGAAATCCTTACTTTACCACGGATACGGCAGCAGCGCTGCGCGCTATAGAGATAGAGGCGGATGTCATTTTAAAAGGCACCAAGGTCGACGGTGTTTATGACAAAGATCCTATCGAATATCCGGATGCGGTCATGTTTGAAAAACTGACTTATATGGATGTCGTAAAAAAGCAACTCAAGGTCATGGACACAACGGCGGTTACTTTATGTATGGATAACAATTTACCTATCCAGGTCTTTAATTTGAAAATCAAGGGCAATTTGAAAAAAGTTGTTCTTGGCGAGAAAATCGGAACCAAAGTTTACGGAGGGTAATATGATACAAGAAACCAAAAAAGACACAACACACAAAATGGAAGTGGCTGTAGAAAGTGTTCGCAGTGAACTGGCAAAATTTCGAACCGGTAAAGCATCTCCAACCCTCCTGGATGATGTGACTGTGGATTATTACGGTAGTAAAGTTCCCATAAAACAGGTGGCGAACATCAGTGCACCCGAAGCGCGCCTGCTGGTGGTACAGCCATGGGAAAAATCAATGCTGGGCGGTATCGAAAAAGAAATTTTAAAATCAGACCTGGGATTAAATCCCAACAACGACGGTATTGTGATACGAATTCCCATCCCTCAATTGACCGAGGAAAGAAGACAGTCTATGGTCAAACTGGCGCGAAAAATCGGCGAGGAGGGGAAAATTGCCATCCGAAATATTCGTCGGGATGCCAATGACAAACTGAAAAAAGCTGAAAAAAGCCACGATATCTCGGAAGACGAAATGCACCGGGCACAGGATGAAATACAAAAACTGACCGATGACTTTACCGCTAAAATTGACGACATTCTACAGCATAAAGAAAAAGATATTTTGGAAATTTAGGAATTATCCTTAATTTTAAACCGTCTATAGCAAAGACGGTTTTTTTTTGTAATATTCACAATGCTGGTATTTTATGCAAATATACGATTGTTTTGCACCGTTTTATGACCTGGAATACGGCCACAAGGATGATGACATCGATTTTTATCTGGATTTGGCAGAAAAAGTCAAAGGCCCCGTTTTAGAATTGGGTTACGGTACCGGCCGGATCGGACAACTTGTTGCCGGTCTCGGCAAAGACGTATTGGGTATAGACAATTCTGTTGAAATGCTTAAAATTGCACGGCAAAATATCAGCGGAACAAAGGAAGAAGGGAAAATACGATTTTACTGCGGCGACATGCGGTATTTCGCTTTGAAACAAAAATTCTCTCTTATCATTATTCCTTTCCGTTCATTTCTGCACAATTTAACACTATCGGATCAATCTGCCGCATTGAATTCCATAAAGAAACACCTTATACCCGGCGGTATACTGGCGCTGGATATTTTTGTGCCGATTTATTCCGTAATCAGCCGGCTGGAATGGGATGACGAAATCACTCCGGATGAATTGGCCGAAAGTGACTGTCAAATATCCATCAAAGTTCATGTCACACACGAGCCGGAAAATCAAATTTTAAATATCTCCAACACTTATATCGGCCAAAACGGATCAAAAACCGTTTGCACAATGCGATATCGTTATATTTTCCGCTACGAAATGGAAGCTTTATTACAAGCGGCAGGATTTCAAGATATTCAGGTATGGGGCGGATTTGACCGGCAGCCTTATAACTTTAGCAGTGGAATAGCCGTTTTTACAGCAAAAAATGAAAAAAATTAAATTTGTACATAACTCACGTGCCGGTGCAATCCGGCCCTTTGTCGGAGTGCGGCGCATAATTTCCGAAAAGCTGCACGGTAAAAATTTTGAATGGGACTTTACCGAAACACGGTACGGCGGGCACGCTTTCGAAATTGCGAATGATGCCGTGAAAGAAAAGTATGATATTGTCGTTGCCATTGGCGGAGACGGGACGGTCAATGAAATCGGCCGGGCTTTACTGCACACGGATACAGCACTGGGTATTATTCCGGTTGGCTCTGGCAACGGCTTGGCCCGCAGTCTGGGAATACCGATACCGGCCAATGATGCACTCGATGTCATTATCAAGGGCCACATCAAAAAAATCGATGCGGGAAAACTCCAGGACCGGTATTTTTTCAGCATGGCCGGTGTCGGATTTGATGCCGTGGTGGGGAAAGTTTTTA
>JAFGEC010000296.1 GCA_016931775.1 Candidatus Zhuqueibacterota bacterium | reverse complement strand
CTCAATGTCCCCGGTATTTTTATTATCGGCAAGTTTGATGCCCTGATCGGCCAAAGGGGGATCGACCGTACCGCGGAGTTGATACAATCGGCCAGGAAAAAAGGTGCACTGTGGTGCTGGGCTTTAGAGCTTAAAGGCCATGAGGACGGTGTCTCTTTCGATGTTTATATGAAACTGGTCGAACAGGCAGTGGCGGCCCGTTATCCGGAAAATGCGGATACTGGAAAAGGTACGGTGAAGCTGACCGCGCTGATGGAAAAGGATGGATGGCTGGCGGATCAGAATGGCTGGGATAGTGGTTTGACTTATATCGACAGCTATACGAACTATAAAGGCGACCGGCAAAGCGCCGGTTGGGTGCTGAATAAAAACCTTGCGTTTGTTTACCGCAGCCTGGCGACGCACTATAATCCTCTTACCATAAAGGTTCGAGAATTTGACCGTACCTTCAATCCGAATACGGATCCCGGAACCATGTTCAGTCTCGGCGGACCGGTTGTCAAACCCGGCGAGAAAATTACCCTGGTTTGTGATACTGACAAATTCCCGGATTGGGAAAAGATCGAGTTTTTTGACGGTGCTGAAAAACTGGGAGAGGTAAATTCCGGCAGCAGGCCTGAAATAAATGTCACGCTTCAGGCGGAAAAACAGGTGTACTGCCTGACCGTATTGGCGACGGATAAATCGGGCAACCGGCGCACCTGCTCACCCATGCATTTTTTTGTGCAGAACCCTGCACTCGACTGGCATGCCGATTTGTCCAAGCCTGTATTTTCGGGCAAAAAGAAAAATGCGGGTTCGAAAAATACCGGAAAGGCAATCACCTGCACAAAACCGGATCCCGAGGACAGCGTTCTGGTTGCTTACGGTCTCACGGCCGGGCAGGAAAAAACCTTCTCCGCTCACGATAACAAATTATCGGCTTTTTGGGATTTGATCGGACCAGATAAAGATTATATCAAAATGACCCAGAGAAAGAATGCCTCCGAAGACGCCGCATTCAATTTTGTGCTTACTCATGACTGTAATATGACGGTCAAAGCCGCTTACGGCTCGGATGGTGTATATCTGCTGTTCGAGGTCAACGACGACAACGATGTCGCCTGGCCCAATAAATTTACCGGTACAGAAAACGAGCAGTTTTACCTGGAGTTTGATGCCGTCGACCTGGTTATCGACAGCAGGTCTGTGGCGGAAATCTGTAATCCTGAAAATAAAAATATGTTCGTATCCCGGTCATTCGGCCTGACTTTTACCACCCGGCAATTCCAGGTGGCGTGCGGCACGGAACAGGAGCGTCCATCGGGATTCAAACGTGCATTGCCCGATCCCTGGGATTTTTACGGAACCTATTTTATGTTTGCAGACGCAAAAGCACAATTCGGCATCGAGATTGAAAATATTAAAACCGTTTACTTTAATAAAGCGCAGGAATGGTTTATTCCATGGAGTGAGTACGGCGGTGGATTTTCAAAAGAACAGGATGCCGGCACCCGGATGGGTTTTTCACCCGGTTTTAACGACCGCGATGCCGGCGAACATTTTCCGCCCGGTGTAAACTCTAGCGGCGGCAGTGTCAAGGCATCCAACGGGTTGCGGTGGATCGGCAAGGCAAATCCATGGGGCTCGAACAAACCGCCCTATAATTGGGGCGAGATCGAGTTGGGGGAGATGCTGGAGTGAGCCTCATAGTCGCAGAGTGGATCCTCTTATCATTGACTCAAGCTCCAGAGTCAAAATTTCGTAATTTTAAGATCAGATTTCTACTCCCATATTCGGATCGCGGTATTTGATTCACAGGTTTTTTCTCCGGCCGTATGTGTCCCGGTCGTTAAACAGGAAAAACAAAAAGGAGAGAATAAATGTATTTTCGGGTTCGCGTCGTCGATATCAAAGGCCATTGTCCCGTTTACAAGATCGGCGATAGTTTTAAAATTTTGGATGGTTACCGGTTGATGTCTGAAATTCCGCTCTGTATGCATTCGCTTGCGGCACTTTTGCCGTTTTACAATCCACTTCGGATGACGGATCCTGATAAATTAGGTTTGGCCGGAAAAGAAAAACGCACGGCGGCGTATATTCAATGTCCTGACGCATCGGAATATACCGGCGGTGGTACGGCTGTTTTTGAGATAACGGTTGACGAAGAATTGCAGTAAAAGATAAATTTCGGGTGCACTCTGCAATCGAGGGTGAAAAGATTGTGATGACGGCTAATTTGGATTCCTGTAGAAACTTTATATTTGCGGCGTTTCTGTTTTGCAATTTTCAGGAATAATCTTATATTATGTATCATTGTGTAAAAGGCACAAATTAGACTGGAATTATCCGACGAATATCTCTGAACAGGAATGCCTGTTAAGTGGCTGATTTTGCCGCAAGGCCGGTTGTAAATGTTTTTCCCGCGAAAAAACGTCAAAATATCTGCCAATTTAATTGTAATGTTTGGGTGAATCATGAGTTCATACAAAATTTTGCTTATTCTCCAGGTGTTTGTTTTTTTGCTTTTTTTTCCGCTTTTATCAGCAGCTCCGTCCGATTTATGCCACAGACTGCCGGACGGAAAAGAAATGGTCGTCTGGCAAAATGAGACGCTGTTTACAAAAACCCTTGTGATCAATCAAAACCATCCAAAAGCATCAGATTCCAATCCCGGCACTGAAGAGCTGCCGTTCCGCTCAATAAATGCGGCGGCTCAGATAGTACAGCCCGGGGAACGGATTGTCATACATGAAGGAATTTACCGTGAAAAGATCGTACCGAAAAGAGGTGGCAAAGGACCGGATTCAATGATTTCCTATTTGGCCTTTCCGGGTGACTCTGTAGTAATCAAGGGATCGCGAATCGTTCAACAATGGGTTCGCTCCAAAAATCCGGCGCAATTTTCACAAAAATTGTGGATGAAAGTCTTGGCCGATTCCATCTTTCCCGAAGAAAATCCATTTGCCTTGCAAAATGCGAGTGTTGCCGACATCGAGATTATGCCATGGGCCGCCGAGTGGGCCGGTAGAGTGCCTTATACTTTGCGAAGGGGAATGGTTTTTCAGAACGGCGAACATCTGGTTCAGTTGTCAACTTATGAAGACCTGCCGCGGGTGCCCGGCTCCTTTTGGGTTGATTCCACAGGTTTTGTTTTGCATGTGCATCCATTTAAGAGTATTGATCCCAATACACAGGTCATGGAAGTGACGGTTTTGCAGCATCTGTTCAAGCCGGATACCACCGATCTGGGATATATTCAAATTAAAGGTTTAACATTTACCCATGCCGGCAACGGATTACCGCGTACCGGGACGGGCGCTGTTTTCACCAACGGCGGCCACCATTGGCTCATCGAAGATAATTTCGTATCCCAGGTCAATTCCGTCGGCATTGAAATCGGTGCACGTTCCATCGAGACCAGCGACCGGGAGCGCAACAGGGCGGACGGTCGGCGGGCGGAGGCAAGCCCGGGCGGAACCATTGTCCGTCATAACGTGATCTCCTGGTGCGGTACCGGAGGCGTTCAGGGCTACGTCAACAAGAGCTCTTTGGTTGAAAACAATCATTTCTACAACATCGGCTGGCAGGATGTGGAAAGATACTGGGAGTGTGCAGCGGTCAAGCTGCTGAAATGCACGGACACCGTCGTTCGCCGGAACCTGATTCATGATATTATGGCTGGTTCCGCTGTCTGGTTGGATTGGGACAATAAAAACTGCCGCATCACGCAGAATACCGTCTACGATCTGGACATGTGCTGCAACGGCGCGCTTTTTATCGAGGCGTCGCGGGAGCCCAACCTGATCGATCACAATATCCTGTGGGATATTCGCGGTGTGGGAATTTACGGTGGGGATTCCGATGAGCTGATTATCGCCCACAATCTGATCGGGCCATGTACACGGCCGGGTGTGCTGCTTCAAGTGGCAACGGACCGTGTTCTACGCGGCCGGCCATTCACATCAAGAAGAAACCGGATTT
>JAFGEC010000295.1 GCA_016931775.1 Candidatus Zhuqueibacterota bacterium | reverse complement strand
GGATGGAAAAGAGAAAAAAAGATAAAACTCATTGATACAGAAAACGCACAATGGAATAACCTAAGCTCCGACTGGTTTTAACTGACATACAAAAATTTTCAACACCATTTTGACCTTCTAACTCACATATTTCCCTCTCCCCCTGTCTGTGTCCGTCTGTGTAGGTCCCCGTCATCTTCTTCCTCATCTGCGTTCTGTCCTCTATTCTCTGCTTCTCTAAACTCCCCCGCAGGCCCCCCGGCTGTAAACAACACGGCAAAACGTGTTACCAGCGCACCTAACATCACATAACCCAGCAACACCTGTATCATCAAAAGAAAATGCCCCCATCCACTCCTTGCCTGTGCGTATGGATTATCTTTAGAGGTTGCCGGGTTGGCATACATATCGCCAAAACCCAATGTTGTCATTGTTATTACAGAAAAGTATATCGAACGCACCGGCACCTGGTTCCACGCCACCGCCTCATTGCCATGCTCCTTCTCTAACACAAAAAGATTGCTCACCACCCCCGGCCGGTCCTTTATCCCCAACCCGTAAACATCAACGCACCCCCACACATAATATATCATCGCAAATATAAGTGCAAAAAACATAAACCACCCCAATATCCTCCCCGTAGATATCCCATAATCACTTAACGACCAAAACCACTTCACCGGCCACTGCAAGAACTTATGCTCCTTATACCACCCCTTCCAGTTCATCCGCCTGTTATTGTATTCCAACAACTGCTTTGCCCCCGGCTGTATTCTAATAGCATCAAGGCCCACACCGCTAAAATAGGTCCCCTTGTCGATCTCGCAGTCCCATACCAAGGTTTCGCCGTCAACAATAGCCTTTCTAAAATTAGCTCCTTTTATCTTTGCCCTCTCTAAATCTGTACCTTTAAGATTAGCACCCTCAAGTTTAGCTCCTTGTAGATTAGCTCTCCAAAGGTCAGCTTCTTGTAGATTAGCGCGGAAAAGCTTAGCTCCTTGTAGATTAGCGTCCTGAAGTTTAGCTTCTTGTAGATTAGCACCACCAAGGAAAGCTTCTTGTAGATTAGCGTCCCCAAGTCTAGCTTTTTGTAAATTAGCGAGCCCAAGCTCAGCTTCTTGTAGATTAGCACGCCAAAGCGTAGCTTTCTCTAGACCTGCTTCTCTAAGCAAGATTTTTTCATCAGGATTTTTCTTCCTCCACTCGTTCCACTCGGTTATATCTTGCTTATCCGAGCAGCGTTTAAGCATATCGTATTGCTCCTGGCTGAATCTAACTTCTTCAGATTTGTTATTTTCTTCTGCCACAGCGTCCCCTTTTCTTAATCCGGCTTGACTTCGCCAATGCCCTGAATTATACCTTTTTTGCTATCCTAAGCAAATATTTTCCTAAGAATTTATACTTGCCTATCACCCCACCCCAGCTATAATGATAAATACGTAATAACCGCCGTCGAAAGTATCTAGTGGTATTGTCGAAACGACTCCAAGTAAAGACTAAATTTAAAATGGAAAGGAACAAGCTATGATACATACAGGGGAATGCCCTCACTGTGGGAAAAGAATACCTAATGCGAAAGCTCAAGACATAGAACTTAAATATGATATAAGTATTAAATATAAAGGCTTGAGTTATACATGTCCGCTTTGTAAAAAAATACTTGGGATTCAGCTGAATCCAGTAGCACAAAATCGATACCTCTTGCAGGACATGAAAAACATGCTCAAGAAAATATAAACATGATACTAATAGAAGTTTTATAGACAGGGGTGAGATTCTTTAGGAGTAGTCATAATGACTCGAAACTACTGGCTTGATTTATTCACAGGTAAAACATGGGAGGAGTTTTTAAAGCACGGTGGCACTGTTTCTGGTTTTAGGCATAGATTGAGACGAATGGCCAGTAAAATCAAAGTTGGTGATTACCTAATCTGCCATGTTACAGGCATATCACGAATTATTGGTATCTTAGAAGTCAAATCTGAGTGCTACGAAGACTATTCAAAAAAAATATGGGAAGATGCCGACTTTCCAATGAGATTTGACGTTGAGATTGTATACCAATTGACTCCAGGGACTGCCATTCCAATTCAGGAATTAAAAGATAAATTATCCATCTTCCAAAATCTTTCATCACCCAATGCTTGGACAGGCTTTTTTAGACAGTCACCTGCAAAATTCAAAGAGCAGGATGGTATAGAAATTGTAGAGGCAGTCAAAGCGGCCACGGAAAATCCCGTCACACGAAATTATGACAAGGCAAAATATAACAGAACGCCTAAAAAATATGAGTCTAAGAAAATAGGTGTTGTAACTGTTCCAGATGACAAGGAAAAAGAAGAAAATTCAACAATCTACGAAGAAACTCAAACATCGGAAACAACACACACAGAAATTCAATGGTTGCTCTTAAAGTTGGGCTCTGATTTAGGGCTTGATGTATGGGTTGCGAGAAACGATAGAAATAAGTCCTACAATGGAAATGATTTTAATAAGATAAAAAATATACGTTCAGAATTACCCCGTCAGTTTGACGAAGCTACTAATAAAACCATAGAGTTGATAGATGTTTTATGGTTACAGGGAGACGCCATTGTTGCTGCATTTGAAGTAGAACATACGACCCTCATATATTCAGGCCTTCTCAGAATGTCAGATTTAATTTCGATGCAGCCAAATATTAAAATCAATCTTTATTTAGTTGCCCCAGACGAAAAATACGAAAAAGTATTTTCTGAAATAAATAGGCCAACCTTCAAGAAGCTAAAACCACCGTTACCCAAGATATGTCAGTTTATACCATATTCAAAATTAAAGAGTGAAATTGCAACTCTTCAAGACAGGATTAAATACTTGAAGCCAGAATTTATTTCTGACATTGCAATCAGTTGTGAACCTGATGAAGCTTAATAAGGGAAAATAAATAAGCATAATGGAGAATAACTAAAGGTGTCAATAACTAAAGGTGTCAGTTTACGCCCTAGGTGACACCTTTTTCACTCCTTTTTCCTTTAACTTTTAATTTATGCCCTGGGTAATCAAAATTTAAAACTTGCTTAATGAACATCTCAACCAAGCAGCAATTTATGCCTTAGGTATCCCGACGAGAATGGGTCTCCCAAAAAACTCGTCGCAGTTGCATTGTTGCGGCCCAATTTATAACTACTTCAAACCGCAATCAACTTAGCACCACTTCCGTAAAATTTCAAGCAATTTCAAGTAAGAGGCCGTAACAATTAGTGGCCAAAAAAACTCTACGTCAACCCCGGCTAAGACAACTTTTACTAAAAAGCGCTAAAAAACACCCAACTCTTATTGAAAACAGCCCAGATTTTGCTAAAAAACACACACTTTTTCCAAAAAATGCAAAAATTTGCAAAAAAAGCGGTTTTCACCCCCTTCAGCCCCCATTTTTGCCAACCCTCAAACTCAAAAACCCCATTTTAAGCCCAATATCAAGGGGTCACTTCCAGGCCCTCAAAACCTGAAAATTAAAACGACATCTTAAGTCTACAACCCATTTAAAAAAGACTTATGCATTTATGATTTCAATACCATGTGGGTCCATGCTTACAGATATAGAGCTCCCCTTCGAATCGAATACTTTCGTTTCCTGACGGTCGTCGCTGCTGTTTACGACAACAAGCTTTTTGCTTTTTGGGTAATATGCACACTCGGTATTAATATTACTGCACGTCCACGGTTTGAAGCTGTCTTCGCATGCCGCGGCCCAACAAAGTGATCGGTGCAGCAGCCGGGTGTTTTGCGGTGTGAATTTGTAGCCCGAAAGATAAACGGATCTTCCTTTGCCAAACTTATGTACTGCAATTCTTGGAGAATTATCTTTATCTGTCAGCACTTGCGTGTCTTTGTTGATGATATAAATGTCATCAATATCATCTCCGAGGTCGAGGTCTCTTTCGATATCTTCAAGTATGAAGTGTTTTTGATTTACCGTAGTGTATTTTCGTTTGGGCTTGCCGCATGTTTGGCCTGTCTCCCGATCCAGACCCAGGATATTAGAGAGCTGGAAGTATTGGCTGCTGTGAATGCAAGCCGACGGTTCACCTACGCCAATGAAACCGCCGCCGTTAGCTACCCAGGCTGTGATCGCTTCGATGATTTTTTCATTTTTCCAGTGCTCTCCGCCAACCCAGGCGCTGTTGACCCGACCGGCGTTAAGTATAACCTGAATATCCTTTGGGATACCGTTTTTAAGAATATCGTCAAAACTAAGGAAGGTAACATCAACCGGCAAACCCGCCAGTGATTCGGTTAGTTCGTACAATTCTACACCGGGGATGAAGTGGCCGACATATACCCACGATCGCAGCTTGCCCCAGGCAGTCAGAACGGCTGTCTTAACCGGAGCGGTGTAAGGTTTGTCGTTTTTGTGGAATTCGCCAAGTGCTCTGAACTCTGCGGTGATCTGTGTTACTGTCTCAACAAAATCAGGAAACTTCTCTACTAAGTGCAGATAGCCCCCCAGGCCGATACGATCCACCGGTTCGCACAATAATCCTCTGCGGATGTTGACCCAGAAACGTTTAGCATCAAGGGCGGGGTCGCCCCCTTCCATGAAGGTAGGCTCGCCTTTTAGTCCGGTTGGGAACAGATAGGGATGCAGTCGCAGCTCTTTTGTCTTTACGCCTTTTACACCTGCACACAACCTGGCTTCGAAAGCATTGAACACGCATTTGATCAGACCGTCGAACTCAAAATCTTTAAACCTGTCGCTATAAGGTTCGGTACCGACCCAATGATCATCATAGAACATATAGGCTTTTTTATCCGCAGCATGGATCTTATCGATGCATTTTCTGCCGAACGTAACAACGAATTCATTCATGAAGTCCATCCAGTCTAGCAATCGTGCGGACGGCACATTATGACTTGAACAGTACTGGCCATTATTGACAAAATCTTCGCTGGTCAATTCGTAGCCTTTTGCTTTGGCGAACATTTCCATGGCACGAGGGCTGACCGTCATTTCATAAGAGCCCCAGTCGGCATAGGTAAAACGCAGGTCGGGGTCGTCGCCCCAGAACCAGGCAAAGTTGTAAAACATTGATGTACAACGCACTATTTTTGTTTTTGGATGTTCTTTAAGCCACTTTCCTAAATAATCCAAAATAAATTCCTGCGTTTGGGGATATATCGGGTCGATCGGCATCAAGTGATCTCTGTCTCCCCAGTCATTAGTGATATGGTTGTACATCGAAATGGCTTCCCATATCCGGTAAGCCAAAAAATTAACCGTGTATTTATGCCACTTCTTAGCGTTTTTTATTGTAACAATTTCTTTTTTGGCATCGTAGCTCCACAGAGCAGCCGGAACTTCTTCGGATGTAGTACGGTCGAAGACCTGCCACCATTTATTAGGGTCATCGTTAGCGTTAACTTTGAATTGTTCCCTGAAAAATCCGCTCAACGGATCTATCGTAACGGTATCACCTTCAGCAATGACAGGAGAGCTCATTAAATAATTTTGCTGCAGCTTGTCCATGTTAGCCCTGGCCCATTGGTTATCTATACGGACAAGGCAAATGGTGGAATAGATATCAAATCCTGTTGAGGTGATCTTCTCCGACAGCACTGTGCCGTCACTGTCTCGGATTGCATCGGCTCCCCATTTTTTTGCCAGGTCGAGTGTCAGTTCTTCATATCCGGCCTCTCCCGGTAAAGTAAAATTTCCCTGATTCAATTTGTTCTCGACCATATTCACCTTCCAATTACTAAATATCTCAATGTATAGAAAAAGAAAATATCAACCGTTTACGTCTTTCATAAATTTTAATTTTCTAACTCGGATTTACTTCTTTCTTTCAGGTTCGCTTCGATCTGTGTCAGCATTTTTTCATTTATAGGATATAAGCAAATGATAATGCCGCAAACCAGCATGAATCCGGCCGGGATAATGCTGAACAAAAGTTTTATCCCATGAATTACTTCAGGAGTAATCGGCAGCTCTTTGTCATAACCGTACTGTCCGAGAATGTACAACCCCAAAAATCCGCCGACTGCGACTCCCATTTTAATAGCAAACATGATCCCCGCTATGATCAGTCCCGTTGCCCGCTGTCTGAACTTCCATTGATGAAAATCTGCAACATCGGCGAACATCGCAAAGAAGAACACCGGTATGGCACCCGCTACGATCGCCCACAGAAAATTTATGACACTCAGTACGACAAAATTTTTGGCAGGCAGCCAATAGAACACCCCGCTGAGAACAACACTTATAAGCGAAAAGAATATCATTAGCGTTTTTCGACCAAAGCATTTTTTAAGAGGCGTACTGAGAAACACCCCTGTCATCATACCAAAAGTCTGTATTGTCAGGAAGACCGTTGTCTGGTCGAAGTCAAGTTTAAGGGGGCCAAGCATCCATGTACACATAACTTTACTGCCCTCGCCGTTAACATTATTGAAATAGTATGCCACCATTCCATTACGGATCATGTTGTGGATCAGCCAAAATACAGATGCAATAAATATTATGATCCATGGTAGGTTTTTGGAAACATCTTTAAGGTCCTGGCCAAAGGAGCTCTTTTGACCTTTCGGCGGCTGAACACGTTCACGAGTAGTCAGGAATGTAATAAGCAGCAGGACAAT
>JAFGEC010000294.1 GCA_016931775.1 Candidatus Zhuqueibacterota bacterium | reverse complement strand
TCATCTATTTATAATCGACTGCGGCCGGCCGGCGCCAGTTATTGACACATTTCCATAATTGGTCCCATTCTCCCGTTGCATCATGACATTTAATAATGGGGATCATTTTGTTTTTGATGCAATTAGTAAGGGTCTGATTCAATTCGGCGACGGTTTTATCATCCCGCGCGAACCAGAAAATACGGACCACATTTGCGCCGCATTTTGTGATTTCAGGATACGACGCAACGCCCGTGGGATCTCGATAGTAGATCATTTTATTGACGCCGCGTAAAATCACTTTTTCACCTTTACTATCATACAGAAATCGACCTTGTACCTTGAAAGTGCCGGTGTCGGTTTGTTTTGTATCCGGGTTTACGGGATTTTTTTCGGAACAGGATAATATAGACAACAATACGAGCGATCCTAAACCCAATAGTATCATTCTGAGGTGTTTCATATGTTACCTCCGGTTTGTTTTAAATTTTACTCGACACCTATTTCGAGTGCTAAATTTAAAAGATCATAATATGCTTTGTGGGATACCCTGAAATAAATAAACTTGTTTTTAATTTGGGACTTTAGTATGTTATATGATCAAACTTTTACTTTTTTTCGAACGCTTGTACAGTTTGATGTCGTATTCGGCAACAGATTTGATAAGATTTTGGAAGGATTTTTAAAGCTGTGAGGCAGTCCAAAATTTGCTTTTGTTCCAACGTCTAATCAGTCTTTAATCGAATTACCAATATCAATATTCCTTGAGGAGACTATTATGAAAGAATTTACCAAAGAAGTATTGGATATGGCTAAAGCAAAGGATCCGGGTGAAACGGAATTCCATCAGGCTGTTGAAGAAGTTGCTGACTCGATTGCACTCGTTTACGAACGTCATCCCGAATACCGGACGGCAAAAGTATTCGAACGAATCATGGAACCGGAGCGAGTGATCATGTTTCGTGTGCCGTGGATGGACGACCAAGGAGAAATTCACATTAACCGCGGTTTTCGAATCGAGATGAACAGTGCCATCGGTCCATATAAGGGCGGTCTCAGATTTCATCCCAGTGTGAACCTTGGAATTCTGAAATTTTTGGCTTTCGAACAGGTATTTAAGAACAGCCTGACATCCCTGCCCATGGGCGGCGGTAAAGGAGGATCTGATTTTGATCCCAAGGGAAAGAGTGACAACGAAGTTATGAGGTTTTGTCAGAGTTTTATGTCCGAATTGTTCCGGCATATAGGCCACAATACGGATGTACCTGCCGGTGACATTGGCGTAGGAGGCCGTGAGATCGGATTTTTATTTGGTTTTTATAAAAAATTAAAAAATGAGTTTACCGGTGTTTTAACGGGAAAAGGCCTGAATTGGGGCGGCTCTCTCATTCGTCCGGAAGCCACGGGTTATGGTGCGGTCTACATCGCTGCGGAAATGCTGGCGACCCGGGGAGAAACTTTTGAGGGTAAAACCTGTCTTGTTTCCGGATCGGGTAATGTGGCACAATATACCACTGAAAAATTACTCGACCTGGGTGGAAAAGTTGTGACGCTTTCGGATTCCAACGGTCACATATACGATCCTGAAGGCATTAGTCGTGAAAAGCTCGAATTTGTACTGGAGTTGAAAAATGTAAAAAGAGGGCGTATTAAAGAATATGTGGAAAAATATCGTTCCGCCACATACACCCCTATGGATCCTGGCGCCGATTTCAATCCTCTTTGGGATCATAAAGCCCAATGTGCTTTTCCAAGTGCTACACAGAACGAGATCAATAAAAAGGATGCCCAAAATTTACTGAACAACGGTGTGTATTGTGTGAGCGAAGGCGCCAATATGCCGACATCTAACGATGGCGTCAAACTTTTCATCGAAAAGGGCATTCTATATGCCCCCGGCAAGGCGGCCAATGCAGGAGGTGTTGCGGTTTCCGGGCTGGAGATGACCCAAAACAGTATGCGTCTGCCTTGGACCCGCCAGGAAGTGGATGACCGCCTCCGGATGATTATGAAAAATATACACAAGACCTGTGTCGAAACAGCAGAACGTTTCAATACACCGGGTAACTATGTAAACGGCGCCAATATCGGCGGTTTTCTCAAAGTTGCAAATGCCATGCTGGACCAGGGTTTAGTTTAACCAGTCGTGATTTTTGCTGCATATGACCACCAAATCTATACCACATGCCGATCCGCTATGGGTTGAACACGGATATGGTACACGATTTCAGGGTTTTCAAAACCTGATGCGTCTCCGGATACGGGATATTTTACTTGTATCGAGCTTGTACGACCTTTACATTTTCGAAGAGGATGGCCGGCTGTATGAGCTCATCCGCGAGCAATATCAGAATCTCAATTTAAGTCACTCTCCGGAACTGACACGTGTATCCAACGGGGAAGAGGGCATTGCCCTGGCAAAGGAGGAACGGCGCTTCGACCTGATCATCACCACCATGCACATCGAGGACATGCGAGTATCCACTTTTGCCAGGCGTGCCCGGGAAGAAAAAATTAACATCCCCATCGTACTGCTGGCTTTTGACAACCGCGAATTACTGGACTTGATAACGCACGGCGCGACTTTCGATTTTGATCAGGTGTTTATCTGGCAAGGAGATTCACGCCTGTTATTGGCGATTATCAAACATCTCGAAGATAAAATGAATGCCGATCACGATACAAATCTTGTGGGCGTTCAATCGATTATCGTGATCGAAGATAACGTTCGATATTACTCCTATTTCCTGCCGCTTATTTACCGGGAGGTCATGAAACAATCGCAACGCTTGATTTCAGAAGGTATTAATCTTTCGCATAAGCAGCTTCGCCAGAGGGCCCGGCCGAAAATAATTCTTTGTACAAACTATGAGGAGGCATGGGAATATTTTTGTAAATATCATGATACTATTTTAGGCATTATATCCGATATTGATTTTCCCCGCGGCGGCAAAGCGGATACGCAGGCAGGTCTTTTTTTTGCAGAAAATGTTAGAAAAAATAACACTGAAACTCCCATTTTACTTCATTCTACATGGCCGGAAAATCGGGAAAAGGCGTCATTGCTCGGTGCGGAGTTTGTCCTCAAAGATGCTCCAAACCTGTTGGATGAATTACGCCGGTTTATGGTTGAACAACTCTCTTTCGGAGATATGGTTTTTCGATCGCACAACGGTACGGAAGTGGGCCGGGCAAAAGATCTCATCTCTCTTGAAAATGCACTCAAAATCGTGCCTGAAGAAAGTATCGTTTACCACGCAGAAAGGAACCATTTTTCCAACTGGCTCAAAGCACGCACGGAATTCTGGCTTGCCCATCAGCTGCGGCCGCGCAAGATCACCGATTACGATACGATAGAGGAAACCCGGCAGGACCTGATTCGTTCCTTGCGCGATTATCGGAAACTGCGGCAACGTGGAATTATCACACATTTTGACAAGGATTTTTTCGATCCATTAAGCAGTATTGCGGGTATTGGCGGAGGTTCATTGGGTGGAAAAACACGGGGATTGTCATTTGTCAATATTTTAATCACCAATTATAACGTTCATAACCAATTTGAAGGCGTTCAAATATACATTCCGCCTGCCGTTGTTATCGGAACGGATATTTTTGATGAATTTTTGGAAAAGAACGATCTGCTTAAATTTGCCCTGCAAAGTGATGACGACACAAAAATAATGCAGCGGTTTATTCAGGCCAAGTACTTTCCGGAGGAGATATTGGGCGAGCTGGCGTCTTTTGTTACGCTCATTCAATCGCCACTGGCCATAAGGTCGTCCAGTCTGCTGGAGGACTCGCACAATCAACCGTTTGCCGGTGTTTACAATACTTATATGCTGCCGAATTCGGATCCGGACGGGCTCATTCGATTGAGAGAACTGCTCATTGCCATTAAAAGCGTATATGCTTCAACATTTTTAAAATCCGCCAAAGATTATATCAAGGCAACATCGTTTCATCTTGAAGACGAAAAAATGGCTGTGATTGTGCAAAAAATGGTCGGCTCTTTTTACAATGACAAATTTTATCCGAATATTTCCGGCGTTGCGCGTTCGTATAATTATTATCCCATCAAGCCGCAAACAGCCGCAGATGGCATTGTGTCGGCCGCTCTGGGTCTGGGCAAGATGGTGGTTGAAGGGGGGGCCGCCGCTAGGTTTTGTCCCAAATATCCCGACAGATTAAATCTTTTCGACAATACGAAAACCACATTGCAGAATGCCCAGACCTCATTTTTTGCTCTCAGTATGACCAAGCAGGATGGCAAATCAGACCGGATAAAGGATCCGTTTATTCAAAAGTACCCATTAAGTGTTGCCGAGCAGGATGGTACACTGTCTGTTTTAGGTTCGACCTACTCACGTGAAAACGAAACCATTTATGATGGGATCTCCAGATCCGGCTTTCGACTGGTTACTCTGGCTCCTCTTTTGAAAAGCAAGATTTTCCCATTAGCCCAAATTCTCGAATTATTGCTGGATATGGGAAGCTGGAGTATGGGGACGCCGGTAGAGATAGAGTTTGCGGTTAATCTTGATGTGAAAAATGGACCGAAAGAGTTCGGCATTTTACAAATGCGGCCGATGGTGCTTAACCGGGAATTGGAGGTTCTGGACATCGAAACGTTTGAAAACAACGATCTCATCTGTAAAAGCCAGCAGGTGATGGGAAACGGTGTGTTGAGAAATATATACGACATTGTCGTCATCGATCGTAAAAAATTTCAACGCTCCAAGAGTCAATTAACGGCAACCGAGATCAGTTATTTCAATTCAAAATTGCTCGATCAGCAGCGCCCATTTCTGTTGATCGGAGTCGGACGTTGGGGTTCCATGGATCCATGGTTGGGTATTCCGGTCACATGGGATCAAATTGCGGGTGCGAGAGCGATCATTGAAACCGATTTTTTGGACATGTCCGTTATGCCTTCCCAGGGATCTCATTTTTTTCAAAATCTAAACTCTTTTATGGTCGGATATTACACCGTGCATTCAAGTGATCGTAACAGCTTTATAGACTGGGAATGGCTACTTGCTCAAAAGCCGGCAGAGACCACGGAATTTGTCCGGCATCTTGCTTTTGATAAACCGATCGTCATTAAAATGAGCGGCCATGAAAGTAAAGGTATTATTTTAAAACCGGAGACTGACTTTGGCGAGCCATGAGAAAACACCGGAAAATTGTCCTCATTGCGGCAGACAATTAAGCCCGTGGGAGCAGGTTTTATTAAGTGTCGACAGAGCCTTGATGTGCAAAGGTTGCTGGTATCGTATATTGCTGGACCATAATGACAATCCAACAACCAATCCACCTTTCAATCACCATGATAACAAGGATTTTTCAGAATGAAATCGTACAATTCATTTGATGTCGCTCAAAATCAAATTAAAGAAGCTTCCAGAATTTTAAATCTGAACAAGGCCACTGTTGATTTGTTATCCTGGCCGCAGCGCGAGTTGAACTTTACGCTTTCCGTTCGTATGGATGATGGACAATTTCGTGTTTTTCATGCATCGCGTATTCAATACAATACAGCCCGCGGACCGGCAAAGGGCGGAATCCGTTTCCATTCTCTTGAGACCATCGATACGGTCCGGGCCCTGGCATGCTGGATGACGTTAAAAACGGCTGTTGTGGACCTGCCGCTGGGTGGCGGCAAAGGAGGTATTGCCTGCAATCCCGGGCAACTTTCCCAGCGTGAATTGGAGAGTCTGTCACGCGCCTACGTACGGGCATGCGCATCTTCTCTTGGCCTTCACAAAGATGTGCCGGCACCCGATGTGAATACCAATCCTCAAATCATGGCCTGGATGATGGATGAGTACGAGGCAATCGTTCAGCAACATCATCCCGGCGTATTGACGGATAAGCCCATGCAAATCGGCGGAACCCAGGGACGCAGGGATGCAACGGCAAGAGGAGGCGTGATTACAGTCCGGGAAGCATGCAAGTCGTTAAAAATTGATCCAGGAGGGACATTTGCCATTCAGGGATTCGGCAACGCCGGCCAGAGGGCGGCGCTTTTGCACCAGGAAATGCTCGGTGGTGGAAAATTGGTCGGTGTGTGTGATTCAAAAGGCGGGCTGGTCAATCCGAACGGACTCAATGCAAAAGAATTGGTTTCACACAAGTTGAAAACCGGCTCAGTGAGTACTTTCAAGGGCGGCAAAAAGGTACCGCGGGACAGCATCCTCGAGCTCGATGCGGATATTTTATATCCGGCGGCTTTGGAAAATTCCATTACTGTTGACAACGCGCACAATATCAAGGCGAAAATTATCTGCGAACTGGCAAACGGTCCGACGACACCTGAGGCCGATCTGATCCTGAAAAAAAATAAGATTCATGTCATTCCCGATATCCTGGCCAGCGCCGGTGGTGTCACGGTCTCATACTTTGAAATGGTGCAGGATGGCACGCTCGATTTCTGGGAAGAAAGTCAGGTGCATGAAAAATTGGACAAAAAACTGACCAAAGCTTACCAGACGGTTCACGAAGCTGTCCGTGAGAAAAAGGTCCATCCACGTTTGGCGGCCACGATTGTGGGCGTGGCCCGGATTGCAGAGGCGTGTGAGTTGAGGGGTTGGGTTTGAACGATCAGGTGGCGGACCATGAAAACAAGTAAAATCTCAATTTTGGGTGGTAAATGATACAAAACTAAAGAGTGAATGTTGGCTATATTTTTAATATTTCTTTCGATCAGTCTTTTGGCGGTTTCAGAAGAAATTCTGGGTTTAAATGGTGCTTTTGTCAATACACTGTAAACCTCTAATAAGCTATGTGCCGAAACGAATAGCAAAAATTCTTCTTTTCGTGCTCGTTCTATCCAAAGCAACGCCGAATCATGATTGGGATGTGATTCAATCATTGAAGCGATAATTACGGAACTGTCAATGAGAATTTTCATGTGTTTTCCTGGGGTAATAGAAGCTTTGTTATTCTTTTTTCTCTTTCAGATTTAATGGCCTGGTCAAAATCGATATTTATCCTGCCGACATAAATTAAGAATCCATTTTTTTCTACAACCGCATTTTTTTCGTGCACCGGTTCAATAACAAGTCGTTTGCCGATTTTATTGATATCGACCGTTGAGTCGGTCGTAATTCCAAGGTGTGCTCGTAATTTTTTAGGAATGACAATACGTCCAAATTTGTCGATTGTTGCTAACATATTTTCCTCCTTTATTTGGCAATTTAAAAAAAAATGCCAAATTCAAGTGAAAAATTGATGTCGGTGTAATATGTGAGTAACCGGGCGGCAATTGCTCAAGGTTATGAACCTGCTCTTGGAATAGACTGTTTGACCTAACAGGACGTTCATTCACAGTCCCGCTGAATTTTGCAACTTTTATTAGCTGGAAACCTGTCGGACTCAAGGATTTCTATTATTATAAATAATTGATTTTTATGTATTTAAAAATTTGATCTCAAAATCAATGATGTCTAAAAAACAAATACTTACGACACACGTCCGACGGGCTCCTAGTAAAATAAACAGTGCATTGACTTTGGTCTTTATTTTATACCTTCTGATTCTAAGATTGTTGCTTTTGGCCCGTTGATTTTTCCGAATTCCTAATAAACCGGATAGATCTTTTTGCATCTCACTTGGCCGGTTCCCTTCGCAAGAGAACTGTGAAATTGGATTTTTTAATACAATTATTTGAATTAGCCGGGAACCTTGGAGAATGAGTTCAGTTAAAAAAATATAAAGGAATTGAGATGAATGATCGAAACCAATACCGTAAATTTATTTGAATCAATTATTTGACTTTTGGCCTTCTGTTTCATTACCACAATGCTTGATCAAATAACAGTTTTTCCTGTTTTTTTTCAATGGGGCATTAGAAAATTTAAGAGGGCGATATGAAAACAAGCTTTTTCTGTTTAATGGCTGTTTCAGTACTATTGGCGCAACATATTCCTTACTCGGGTCCAAATGATCCTGCTGGAGATCCTGCTGCCGTGCGCACCGGTGTAATGGATGGCAACAGGGTGATGATGCAGTTCCGAAATACATCCGATCTGTCGGATTGGGGAACTCAAGCACCTCCCTATTCATCAAAATGGCCCAATGATTATATGGGCAGCAGGATGACGGATGGTATCTATTTTTTAGCCGGGGCGCGTGTATACATCGAAAAAAATGTTGTTGTTGCGGTGACATGTCCTTCGATTCGTAGCCAAATGCGACACAAACCGTCCGTTCCGGCCGAGCGTTCACCAATCAAAGTTAGAATAAAACGATAATTCCTATGCCGCGGGATTCGACCTCAATTGCATCGCGGCATCAGTTTAAACCGTTCAATGGATCACAAGACCGGTACTGTATGATTGCGTGAATCTATCACTCTCAATAAAATTATAAACTGAAAATACGAAAAGTTATCAAGATTTTTTCAAATTGTAATTTGAAGTGATGATATTATAAAAAATTTTATTATATTTTAAGATAATGATCAATTTAAAAATGAGGTAAGAAAATGCGACTTTTATTCAATTTTATTTACCTAATTGGAACGCTCGTCTTTTTATTGGCGTGTGCAAATCAACAAAGCTCCGAATTCGTGGTAACATCTCCCTCTGGTAACATCTCCCTGCAATTTCAACTTGGTGATGAAGGTGCCCCACTTTATTCAGTACAATATAAAGGTAACGCGCTCATTCAATCCTCTGCTATGGGGTTTGAATTTAAGGATCAGCCTCCTTTGGAGAAGGGATTGGAACTGGTCCAGAAAAAGGTTAAATCCATCAAGGAAACCTGGGTGATGCCCTGGGGTGAGGAAAGGAATGTGTTGAATTTTTGTAACGAGATGGTTGTCCGGCTGCGGGAAACCGAAGCACCGCAGCGCTGTCTGAATATATATTTCAGGGCATATGATGATGGTATCGCCTTCCGGTACGAGTTACCCGAACAATCCGGTTTTAAAGAGCTGGAAATTATGGAGGAGAAAACCGAATTTTGTCTCACCGGCGATCATACATGCTGGTGGATTCCGGGGGATTGGGACAGCTATGAACATTTGTACAACACCACCAAATTTTCAGAAATCGATGCGCTGTCAAAGAGAAATCACCCCAGTCTGGCTCAGAGTTATATCCCGGAAAATGCAGTGAATACACCTATGACCATGCGGACCGCCGAAGGCATGCATTTGAGTTTCCATGAAGCCAATTTAACCGATTACGCCGGCATGACACTCCGTGTGGATGCGGAACATTTAAAAATGCAGACCGCTCTGGTCGCATCCGACCGTCTGGGATACAAGGTGAAGCGCAGCCTTCCATTTAAAACACCCTGGCGTATGGTTCAAATTTGCCCTGATGCCGCCGGATTAATCGCCTCGAAACTGATCCTCAATTTGAATGAACCCAATAAACTGGGCGATGTGAGCTGGTTCAAGCCGAAAAAATATGTGGGAATCTGGTGGGAGATGCATCTGGAGAAATCAGGCTGGGACATGGCCGGTGGTAAACACGGCGCTACCACGGAGAATGCCAAGGCTTATATCGATTTCGCGGCGACGAATAACATCGGCGGTGTGCTGGTCGAAGGCTGGAACACCGGCTGGGAACACTGGATCGGCTTTGATGACCGGGAGGGCGTATTCGATTTTGTTACACCTTATCCGGATTATGATCTGGAAGAGGTCGTCCGCTACGCCAAGGAAAAAGGTGTTGAGATGATCATGCACCATGAAACCTCGGCCGCACCCAGAACCTACGATCAACAATTGGAGGCAGCATACGGCCTGATGCAAAGGCTGGGCGTTCATGCCGTAAAAACCGGTTATGTGGGCAAAATTATTCCCAACGGCGAGTATCATCACGGCCAGTGGATGGTCAATCATTACCGCCGCGTGCTGGAGACCGCTGCCAGGTACGAGATTGCCGTCAATGTCCACGAACCGATCATGGCCACAGGAATCCGCCGGACCCTTCCCAACGCCGTTTCCCGGGAAGGATTGCGGGGACAGGAATTCAACGCCTGGTCTTCGGATGGAGGGAATCCACCGGAACATTTGAGCATCGTGGCGTTTACCCGAATGCTGGCGGGGCCGATTGATTTTACGCCGGGTGTTTTTAATATCAAACTCGATCCGTACAAGCCGAACAACCAGGTCAACACCACACTGGCCCAACAGTTGGCCTTGTATGTTGTGATTTACAGTCCCATTCAAATGGCCTGCGACTTGATCGAAAATTATGAGAATCAGCCGGCATTTCAATTTATCAGGGATGTGGGCGTCGACTGGGAGCAGTCGTTGGTTTTGAACGGTGAAGTGGGTGATTTTGTCACCATTGCCCGGCAGGAGAGAGGAACGGGCAACTGGTTTGTCGGCGGGATAACGGATGAGAATTCCCGTTCTCTGACCATAAATTTTAGTTTTCTTAAAGATGGCCGAGAATATGATGGTGTTGTGTATCGGGACAGAGACGATGCACATTGGCGGGATAATCCTGAAAGTATTGTCATTGAGAAAATGATTGTCGATAAATCGATGTCACAGACGTTCAGACTCGCACCGGGTGGCGGTGTGGCGATGAGTTTGATTGTAAAGGAATAAAATCCGTGGAAGACGCTTTGAATCTTCCGTGAGTTCCCGCATTTCGTGGGCATTACCCGTGGAACATTTGGAAAGGTGCGTAAAAAATCCTTTGACCCATCAATGTATTTAGTGGGTTGTTGCCCGCGGAATATACAGAAAGTCGCGGAAACCGGAAAGATATACTGTGTGAAATACCGGAGAAGAGCCTGGTCCGCGCCAGAAATTTTTACTTTTTCCGGTACTTATCATGACGATCAGCCGTTTATCTCCTGGGATGGGAGGAACATGTACTTTGGTTCAAGACGTCCAAAAAAGCCGGATGGGCGAACCCGTCAATATGGGTGAAACAATCAACACCACAAGACAGGAAAGATTGCCCGGTGTTTCCCCGGATCAAAAACATCTATTTTTTACCCGCCGGGCAGGGCCAACCCAATAAGCATGATTTGTATTGTATCGACGCGGGGATTATAAACAAGTTAAGAGAACAATCATCCTTCACTATTATTCGAGACATAATGCTTCAGCAATGTTGAGAGAATGGTCTTTTATACGTCGATAAGCATTTAAAATATCCGTATAGATGAGGCTGGCTAACGGAGAGTTCGGAGTTGCGCCCAACTCGTTAATATGCAATGACCGATAATTTTTGACTTTGTTATTGATGACCTTGCCTTCTGCAAGCACCTTGACCAGGATCCCGGTGTTCTTGTTCTGAATTGCCTGACCGATCCATTCGACATATCCAGACACCGATTTATGAAGGTCGGAGATATTGTTACGGTCCTGTTCGATAATATTCAATCCGTTTTTTTGCATTTTTAAAAAAAGCTTCATAATGATCACCACACAATCGCTGATCGATTCGTATTCGTCCGCCATCCTGAGTTGTTTCCGAATTTCTTTTGTCTCATGCATGGACAGATTACCCGCTAAAAGTTTGCTGAGGAATTCGGTTATCTCTTTTTGGATAACATCGAATTTTTCCTCCGTCTGGAAAATTTTCCTCTCATTTTTACCGTTATTTTCGGATAAAAGAATTTCCCGCCATTTGAACATTTTGAGAACATCTCCATTCATACGCAGAATCTCATCAAACGACTGTTTTATCCCCAGGGCAGGCGCATCCAGCATTCGGATATCCAGGTAGGTGAGGTGAGGGATTTCCTTGTAGGATTTTTCCGGTACAAATCGAAGCAGGAAAGAAGATAAAGGCGCCACAAGGGGTAAAAACAGGCATACAACAAATATATTAAATACGGTGTGCGCAAAAGCGATCCTGGCCGGCAGAGGAATATTTTCGGACAGAATTGTTTTTAATATCCAGAGATAGGAATAAAATATCGGTATCATTAAGCAAACAGCCATAATCTTTATCAAAATGTGGGCATAAGCGGTACGTTTGGCGTTGGTTGTTGCTCCCAATGACGCAAGATATGCGGTAATGGTCGTGCCGATATTTTCTCCAAGAACGAGAGCGACGGCCGTATCATAGCCGATGGCACCGGTTTTTGCCAGGGCAATTGTAATTGCCACTGTAGCGGAAGATGATTGAATAATCGCGGTGACGAAAGCTCCGACCAAAACGCATTTTAAAACGCCGATGTGGTTGCTCGGTTGAAACCGCGAAAACAATGATAAAAAGGCGGGATCGTCGCGCAGCGGTTCGAAACCTCCTTTCATTAATTCCAGTCCATAGAACACCATGCCCAATCCAAGAAACATCACGGCAATGTAACGTATCCTTTCATTTTTGGAAAAGAGATAGAAAAATGCCGATATTCCAAGAATCGGCAGGCCATAGTCTGCGATTTTTAGCGCGATAATCCATGCAGTTACTGTCGTACCGATATCCGCACCAAGAATAACACCGATACTTTGCCGCAGGGTCATAACGCCGGCGTTCACCATCCCGACAACCATCACCGTCGTCACAGAACTCGATTGAATGAGACCGGTTAATGCCGCGCCCACTCCAACACCGACAAGATTGTTGTCCGTGACCTTGCTAATGAGTTTCCTCATCTTCTCGCCGGCTATAACCTGCATGCCTTCGGACATCTGTTTCATTCCCAGCAGAAACATACCGAGGCCGCCGACCACCATCACTATCATCTGTATGAAACTTTCGGTTTCCAAAAGAGCATCCAGTATTTTTTAAAAATTAAATGCAATATATCGTTTGAAACATTTAATGTCAAGTTGTTTCATATTTTCGATATTCGATAAAAGGAATGAACTGTTTTTATAGAGTTCCCTAAAAAAAAGAATTTTATTTTTAATACTGAGGTTTTATGTGGTAAATCGATTTGTTCTTGCTTTTTAAATTTGAATTTGTTATCGTTTTCAAAGTTTAACCGTGTTTGATTTAACAAAAGGTGCAGATTGTCAAATCATATTGTCAAACGGCAATTCAACCGCCAGGCGGAAAAATTTGCAAATTGGTCGGTAGGAGAAAATATAGAATTCATGAACGCGTATTTTGAATTTTGCGAAATTCAGCCACACGACCGGCTATTGGATGTGGCATGCGGCCCCGGAGAGTTTACTATTTTTATCGCTAAAATGATTTCAGTGGCCCGGGGTGTTGATATATCAGATCGAGAAATCGAAATAGCAAACGGTTTCATCAAAGAATTCGGACTGGATAACATTGGTTTTGATTGTACCGATGTAGAGGTCCTTGCTTATGACAACAATTCATATTCTATCGTTGTGTGCAAATCCGCTTTTCATCATTTTCGCCAGACTGAGGTTATTTTTAATGAAATGAGACTGTCCGTAGATTTAAGAATAGATGAATATTTGGAACATGCTGTGCAAAACCGGGAAAACCACGCAGAAGCTCTACGATTATTAGCCAAGGGACAAAAAGATAAAAAACTTGACGGATATTTATTTAAAAAAAACGATATGCTATTTTTTAAACGGCCTGTATATATCATCCTTGGCCGGAAATAACCGATACCTTAGCGGAGGGAAATATCACATGAAACGATTTTGTCTTCATAAATATGTCCAGGTATTGTTCCATATTTCACTGGGTATCCTGGTCTGTCAGTGCTCCCTGAATTCCAACTCTATGCAAAAAAGTTTAAAGTCAGATGCCGATCAGATAAAGGTGATCGATACCCACGAACATCAGCATTGGCCGGAAGAGTTTGGTGATGTTCACATGGGATTTTATCATGTGATTTATACTGGCTATTTGATGCACGACCTCGTCTCGGCGGGTAGCAGTTGGATGGATATCGAAATTCTGGATTCGCTGTGTATGGATGCCAAGTGGGAATTGTTCGGAAAATCCCTGAATTATTGCCGTGCCGGTAGTTATTACGGTCATTTTATAAAAGGCTTTCAGAAATTGTATGATTTTGACGATTTGTATTTCACCCCTTCGAATATTCCGGCTCTTTCCCGTCAAATTGAGAAAAATTATTCGGATTACCGCTCGTGGTTCGACACTGCCTTTCATAAGGCCGGATTTGAACTGATGTTCCTGGATCAGTACTGGCGGCCGTTTAATACCGATCTGGATCCGCGGTACTTTGCACTGGTGTTTCATATCAATCCGCTTGTGATGCAAATAAGTCAACGGCCAGCGGCTGGTGAAGAACCTCCTTCTTTATACGATCAGGCAAAAGCAGCCGGATTTGTCATAAAATCATTGGATGATTACTTGAAATTTTGCGAACATCTGTTTGAAAAAAATATAGCTGCCAAAACGGTTTGTGTGAAAAATTCACTGGCCTATTCCCGGACATTGTACTTTGAGGATGTGCCGTACGCGGAGGCCAACCGGCTTTTTCAAAAAGATTCAAACCACCTCTCCCAGCAGGAGGCAAAAAAACTGCAGGATTTTATGTTTCACTGGATCATTCAGAAATCTATTCATAACGACCTGCCCATCCAGATACATACCGGCTATCTGGCAGGCAATGGAAATACGTTGGAGAATGGAAAGCCCGTCAGGTTGAACAATCTTTTTCTGAAATATCACGATGTGAAGTTTGTTCTTTTTCACGGCGGGTACCCGTGGACGGGTGAGTACGCGGCTCTGGGAAAAATGTTTCCCAATGTCTACCTGGATCTGGTTTGGCTGCCTCAGATCTCGCGGCAGGAGGCCGTGCAAACACTGGAAGAAATACTGGACGGTGTACCCTACAATAAACTTTTCTGGGGTGGTGATTGCAGTCTCATCGAAGAGTCAACAGGCTCGCTGGAATTCGGTAAAGATATCGTTTCGGAGGTGCTGTCGCGGCGAATTTCAAGGGGCTTGTTGACTGAGGATGTCGCCATTGATATTCTGCAAAGGATTTTCAGAGAGAACGCCATCGAGGTTTTTAAACTGGAAGAAAAACTCGGCAGGAAATTTAAGGTAGAGTGAGTTAAGTTGATGCCGGCGATAATGATATGGCCAATTAGCTGAATTTTTCTTATTGCCTATAGCGATTTTTGGACTGCTTTTATTCCTGTGGAAATCAAATGCTCAATATCCGGAAAAAAGACAAGACGCAGGGGGCTGTTTTCCGATTAACTTTTTGATATTTGAAAGGAAAATTATGAATATAATTGCAAAGTTATTTTTGCTCCTCGTTTTTTTTACTTCATTGCCTCAAGCCCAAATCGTTCATCAGGCATCGCCGGATACGATTTTGGAACATATCGTTCAACGGGATAAAAACGGTCAAATATTGGCCTGGTATCAACCGGAAATTCCCGGCGCAGGCTATTCTTATGTGGCTGAACTGGCATCTGAATTTATTAAAAATGCTCCGGTCTACGAGCCGCTGAATATTCCCATGTATTTTATCACCTGCTGTTTCCAGAAAGACGAAAACGGTAAGTTTATTGCCGAGGATTGGATGCACAATCCCGCCTGCGTATGGGCCGGTCTGGTTCAGGGTCTGGTGATCGATTACCGGGTTTTCTCCGGGGAAAATTCATATATCGACCTGGTTCGCGGCATGCTTGATTACCAGTTGGAAAACGGAACAACACCGGCGGACTGGCCCTGGGCAAATGTTCCCTATGCCAGCGCGGATCCTTTCGAGACGACGTATAAAGGCGCCAAACGATGGGAAAAAGATGGTCTGAGGGGAGACGGGTTGTACGGCATCGAGCCGGACAAAGTCGGTGAACTGGGTATTGCTTATCTGAAATTTTATCAGGTCACGGAAGAAAATCGTTTTCTCAACGCGGCTGTTTGTTGTGCCGAGGCGCTGGCCAAGCATGTGCGCGATGTACGGCCAGGACCGCCCCCGTTTTCAATGGCGGATACGAAAAAATCCCCCTGGCCGTTTCGGGTGAATGCCAGAACCAATCAAATTATTTCCGAATATTGTTCAAACGTTGCGGAACCCATTCGTCTTTTCGATGAACTGTTGAGAATCCGGGAACGTATAAATTTGACAGACGAGCAGACGGCTGCGTTTAAAAAGGCACGCCAACTGGCTTGGGACTGGCTGTATTCCATCAACGGACCCATGAAAACATTTATCTGGAACGCCTATTTTGAAGATATCCCAAACGATTCGGACCGCACTAACCGGGTTCAAATTACGCCTCTGGAAACTGCACGTTATCTCATCAAAAATCCTGAACTGGACACTCTTATAGAAAAAAACGTACCGGCGCTCATTTCCTGGGTTGGTTCCGTTTTTTCAACCGCGGAAATGGATGCCATCAAGGAACAAACCTGGTGTTATGCACCGATGGGCAGTCATACGGCGCGGTATGCCTCTCTGTGCGCATTGTGGTACGAACGGTCAGGCGAGAAAATATACAAGGATCTGGCAAAACGGTTTTTTGATCTGGCGACATATATGTGTCACAAGGATGGTTATGTTTCCGTCGGTCCGGAATGGCCGGGTGCCTGGTGGTCGGATGGCTACGGCGATTATATCCGTCATTTTATGGAGGGACTCGGTGCTGTTCCGGAATGGGCACCACAGGACGAAAATCATCTTTTAAAATCCACCTCTGTTGTTCAGTCTATAAAGTATTCGCGTCGAGGTATTTCTTATCAAACCTATGATTCCAATTCCGTCGAGACACTGCGCTTGATTCAAAAACCAAAGTTGGTGCGATTCGAGGAACAGATTATCCCATCGAGCGACCTGCTTGAAGAAAACAAATGGACATGGGAGAAACTGGAGAACGGTGGCGTTTTTAGGGTATGGCATTCCGGCGGGAAAAAGGTGATGATTGAATTTTGAGTCAATAGAGAAAAAATGACTTGATGACCACGAATTCTGCAAATCGTATTGGTGTCAACTTGAAAAAGTGACTGAAAATACGATATAATATAAATATTTTGCTTAAACGGAACTTTTCAAATCAGAATTTTTTATATGAAACTGACATTAAAAAACAAACCGATACTCCTTGTATTCACCATTGTATTTTGCGTTGTTTTATTAGGCATGTATCGTTTCTACCGGCACAAACATACACAGGATCTGGTACTGAATTCACTCCTAAAAGATACTGAACGCCGGTATCTTACCATTACCTATCCCAAAAACAATACGATTTTTCCGCCTGAAATTATAGCCCCTTCATTTCGCTGGGTAGATGCACAAAATTCTGATGCATGGGTTGTTAAAATTTGTTTCCATGACAAAACGAGCCTGTTTGAGTTCAGTGGCGCTTCTGAATGGAAACCGGATGCGCCGCTTTGGGCAAAGATAAAAGAACGGTGCATTGAAAAATCCGCCCGGATTGTTTTCGCCGGATATAAACACCGCTCACCGGGCGAAATTTTATCCCGCGATGAAATTTCCATCCGTACATCCAGGGATCAAGTTGGAGCCCCCATTTTTTACCGGGATGTCAACCTGCCGTTTATCGATGCGGTCAAGGATCCATCGCAGATTAAATGGCGAATTGGTTATATATCCTCGGAGCAGGAACCCCAGGTTGTTCTTGAAAATCTCCCCGTATGCGGCAACTGTCATTCCTTTGACCGTGATGCAAAATTCCTGGCAATGGATGTGGATTATGCCAACGATAAGGGGTCGTACATCATAACCCGCGTTGCAGAAGAAATGCGGCTGGCGACCGGTGATGTGATAACCTGGGAGAATTTCGGCCGCGAACAGACCCGGAACCTGCAACCCTTTCAACGGGATATCTCGACATTCGGATTACTTTCCCAAATATCACCGGACGGGAAATATGTGGTCAGTACCGTCAAGGACCAGTCCGTTTTCGTCGATACACCCGATTTGGCTTTTTCACAACTTTTTTTCCCGGTCAAGGGGATATTGGCGGTATATTCCCGCCTTGAAAAGACTTTTACTGCGCTTTCCGGGGCTGATGATCCGCATTTTGTTCAAAGCAATCCGACCTGGAGCCCTGACGGGCAATACATTGTATTTGCCAAAAGACAGATGTACCGGTTTAAAAATAGAATCAAGGGTAAAGTTTTACTGACGCAAAAAGAATGTGAAGACTTTTTAAAGCACGGTAAATTGTTTGCTTACGACCTTTACCGTATTCCGTTCAATAACGGCAAAGGCGGCAAGGCAGAGCCTCTTGCCGGCGCTTCGAATAACGGGAAAAGCAACTTTTTTGCCAGATATTCACCCGACGGCAAATGGATTGTTTTCTGTCAGGCAAAAAGTTATATGCTGCTGCAACCGGACAGCAAGCTATATATTCTTCCGGCGCAGGGGGGACAGGCGAGAGAATTAAGCTGCAATACGGAGTGCATGAATTCCTGGCACAGCTGGTCGCCGAACAGCAAATGGCTGGTCTTTTCCTCGAAAGCAATTTCACCCTATACGCAACTGTTTCTTACCCATATTGATGAAAATGGATTCAGTTCACCACCGGTCCTGCTGGAACAGTTTGTTCATAAAAACAGAGCGGTCAATATTCCTGAATTTATGAATACAACTGTGAAAATGAACCATATCAACCAGCAATTTGTCGATGACTATTCCTGGGTGAGAAAAGGTGAGCTTTCCGCACTCTATGGAGATTATGATGATGCCATTGCAGCTTTCCGGCAGGCACTTTTAATCAATACGGACAGCTATTGGTCTCATGCCGGACTGGGTTATCTATTGCATGATAAAGGTCGGTTTGGAGAGGCGATATTTCATTATAAAAAGGCATACGCTCTTGAGCAGGGCAACACCAATATCAACAAAGAATTGGGATTTTTGCTTTCCAGGCAGCATCAATACAGAGAATCGATTTTTTACCTGTTCGAGGCTCTCAAACACAGTAATGACGGAGCCGGGCTGGATGAATCCGATCATGCGATGATACGGTTTTATCTTGGTTATGCATTGCTCGAAGACGGTCAGGTGGGAAAGGCCATTCAACATTTGAAAACGGCAGTCGATCTGGAGCCGAAGAACGCACAATATCAATATTTTCTCACTATTTCATATGCACTTTCGGGCGAGATTCAGGATATGTATTTGCATTTAAAAATCGCTCTTTCCCTTGATCCGGAGATAAACAAATCCCCGGTGGTCCTCGCATGTATGGCAAAAGATCAAGCCGCCAAAGGGGATTATAAAAGTGCCGTCACTTCAACCGAACAGGCATTACAATTGGCAACAAAGTCCGGCAATAAATCTCTTGTTGTGAAAATTCAAAGGGAGCTTGAATTTTACCAGGAAAAATGGAAGGAACAGCTGCGTCCTTTTTAATAAACCTGTGGGACAAATGTTTGGTCCGTTAAGGGGGGACGGATGTACGAGTCGTTCTCCTGGCGGGGTGGGAGTTTGATCTCCTTGGGAGTCAGGTCCTGATATGAAAAAAGACCCAGCAAATGGCTGATACAGTTGAGACGCGCCAGTTTTTTATTGTCAGCCCGAACCACATACCACGGCGCCTGTTTGATGTCGGTATATTTGAACATTTCATCTTTCGCCCGGGAATAATCCACCCACTTTTCACGGGACGCCAAATCCATGGGAGAGAGTTTCCAGCGTTTGGTGGGATCTTTGATACGCGCCAGAAACCGGCGTTCCTGCTCTTCATCGGAAACTGAAAACCAGTATTTTATCAGCCGTATTCCAGCCCGTACCAGCATCCGTTCAAATTCCGGACATGCGCGCAGAAATTCCTGGTATTCACTTTCAGTGCAATATCCCATTACCCTCTCCACACCGGCTCTGTTATACCAGCTGCGGTCAAACAGCACCATTTCTCCTGCTGCAGGCAAATGTACCGCATAACGCTGAAAGTACCATTGGGTTTTTTCTTTTTCGGTTGCCGTTGGCAGGGCGACAACCCTGCAGACTCGTGGATTCAGCCGCTGGGTGATACGTTTGATGACACCGCCCTTCCCGGCGGCATCTCGGCCTTCAAAGATGACCACAACCCGCAGGCCTTCGTGCTTGATCCATTCCTGCAGTTTGACCAACTCAATCTGTAAATTTGCCAGCTCCTTCTCGTATACCTTGTTTTTAATTTTTCGATGGTCTTTTTTTTCCGGTTCAATCTGTTTTATGACGGATTGTATATTTTCTCCCGGATCGGTCTTTTTTTTATCTTTCATAGCCTCGCCTTTTTTCTTTGTTAAATATACATAATGTTTTTTTTAGAATCAATTTTTAAAAGCGGTTCGAGTGGGATTGTAATTCTTTGAACAGAGTTAAAGGAAAACAGCTCAAGAGTTCCGTAGAAATACACAGTTTTCAATATTGTGTACAATCGGAATGCTCTCGATGTCATAGTAAGTTTTGGAAATTAGTGTATTAATCCATATATTGAAAAGTCGGTGTTCTGACACCTTGCACAGGCGATTTCTGCCGTATGGCGCATCTGTAATGGCATGGAGTGAAATGAAAGGAAAGAGATGAGGGAGCCAATACCAACGTGGTTTTTCGTTCTTGTGGTTGTACGCCTTGGGAGGCGGTTTTTAGTGGTACGTGAAAGTAAGTATGGACAACGGTGGTATCTGCCGGCCGGGCGTGTCGAGCCTGGCGAGACATTTTTTAAAGCCGCTGAACGTGAAGCGTTGGAAGAGGCAGGGATACCAATCGAAGTGGAAAGGATTGTTCGGATCGAGCACACGCCGGCAGATATGGGTACAGCCCGAGTTCGGATCATATTGGTAGCCCGGCCTAAAGATGACAGTCCTTTGAAAAAGGACGGCGACGATGAGTCACTTGAGGCGGCATGGGTGACACTGGAGGAATTCAACAAAATGCCGGTGCGCAACGAGGAAGTCAGAGAGCTGTTCAACTATGTGGCGTCGGGAAAAACGGCGCTGTATCCTAAAAAGTTGATATCGGAAGAAGGAAGGCCGTTTGAGTAACATAAAGTACGGTTATATACTGCGGTAGGCAGAGACTTTTAAGCTGAAAGGAAGTTATCATGGCAAAAAAATCAATTATTCTGTTCTCGCTCGTCCTGTTTTTTACATTCCAAGTATTTTCCCAATGGTC
>JAFGEC010000032.1 GCA_016931775.1 Candidatus Zhuqueibacterota bacterium | reverse complement strand
TTAATGATTTAATGGTTAATATACAGTTTAGTATTTTATCCTTTTTTTTCTGTGATTCCAATTGAATAATCGCGCAGAGCCGCCGAGACGCAGAGAATACATAGTAGATGAAGCCTCAAGCCAAAAATTTTATCATATTTTTCATTTCCATTATAATTCTTTAAAAAACAAAATAATAGAAACCTTCGTCCTAATCCAATTGCCCGGCCAAAATCTCTGCGGCGCAACGACTTTGCGCGAGGAAAAAATCATACTGGAGTGTATAACCCGGTTGAGTGCATCGGTATGGTTATAAATATAATCAAAATTTTGGGGGATACCCTGCTGCCTTTTTCCCTTGACTTTCAACCAATTTTTAAGTAGAATTGTTCTAACCATGGCAATACAGAAAAATCAACATATTATCATCGGTACGGCCGGCCATATCGATCACGGTAAATCAACGCTGGTGCGGGTGTTGACGGGTACCGATCCGGACCGGCTGGCGGAGGAACAGGAACGCGGCATGACCATCGATCTTGGATTCGCTTTCCTGTCGGAAAATATCGCATTTATCGATGTACCGGGACACGAACGATTTATAAAAAACATGGTCGCGGGTGTCAGTACCGTCGACATGGCTCTGCTGGTGATTGCCGCGGACGATGGCGTGATGCCCCAGACCCGGGAACATCTGGATATCCTGTCTCTGTTGAATCTCAAATACGGGCTGGTTGCCATCACAAAAGCGGATCTGGTGGAAGATGACTGGCTTCAACTTATCGTGGAAGAAGTAAAAAATCTTGTCAGGGATACCTTTTTACGTGACGCACCCATCGTTCCGGTCTCATCAACATCGGGCTACGGCCTTCCGGAACTTAAAAAGCAGATGTTCTCCATCATCGACCGTCTGGAGGTTCGGGCGGACCGTGGTCTGTTCTGGATGCCGGTCGACCGGTCGTTCAGTATGAAGGGTTTCGGTACGGTCGTAACAGGCTCGGTGCTGTCCGGTTCTGCACGCACCGGTGATGTTTTGGAAATTTTGCCGTCACAAACACACATCCGAATCCGCGGCATCCAGAAACACGGAAAATCCGTGCTTGAAACCCGGCAGGGAGACCGCGCGGCGATTAACCTGGCCGCCGTCAGCAAGGAAAAAGTCGGCCGCGGCGATGTGATTGCCACTCCGGATTATTTTCATCCATCGACACTTTTTGACGCCAGGCTGTCTCTGCTTAAATCGGCACCAAAGCCACTAGGTAATCGTACGCGTATCCGGCTTCACCTGGGAACGCGGGAAATTTTGAGCCGGATTAAACTGATCGGCTGTGAAAAATTGGTTCCGGGCGAAAACTGTTATGTTCAACTGCAGCTGGAATCACCGGCGGTCGCCATGCGGCGTGATGCGTTTGTCATCCGGCAGTACTCTCCGTCTGTTACAATCGGAGGCGGAATCATACTGGACACCCAGCCGAAGCGCCACCGCCGTTTTGACGATGTTGTTCTCCAAATGATAAAAAAACTCGAACAACAAGATCCCGCGGAAATCGTTCAAACCGCCCTGCTGACTCGAAAACAAAAAGCCCTCGGTATAAAAGAACTGGCAAAAACCACCGGATTACCTGAAGATCAGTTATTGCCATTAGCGGAAGATCTCATCCAAAAACAACACATCTTGAATATCGGCAGCGCCAAAAATCCGGTTTTTTTCCATTCGAAAAATTTCGACGCACTGGCATCACGGCTGCTCGAACTTTTGGCACATTTCCATCAAAAAAATCCTTTAAAACCGGAAATGAAAAAAGCCGAACTGCAAAATGAATTGGGTATCGAGCTTTTACTTTTCACACCCCTTATTAGCCGGCTGGCCGATGAGGGTAAAATCTTTCAATCGCCGCAAGGTATCAAACTGGCCTCATTTTCCATTGTTTTAAACGAACAGGACACACGACTGGCCGGAAATATCAAAGAACTGCTGGATAAAAACGGATTTTCCACACCGTCTCCGATGGATTTGGCCGCACAGCTTAGGGTAGATATTGTGAAAATAAATGAACTGCTGGGCGTTCTTCGTGGACAGGGCGAAGTCGTACGCATGGAGGGTGATATCTATTTCCTCACCGGCCAAATAGAGCAGGCGAAAACGTCCCTCGCCGGGTTTGCAACGCAAAAAACCGAAATTTCCGTGAGTGAATTCAGGGAAATGCTGAATACGAGCCGTAAATATGCCCTGGCTTTATTGAGTTATTTTGACCAAATCGGCGCGACGACACGCGTGGAAGACAAAAGAGAAATTACTCGGGAATATTTTGAAACAGAAAGGATATGACATGAAACGTCAACGATATTACTTTATACTTGTTCTCCTTTTTTCCTTACCGGCTTTTGCCAAAACATACACACTGGTTTCCCCTGATAAAAACATCAAATTAACCGTCGATGTCAAAGAAGACATCACATGGCAAATCGACTATAAGGAGAAAACCGTTATTGCTCCTTCAATTATTTCCATGCAACTGGGCGACGGACAAATTCTGGGGAAAAATCCAAAACTCAAAAAAGCCGTCAAAAATAATATTAAAAATACAATCGAACCCCTGTACGGTCAATTCGCCAAAATAGAGGAAAAATACGACGTCATCGAATTGCCTTTTGACAACTATTCACTGGAATTCAGAGTTTACAATGAAGGGGCGGCTTACCGGTTTCTGACTGCATTTAGCGATAACATCACTGTGGCCAATGAAAAAGTGAATTTTCAATTCTCGGACGATTGTGAACTTGTCTGTCTGGAATCATCCAACCTCCACGGTTATGAAAACAACTATAAAAACCTGCTGATCTCCAAACTCGGTACCAAGAGTTACCTTTGCCTTCCGCTGCTGGCACGGGTTCCGGACGGTCCCAATGTCATGATTACCGAATCGGATTTACTGGATTATCCCGGATTGTATTTAAGACGTTCAACGAAAAACGCGCTTGCCGGATTCCTGCCCGAATATCCGTTAGAGGTGGCGCAGGATAAAGGACGTGGATTCGATCTGGTCGTACAAAAAAGAGCGGATTATATCGCGAAAACTACAGGCACGCGGTCGTTTCCTTGGCGGTTGGTTGCCTTTGCGGAGAATGATATCGATTTTATCGGTAATAATCTGGTTTATCTTACTGCTACGGAAAACAAACTGAAAGAGTCCTCCTGGATCCAGCCGGGTCTGGTCGCATGGGACTGGTGGAATGATATCAATATGACGGGCGTGGATTTTAAAACCGGTTTCAATACCGAAACCTTTAAGTATTTTATCGATTTTGCAGCAGAAAACGGTATCCGCTATGTCAATTTGGACGAAGGCTGGTCGAATCAGTTCGATCTTATGGAACTGGCGCCTGAGCTGGATATGATGGCGGTCGTAGAATATGCAAAACAGAAAAAAGTCGGCCTGTTTTTATGGTGCGTTTGGCACACACTGGACCGGCAGCTCTCACAGGCGCTGGACCGGTTTGCCGAATGGAATATCGCCGGAATTAAAGTCGATTTTATGAACCGCGACGACCAGATCGCCGTAAATTTTTACCAGCGTGTGGCAGAAGAGGCAGCAAAGCGGAAAATATTGGTCAACTTTCATGGTGCCTACAAGCCCACCGGCTTGTGCCGAACCTACCCAAATGTCATCAACAGGGAAGCAGTATTGGGACTGGAGTACAGCAAGTGGTCGAATAGGGTCACACCGAAACACGACGTAACCATACCGTTTATCCGCCAGTTTGCCGGTCCTATGGACTTTACACCCGGTGCAATGAACAATGCCAATGAGAGAAATTTTGCATCCATTTTTTCCCGCCCTATGAGTCAAGGTACGCGCTGCCACCAACTGGCCATGTTTGTGGTGTATTACGCCCCGCTGGAAATGTTGTGTGACACTCCCACAAGCTATCAAAACGAACCGGATATATTAAAATTACTCTCCGACATGCCCACAAGTTGGGACGAAACCAGAGGAATCAAGGGCAGGGTTGGAGAATACATCGTCGTTGCCCGCCGTAAGGGAAAAACATGGTACCTGGGTGCCATGACCGACTGGATCACCCGGCAGGTGGAAACGGATCTGGCGTTTCTCGGTGACGGAAAATATAAAGCGGTTGTTTTTAAAGACGGCATCAACGCCCATCGTAATGCCACCGATTACAAAATGGAGAAACTTGAGGTGAATGCAGTATCCAACTTGATCATGGATTTAGCGCCCGGCGGAGGCTGGATTGCGGTGTTTCAACCGGCAGATAAATAGCATTTTGATCGGCAGAATAAATAGTCAAAGCGTTCTTTTGGATTTGACCTGCTGAGTACAGAAAATTGGTACGACAAATTTCATTACTTGAAAAAGTGCTTGTATATTCTTAAATTATGCTGCTGAAACAAAAACATGGCATTTTGACGAATAGAAAAGTGCAGGGCGACAACCTGCGCAACACCGGCCCGAAACTGAAAAAACAGCGGCAAAAACGCTATTCTGCCGGTATACAAGTAAATATAAAGCGACAAATGGGAACATAAACCCATTGGACCTTGCAAAAAGGTTCCAAGGCCGTCGTAAAAATTGACAGAAAAAATATAGGCATCGATAGCTATGGCAACTGAGGAAAAATCGGATATATCCGAAATAATATCCGCTCTAAAGCGCGGCAAATGGATTATTTTAATCTGCTTTTTATGCGGACTTTTTCTGGCGGGGCTTTATATTCTGCAGGAACCGAATGTCTACAAAGCTGATTCTTTGCTGCAAATAGCAAAAATAACAGCCGGAGAGGCAACAAACCATAACGTTCTGCTGCAGGAAAACGGCCGGTTATTCGTAGAAACGGAAAGAAACATCCTGCTGTCCAAAACGATACTGACCGCTGTTGTGGATTCACTCAAATTGTATATCTCAATTCAACCCCGCACTTTTCCACTTTTGGGTCGAATTTTTGCCAAACGGGCAGGCACGCAAAAATCGCCCAAAACGCCTCCATTAAAAAAATCATCTTATTGTTGGGGATCGGAAGAGTTGACTGTCGACTTTTTTTTCCCGCCACAACAGGATTTCGGCAAAGTTTACAAACTTGTGTCTACGGGCAATGGAGAATACAACCTGTTTCACCCCGACGGGCGTTTATTATTCCAAGGCACCCAGAGCGCGCCAGCTCCGGATTTTCCCGATCATTTTCTTGGGATAAAAACACTGAGGGCTCATCCCGGTGCTGTTTTTTTCCTGACCCGAAAAACCATCACTGCCGCTATTGAATCGTTACTGGACAATTTAGAGGTCAACGAGCAGGGCACAAATTCCGGTATTCTTCGTTTGACCCTGTTCGGGCGAGATCCTCAAGTATTAAAACAATCCCTGAACACCC
>JAFGEC010000293.1 GCA_016931775.1 Candidatus Zhuqueibacterota bacterium | reverse complement strand
GTTTCGTTCTGTCATAGCGTAAAATTAAATGATACTAAAAAATTTATTGAAAACTAAAATTACGGTAAAACACCCATGCCAGTCCAGCCCTGTTTTTATGTTTTACAAAAGGTTTTGGGGTGGGAAGACCGACACCGAAATGAAAAATCTAGAAGTTATCAACTTTTGTCTATTTAACCGGATTGGGTTTTGTAAATTGGGAAAAATTAAATCAATCACCATGAAGATTACTATTGATGTTGCACAATTCAGATATGATGTAAACTATCTAAAATCAATACCCCGCGGTCCATATATTAACGTATATCCTGAGTTTATCAATTATTTCAGATTATTGAGTAAGATAGAGAAACATCACTTAGTGATATCAAGTCATTTTGTTTATGGTTGGATGCCGACTATATTAAAGCTTGATTTAAAAAAATGCGAAAAAATTTTGGAGTATTTGAATGATGCAAAGGCGGGAAAAGAACTTAATCACCAGGAAATTTCTGAGATTAAAGACTGTGTGAATCATTCAATGGTAGGAACGTCTAAGCTTCTTCATTTTGTAAATCCCGATTTGTATGCTATCTGGGATAGTCGGGTTTGTAATTATTTCATCAAGAGTAATTTCAATTATCAGGTTAATAACATAGCAACCTATCAAAATTATCTCGACGAGCTAAGAATATTAGCAGTAAATGATGACTTTAAAGTACTTCACAAACAAATTGACGACTATTGCCAATATCCTGTTTCTTCACTAAGAGCAATTGAATTGGTAATTTTTGAAGCAAGTAAGAACTCACAACATAAATAGTAAGATATGACATGGAACAATAATCAAAAGCGGACTCGGGAATTAGAAATTGCAAGACAGTTTAAGAAGGTTTTAAGTATTCTTCCTGTTGATTTTTATGATGCAGTAATAAGCGCCTTTATAGATTCTGAAGATCCACGATATTTAGAGATTCAGACGGAATTAGCTGTTTTTAAAGAAAATAAAGATAGGGCGGATTTGGTTTGTAAATTTCCAACATTCAAAGAGATCATTTTTGAATTTAAATTGGGCGATGAAAATGTGGATCAAGTAAAAAGATATTCGAAAAACAAACCTGAAGCAAAAATTATATCAATTTCGAAAAAATCAAAATTTAACGAAGTTGAGCTAAAACATTTCCCGCAAATTAAAACCTATACATGGCAGGAAGTTTTAAATGGCTTTTTGCCGATTATCAGTCCAGAAATGCAGGAAAAGCTAAAACCAACTCAAGCCGATACTTCATTCTATCCTGCGTTCCCCGAAAGACGTTTAGGAGATCCAACATTATTTGTTCTTGAGAATTTCTTAATTCTGTTAAAAGAAGAGAATCTAATCACAACAAAAGGAGAAAAAGTACTTGTTGTAACAGGTGAAATGGCATCAAAATCAACTTGCGTACATAATGTGTATTGGTTCGGTTTAAATTGGAATCGTGATTTTCAATATTTGGTAGTGGTACACCAAAAAAAGCTTGTTTATGTTGGAGAAGTAATCGAACGTATTTTTGATAAGCAATCATTCGATCAGTTCGAATCTGATAATATCGAAATAATAAAAAAAGCATATAATGAATCACCTGAAGGCTCCAAAGGCTATTATGGACAACCAGTTATTGTGCTAAAAGAAGTTGAGCATGGCAAAAAGGACAGCTATTATGCAGGAAAAGGAGCTATAACCCAAAGTCATCGCTATTTCAATAATCTTTCACAATTTTTCAATTATTTTTCTAACCCAAATTAACAATACAATGACAGCCTTAACATTAAAAGATATAATTGATCTTGATACATTATCTGGAGGAACAAAAATTAAACTTGTACGTCACTTTGACAGTCGTTTGAAAATTGAAAATGAACCAAAACCATTTTTAAAACTAGTTAAACAAGAATTACTTGAAGAATATCAGCGTTACCAGGCAAGACACATTTTTAACTGTGACAACATTGTAAGTTTTTATGGTGAAGAAAATTCCAAAGCAGTCTTTTATGGCATTTACAAGGTTGAAAAATTTTCTCAAGATGCTCCTCCTGTTTCAGATGAATTCAAGACTGTTTGGAGTGATATGGAAATTCATGAATCCACATTTTATTATACATTAACTGAGCTACCAGAGTATCGTAAATATCGAAATCGGTTAGTAATTAAGTGGGGAGAAGGAGCTTCCACGAGAATGTGGCATCAATGGTATGATAAAGGAAAAAACAAGGAAGTCATAGAGATTCGTCCCAAAAATTATATTGGTGATTTTCCCGGAGTAATGAATATCATGATCGATTATTGGGATCTCAAAAAAATGATAGACAATCCTGAATCCCATCGAATATGGTATCATCAACTCTCTCAAATTTTTGCAGTTTATGCAATTCTTGATAAAGTTACCGGAAAGGTTTATATAGGATCTGCTTATGGAACTGATGGATTATGGGGCCGATGGTCCGATTACATCAAATCCAAATCTTGTGGCAATAAATTATTGGACGAATTGTTGCAAGAAAATCCAGCTGCGTATTTAAATTTTCAATTCAGCGTATTAGAAGTTCTACCTTATAATACTAAACCTAACGATGTCATTGCAATTGAAAAGTCATACAAAGGAAAACTGGGTTCACGTTTCTTTGGATTAAATGCAAACTAAAATGAGATCAATTCCCCTTAATTCAAACCCAATAGTTTCAGAATCGGTTTATGAGTATGTATGCTCAAAGTTGTCATTTCCTTTAACTATCGATCAATGGAGAGTTATTGATGTAGCCATGGGGGCATATTGGAACAATCGCGTAATTGGAGCTATAATTTGCAGTGAAGATAATGCTCGTTACATATATAAACATTGTATGAAGCAAAAGGTGATCATTTCTTTTGAACGAGTATTAGAGATTACTGATTTGATCTGGGAATATTTGGAAAATAAAGGACGATTAACAGATTTTTAAGAAGTTCTCATTTGACTGGGATTGAGAAGTGAACTATCGGAATGGAGTTTTTAACTACCACCGCATTCAACCCACTTCGGGGTTGGTTGGCTGGCCCGTTCGTTTCCCCCCGGTAAAACCGGGGGTGATGAACATTAAACTCCTTCGGAGTTTTGGGAAAGGAACTACCTGGAGGAAACAGGTTCCCTGTCTGCTGACAGGCAGGCGGCCTGCGTCGGAATGACGATGGAAGACGGGTGCGGCGGTTTTTCGGGTGCGGCGATTTCCAATCGCCGGTTAAAATTGCGCGGTTACAAACCGCGCCACCCGGAAGCAACGCCGGATTTAAGGACGGCATTCAGATGCCGGAGGCATCCCATGTTTATAGAAAAGATATGTTTGAGCGACATTCGACCCCGGCGGGGTCGTACAATCTCATTGGGGACCGGACGATTCTACACACATGCAAACCCTCTGGGTTTGAAGTGCGCGGTTACAAACCGCACTGCCCGGAAGCAGTGAATCCTGACCTTGGACGTGGGTATTTGAAATCAACCACCTCCCCCCGAGGACTCGGGGTACTCCTCCTTAAAAAAGGAGGAGAAAACTTGGCCTGTGCATATTTGCAGCGTAAATGAGCTTACCCGGACGGT
>JAFGEC010000292.1 GCA_016931775.1 Candidatus Zhuqueibacterota bacterium | reverse complement strand
TAGGTGCGACGCATCGTTGCATGATATTTAACCTACATTTTGAATATCTAACCCACCCAAAACGGAGATGCGTCGCACCGTCCCCCCAAGAGTGACATATTACAAAACGTGCATTTTTTCGTTTGAAATTTCAAAGTAAAATCAATAAATTATATTTTAACATGATTGTTACCCTTTTTTCCGGCATGAACAACATCGATTTTAATTTACTTAATTGACACTTTCTAATGTGTTCTTGATGCATGTTCAGGTATTTTATTAAAATTTTCTTTCAGTTTTCCCTGGTACCGTTGTAAATTCAGGAAATTAAATAAATTGAAATCAGTCAAGGTATCAATAAAAAAATCCTGTCTTAAAATGGACAGACTATTACTCATACAATTTAATATCCTTTTGTGCTGGACGGTCATCACGCCTTCTCATACATTCGCTCAACTCATGCCCACTCGTCTTCGCTGCGAACATTTGGAGGATCCGGTAGGCATTGACGTTTTGCAGCCACGGCTGTCGTGGCAATTACGGGCCGGCCCGCAAGATCGCGGTCAGTATCAAAAGGCCCATCGGGTACTGGTGGCATCGTCCCGCGATTTGCTGGAACGAGATGAAGGGGACATGTGGGATTCAGGAAAAGTCGATTCGGAAAATTCCATTCTGATTCCCTACGAGGGTGTTGAACTGAAATCGCGGCAACGGTGCTGGTGGAAGATCAAAGCCTGGGATGCCCATGGCAAAGCCGGTCCCTGGAGTGATATCGCGTACTGGGAAATGGCTTTACTTCATGAAAAGGACTGGCAATCCGAATGGATCGCCTGCTCGGCACAAGAGACAACACCGCCGCCACTGGAACCGGCACCCGTGTTCCGCAAAAATTTCAAGGTAAACAGCCGGGTGGAACGGGCTCGCATTTACATGACTGGTTTGGGATATTTCCAATTGTCCTTAAACGGACAAAAGGTGGGCGATCACGAGCTGGACCCTGTAAAATCCCGCTACGACCGTCGGATTTACTATTTAACTTTTGACATCACGGACCTGCTGAGATCCGGCGTCAACACCGCCGGAGTGATGCTGGGTACCGGCTGGTACAACATGCATACCAAATCCGTGTGGGGATTCGGCCAGGCGCCATGGCGCGCCCGGCCGCGTATGTTGTGTCAAATTGAAATCGGCTATGCAGACGGAACGTTTCAAATTATTTCAAGTGATGCTACATGGAAGGTGAGTACCGGCCCTGTGATATTCGATGGTATCCGCAATGGCGAAACCTACGATGCTCGGTTGGAACTACCTGGATGGGATTCACCCGGATTTAACGATACGTCGTGGAAACCCGCTGCCTGTGTTAGGGCACCTGGCGGCATGCTTTCCGCCCAAATGCTGCCGCCCATCCGTGTCACAGCCATTATCAATCCCAAATCGGTAAAACAGGTTCAAACGGGCGTATGTGTGTATGATTTCGGCCAGAACATTGCCGGGAAGCTGCAGCTGACCGTTCAAGCGCTGCCCGGGACAAGGATCAGCATGAAACAGGGCGAACGGCTGCATGAGGACGGCACCGTACAGCAGAAAGAGATCGCACGATTTATCAAATCCGGTGAATTACAGACCGATACGTATATCTGCAAAGGCAGTGGCACGGAGATTTGGGAGCCGCGATTTATTTACCACGGTTTCCAGTACGTTGAGGTACGTGGTTTGCCCGGTGAGCCCTCTGCCGATCTGGTTCACGCCAAAGTATTGAACACCGATTTTGAGTCTGCGGGCTCCTTTTCCTGCAGCAAGGAGCTGTTCAACCGGATCCAGCACAACACGCGCTGGTCTTTTATCGGTAACTATCACGGCATTCCAACGGACTGTCCTCACCGCGAAAAGATCGGCTGGACGGGCGACGCTCACCTCGTGGCCGAGACCGGATTATTCAATTACGATATGACGGCGTCGTACACCAAATGGATCCGCGACTTTGGCGACGAACAACGCGCGGACGGCGACCTGCCCGGCATCGTGCCTACCAGCGGTTGGGGCTATCAGTTCGGACGGGATGAAAAATACCGGGATCTGGGATATGGTCCGCAATGGGAAGGTGCCTATGTCATCCTGCCCTGGACCGTTTATCTGTACACCGGCGACTCGGACATTCTTAAAAACAATTACCAAGGCTTTTGCCGTTATTTGGACCACCTTACCCGGCACGCCGAGGACGGCCTGATCCGATTCGGAATCGATGACCATGCACCGGCCATGACCAGAACACCTCCTGAAGATTTCGCCACAGGATTTTATTTTCAAATCGCCCAAATTGTGAGCCGGACGGCGGCATTGCTGGGAAAAACAACGGATGCTCAAAAATATGCCGCACTGGCGGACTCCATCCGTGAAGCCTTCAACCGGCATCTGCTGGTTACGGAAACCGGCCTGTACGCAAGCGGCAGTCAAACGGCCCAAAGCGCGCCGCTCTATTTTGATATCGCCCCGCCTCAACACCGCGACCGGGTATTAGAAAAACTTGTTGACAATATAAAAAAACAAAACGAGCATCTGGATACCGGTGTGGTCGGCACAAAATTCCTGCTGAACGGTCTGGTAGAACAAGGCCGGGCCGACGTGGCGTACCGTATCGTCTCACAGACCTCTTTCCCAAGCTGGGGCGACTGGATATCAAAGGGCGCCAACACCCTCTGGCAGAAATGGGACGACAGCATGTCCCGCAATCACATCATGTTCGGCGATATCAGCGCATGGATGTTCAAACACATCGGCGGATTGCAGCCCGATCCAGCGGCGCCGGGATTTAAGCACTTTATTCTTGCACCACAGTTCTTTCCGGACCTTACATGGGCTACAGTTGAACACAATTCCCCCTACGGATTAATCCGGTGTGCCTGGCGACGGGACGATCGTCGATTGATTCTGGATGTTACCATACCGGTGAACAGCAGTGCAACGGTCAGGTTGCCCGGATCAAGCAACGACATCACTGAAAGCGGGCGGCCGTTATCCGGCATCGAGACGGTCGGGGATATTCGAACGGAAAACAACTTTACGTCATTTGATTTAGAGTCGGGAAAGTATCGATTTCAGGTATGGTAAGTATAAGCAAAAATAATCGAATCCTAAAAAATCCTGTCAGCGATTGAACGTGCTTTCAGCAGCTCGAACTGTATCTTTCTGGGGACTTTTCCACCAACCGCTTTCCAAAAGCAATTGAATTCTTTTCTTCACTTATCCGGGTAAAACCAACTTTTGAGTAAAAGTGTATTGCACCCGTATTGCGTTTTCCGACCTGCAGATGAACGGCGGGAACTTTCAATTCTTTAAGCTTTTGCAGGAAAACCTGAATCAGTTGACGTCCCATCCCCCGGTGTTGCACGGCCGGTAAAAGATCGATATGAAGGTGTGCAGGATACGGCAAAAGATCGTTCGGCATAATTTGCCTGTTATAGAATAGACGAATGATATGTGCATCATAGGATGTATTTTTTATATCCGGCAGCGGATATTGTTCGCGCAATATCGGGAACCATGCTTTTTCACACCATTCCCAAAACCTTGCAGAATTACTTGTGCCGAGGATATACCCGGAGGGCTTACCGGAACAAGTCAAAACAAAACAGAGTTCCGGTTCAAAGACAGTGTACGGTGCTGCGTAATAGTGACCGAGTATATCTGGATCTTTGAATAATTTACTTGCGTCTTGGCCGCTATCGCCGGTAAGCAGGCAAATTCGATACAGTGCAACAAGATCGCTGGGGTGATAAGGACGCATTTCTAAATTCATAATTTCGCTCCTCAAATTGTACTTTTTAGTTGACATTAAAGATAAAAAACTGTAAGGTTCAAAACAAGCCTGCCGGTTATTTCCGTCAAAAGAGATAACCTGGTTTAAGGATATAATCCGCATTCCCGTTTTTGCTTAACGAATTGAAATGGCCAAGTATATACCATGCATTCTTTTCCCGCTGAAATAATAAATGTCAATCAATTAGAAGATTTGTTATCGACGCCGACGCCAAAAGTCATCGAGACGTTCAAACACCTGCATGGAGATATCATCATATTAGGCGTCGGCGGCAAAATAGGGCCTTCGCTGGCCCGAATGGCAAAGCGGGCGGTCGACATGGCGGGCGTTCAAAAACGGATATTCGGTGTATCCCGGTTCGGCTCTGTTGAAATGAAAAAAAATCTGAAAAAAATTGGAATAGAAACAATTCAGGGTGATCTGCTGGACAGAAAATTTATATCTGAATTGCCGCGTGTTGAAAATGTCATATTTATGGCCGGAAAAAAATTCGGATCCACTGATAGTACGGCACAAACATGGGCGATGAATGTTTACCTGCCGGGAATGGTAGCGGAATTATATCGACATTCAAAAATAATCGTCTATTCAACAGGTTGTGTTTATCCGTTTGTTCAGGTAAAAAGCGGCGGAGCAACGGAACAGACACAGCCAGATGCGCATGGTGAATACGCCCAATCGTGCCTCGGAAGGGAACGAATGTTTGAATACGGAAGCCTGGCGTATAAAACCCCCGCTGTATTGATCCGGTTAAATTATGCTGTGGAACTGCGCTACGGCATTCAGGTGGATATCGCCCGGAAGGTCCATTCCGGAACGCCGATTGACCTGACCATGGGTTATGCCAACATGATCTGGCAGGGCGATGCCAATGCCGCCGTGCTCCGTTCGTTTGAAATCTGCGAATCCCCGGCGAACATATTAAATGTTACAGGTCCTGAGACACTATCGATACGCCGGATTGCCGATCGATTTGGAGAGCTTTTTTTTATCCAACCAAAATTTAATGGACAGGAAAGTGAAACGGCCTGGCTGAGTGATGCCTCACGCTGCCATACACTATTCGGATATCCCAAAATGGATCCGGATCAGGTTCTGCAATGGACGGCCAAATGGATCGAAAAGGACATGCCGATTCTGAACAAACCCACCCACTATGATACACGAAACGGAAAATTTTAAGAGCCATGAGGAGAAAAAAAAATATGGCGTTTCCTCAACTTGCCGGGTATATAGCGGAAATATTGAATAAAGGTGTCGTTATACCGGCACATCCGCTTGCGTTAAGCCGGAATCGCCGGCTTGACGAACGCCGCCAGCGGGCATTGACGCGTTATTATCTCGATGCCGGCGCCGGCGGTATTGCCGTCGGCGTTCATACAACCCAATTTGAAATCCGCAAACCGCAAATCGGGCTTTACCAACCTGTGCTGGAACTGGCCGGGGAAGAGATCGACCGTTTTTGTGCCATGAGCGGGAAATCCATCATAAAAATAGCGGGGATTATCGGAAAAACGCCCCAGGCTGTAAAAGAAGCCACATTGGCTGCGCGGTTAGGATATCATGCAGGTCTATTGAGTTTGTCGGCCTGGCCGGATGCCTCCAACAAAGAATTGTTACAGCATTGCCGGGCCGTTTCTGAAATTTTTCCCCTTGTAGGTTTTTACCTGCAACCGGCCGTGGGCGGACGTTACCTGGATGTGGATTTTTGGAGGGCGTTTGCCGCCATGGAAAACGTCGCCGCTATCAAAATCGCACCTTTTAACCGGTACAATACATTAGACGTTATTCGCGGCGTCGCCGAGTCGGGAAGAGCTGAGGCGGTTGCGCTATATACCGGAAATGACGATAATATTGTGGCGGATTTGCTCACTGAGTATATTTTTTCCACCGGAGGAAAAATGATAAAAAAAAGAATGGTAGGCGGTCTGTTGGGTCACTGGGCTTTTTGGACAAAATCCGCAGTAGAATTACTTGACAGAATTTTTCATGCAAAAAACGACAAGGTACCGGATTTACTCAACCTTGGAATCCATATCACCGACAGCAACGCCGCCGTTTTTGACGTTTCCCACAATTTTGCCGGTTGTTTTGTGGGCATCCATGAAATCCTGAGGCGTCAGGGATTGCTGGAGGGTGTTTGGACACTCAAACCGGATGAGCAGCTCACAAACGCCCAAAAAACCGAAATCGACCGTATCTATGAGGCGTATCCCGACCTCAATGACGACAGGTTTGTTGCTGAAAACCTGGACCGGTGGTTGAGATGACTTTTTATACACACCGCAAACTGCCGTTCTGGCCGAGATAAAAAAATATAAACTTTTAATTTGCAATGATCGTTTCAAAGACACGTCAAAATGACAACTCGTTACACAGGTTTTGAATTTGTCAATAAGGTATCAATTGTCACAACGAGAACAGGAGAGTTACTATGAACCGTCGCCGCTTTTTTTTCAGCCTTGCGTTGTTATTGCTCGTCGTTACCACGACTATTTTCGCTCAGGACGACATGTTATGCGTCGGACATTACTGGACCGAAGATAAAGCCAATCTGATGATGAAAAAATTCAGCAAAGAATGGGAAAACCTTCAATCCTGGGAAAAGAGAGCCGATATCATCAGGCGGGGCATTATTCATGGTTTACAGTTGGATAAAATGCCGGAAATACATGGCGAATTTCATCCGATTGTCAAAAATACAAAAAAAATGAACGGTTATGTGGTGGAAAATATTGCCATACAGAGTTTTCCCGGCTTTTATATTACGGGCAATCTCTACAGGCCCCTCGATCCAAAAAATAAAAATGCCGCCATATTGTGCCCGCATGGCCACTGGCCGAACGGCCGTATGAGGCCAAGCATGCAGATCCGCTGTGCATTTCTTGCAAAAATGGGCGCAATCGTTTTTGCATATGACATGGTAGGATTCGGAGAATCCAAGCAGGTCAATCATAAAATCCCCTATGCGCTTTTACTGCAAACCTGGAACAGCAAACGGGTGCTGGAATATCTGCTGTCACGGGATGACGTAGATCCGGAGAGAATCGGTATGACCGGCGCGTCGGGAGGCGGCACGCAGACATTTATACTCACAGCGATCGATGATCGGATCAGGGTGTCCGTGCCGGTTGTGCAGGTTTCCGCCCATTTTTTCGGCGGATGCGTGTGTGAGAGCGGCATGCCGGTTCACAAAAGCGGGGATTTTCAAACAAACAATGTTGAAATTGCGGCCCTGTGCGCGCCAAGGCCGCAGTTGCTTATATCGGACGGAGCGGACTGGACAAGGAACACGCCCCGAATTGAATATCCGTACATCCAAAAGGTTTATGCGCTGTACAATGCCGAACATAAAGTTGAAAACGTGCATCTGCCGGCGGAAAGACACGATTACGGCGTCACAAAGAGGGCCGCAATGTATAATTTCCTTGCCCATCATCTGAAATTAAATATCGG
>JAFGEC010000291.1 GCA_016931775.1 Candidatus Zhuqueibacterota bacterium | reverse complement strand
TCGCTATTCCAATTTGGCCAATTTTTCTATGGTTTCTATTTTCTTGTCGCCTTTTTTGGCGGTAAATTTCAGGTAATACACACCGTTAGCAATAGGATTTCCATCACGATCCAATGTATCCCAGTCCCATTCATAATACCCGGATATATCTTGCAGGGTTTTCGATTGAATCAAGCGGCCGGAGACAGTATAAATATCCAGTTTCACTTCCTCAGCGATATCAAGAAGTGTGAAAGCTACAGTCGTTATATCGGTAAATGGATTGGGATGATTGGCTATAGAGGCCAATTTAAATTCACCTGCGACGGAGAAAGTGTATTCCGCTTCCGTTTTATTTCCATTTAAATCGACAGCGGTAATCATAATTTCATGATTTCCTCTTTTCACATCAATCGGAAATGTTACAGTTGCCTGACGTCTTGCACCGGGATCCTGATAAATATTAAATTCGGTTTCTTGTACCGGTTCATTATTCAGTGAAAGGAACACGGGGGTTCTTTCAAAATCAAAACCGCTGGTGTCCTCGATAATAAACGTAAATGTGGGTCGGGGACGCACAATATCACCATCGGCAAATGATTGACCCTCCAGGTTGACCTGAATGACGGGGCCTTCCACATCGTTGCTGGCTAACAGGGAATACATTTTGGCACCCGGCGGCAATTCCGAACGTACAACACCTTTATTAACATCTATCGTACTCGGCAAACCTTGCCAGGTTTTGCCGTTTTTGTTCCACACATATATTCGGAGAGCCTTTTCCAAAGCAAACGTCTGTGAAAGTGAATCATTTTTTTCATAATAAACTCCAACCTCAACCGGTTTTACACTGGAGATGCTTGAATCGGCGAATTCAAAGCCATAGACTTTCCAGGCATAATCATCGAGGAGTCTTATGGGAACCAACGAACTAAGTCGGGCAGCTTCAACAAAATCACTGCCCTGAAATTCTTTAAAATCCACAAAAGTATTCTGTTCAATACTTTCGCCGGTGATATTGATCCAATAATTTTTCAATGTCGAATATACCGGACCGCCCGTTCCCTCACTTTTTGTCGTAATACGAATAGCACGTTCGGTAATGTTATTTTTCTTGTTGGCTTCGTTAACCTGATTCTCAGTATCCGTCCAAAAAATAAGGTTATACAATCCAGCCTTTGCCCCCTCAAAGTGAAAAGTGAAAAGCGTATCCTGGGTTGCCTTTAATCCGGGAATATGGATTAAAGGTGAAACCGGCTTTGAGGTTTGCAATGTATCACCGCTGAAAACCTTTACATTGAATGGTCCGGCATCCATTCCGCCGCTGTTCGTTATCACGGCAGAGACCCCGATGTCGCTGTTGCCAAAAACCTGAACCGAGTTATACTGGACGAACAGATCTGAGCGATACTGAACCATAAAACTAAATTCCTTGGTTTCAATTTTTGATCCGTTCACACAATTAACGATCACTTGATAATATACGGTCGTGCCTTCCATATTTACGACCGGCGCCGGACTCCGCCATTTGACCTCATCAAGTTTTTCCATCGTCATGGTAAACCATTCCCGGTAATTTGCGGACCATTTCAATTGCACACTTTCAATACCTTCAGCAGCCTTCATACTGGCGGAATCAAGTATTGCTGTAAAATAGACGGAATCCAAATGCACCGGCTGAGAGGGTGTAATGGTAATATCGGAGACAAAAGGTCTGTTTACATTAAAATCAGCATAACCGACACCATCGTATTGTCCGTTTGAAAAGTAAACCCGGACCCTGCCCATACCACCATCATCTCCCCAGATTTTACGGGTTTGTGCATCCATCGCCAGCATATCCACGCTAAAGACACCGTTTTCGACAGCGACTTGTTTTGTCATGAGCAACGAATCACTCTCATCGTATATGGTCACGACGACAGTTCCGCTGTTATAACCGTTCACCTTGCCTGTCACTTTCAAGATATCATTGTCCAAAATTAAAGATTTTGACAGTTTGACATTTACAATTTCCGACGGTGTGTAAAGTCTTGTTGCAGGATCTCCCAAAAGATTATAATTTTTGACGTGGTCCCAATAACCGCGGGTCAGGTTCACCATACCGATTTTCCCTTCAGTAATAATTGCACCGATATCCCGCATATCCTGCAGAAAAATGGCATCGAACAAAGCGTTATTCAGGTAATAATTGCCCATCAGGTAGGCACGTCCGGAGGATCCAAAATTCGCAACGATCCCGCCTCCCGGGGCAAGCAACAGACCTTCGGCAAGTGAAGACTGTTCATCATTGTCAAAATGTCCGATAAAACAGGTCAAACTGAATGCGATAGGAAATTTGTTGTGATTCATTAAACGTTCAATGTCCTGCAAATCAAACAGGTCGGCATCGGAAAACATACCACCGCCGCCGTGACCGATAAAGTTTATAATGGTCTCGCCGTTATTTATATAATGTGCCACATCCTCCGTACTGCCAAAATACTTGGAGGTGGGAAGAGTCGCGACCCAGTCAGTAATCATACTTTCCGGAACATAAGTATTGCGCAAATAATCCGCACTCTGTTCAAAAAAATCGCCCGTACCGGTTAACATTAAAACATGACGTCGCCATTCATCCACATCCGAGTTGGTTTCGTGCTGGATCACTTTATCAATCATGATACGAGCCTCTTCATCGGTATTGGCAGGAAGCCTTCCGATATACATATCCGGCAGTTCATCATCACCATTGACTGAAACAAAATAGTTGTCACTGGAAGTCATGCCCCATGAATGCGTGTACAGCATCATTGTCGGCACATATGACGCCAAACCATCCTCCTCGGCGATCTTTTTATCCATTTTGTGTGTGGTATCACCAAGCAACAACACATAAAGCGGAGCCGGTTTGGTCCAGTTAAAATAAGCATATTTTAAAAAGTTCTTAATTGCCCTGGGATCGTAAATGCCATGATTAAATTCATTATAAATATCAAAAATATCCGCAATCTTCGTTCGAAATCCCTGAGCTGAGCGATAGTCAGAAATGCGCTGTGCCTGTCGTTGAAAATTCCTGTGGGTTATAATGATATAATCGGCTCCATTGGCTTTGTTTTTCAGATCAGAGGCGGCTGTTTTTTCAATCTCCGACACGGATTTAAACGTACTCTTACCTGTCAGATAAAAAGTTGTGGGTACGGTTGACCGGTTGGTAAAAATATAATCAAATGTATCCTTTTTCCTCACAATGGTCGGATAGGTAATCCGGTATCCGCTTTTGGTAAAGATATAAATTTCATCCGTTCGGAAACCTCGTGCCCTGAGTATTTTATCATGTTCGGAAGTGGCAAAGGTTAATGAATCATTTGTTGATAAGAGCCGACGGTCGTACTCGATATCTATATAGTTAAGCATCACCTGATCTACCGTCGTATTGGGTAAATCACCCGGCAGGACACAGGTAATACGGTTTCTATCTTTCAAAAAAGAGGCGGCAATGGGATCCGATACAAATTCATATGGACTTTGCTCATCCCATTTTACATCCCCGATGGTTAAATCGTTAAGCTTGATCACCACATGGTGATCGGGTGAACCCGGAGGATGAGTTTGACCGTGTAAACCCACTCGAATTTGCACCCAGCCGTCTGTATAAACATCCGGCGTTGTGAACTCGAACGGATATTCATCGTCACCGATATTCAATGTGTACCAAAACCAGTGATCTTTATCCTCGCGCGGGTAATATGTCAACCGGCTGTAAATTTTATCCTGCTCAAGATGAATGAGACCCGTGGCAAAGGTCAGAGTATCCGATACGGCAGGATCGGGACTGCCAATCAAATCCGCAAACCGGGCACCGGGTCGTCCACCCCATGACAGCCAATAAATATTCTTATCTGAATACCATGACAGATAAGTTAAATCTCCTTTATTATGTTCGCCGATAAAAATAATCCGATCATTGGGATCAAACAATCCGTCGGCATAGCCCTCGATGAGAAGAGGGATGGATATTCCACGATTTGTCATAGAAAGAGTTTTTGGATCGATCGAACCGATATTTACTCCGGCTCGTTCGAGTTCTACTCCCGAAACAGCATACACCCCGTCCTTTTCAACCACAATTTTGACACTGGATGAAAGGTCGATACCCTGAATTTCCGGTTTGTCATTCGCTGTAGCCCGGTCGATGGATCGCCACTGACGTCCTGATTCATAATTGGCGAGATTACTTTTTAATGTTGCTTCAAACTTTGTTTGATCAACCTGAACCGGATGGAATGGCTGCACGTTCTCAAAAGTAATTTTCAAGCGGATGGACTTTACAAATTGTGTCAATTTTGCACCGGCGAGGTATCTTACAGGGGATAATTCAATTTGTAAAATTCGTTGGTCCCGCGCGAATCCGATGACACCCGTTTGCACTATCTTGTCCGGAAACCAGGAATCTGCTCTATAATCAACTGGGATTGAAGGATAATCCTCAACCGGTAACTTTACGGGCAAAATCTCTCCGATCGATTTTGTTATGATGTTCTGGGTCTCAATACTTATAGACGGAGTACCGCTGGGCGGGATACCCAAAACCAAACTGGTTTTCGGCAATTGAGGTAAATTTTGAAAATCCAGGTAGGCACAGCCGGGCATCCTGACTTGCGTATACCATTTACCATCGATATATTTATGTGCAAATGCGACGGAATCGAATGTAACGTCACACAAAATATACCTGTCTGTCGATTCCACCATGTCCAGATGGTATCCTCGCATGGATTCAGCATGTGCCAGGCCTGCAAACATTAAAAAGATATAAATATATCGGTTCATGGATATTCCGACTCCTTTAAAATCAGCTTTCATGAGAATTCGGAGCATTATCATTGATCTTTTCCGATACCACAAAAAGGACCAGATCGGACAGCTTTTCTGCGTAAATATTAATTCGGGTTAATAACTCCGTTTCTTCGCGGTTTAATTTGGGTTTTATTTCCTCACCAAAGACAGCAAGATATCCAAGCAAGCCATGTGTAAGGGAACGCAGTTCATGTCCAATTTTTTGTTTTGGACGGCTTGAACCGAAATTTGTATAATCTCGTGATAAATTCATAAGTTTTCTTGCTATCTGTTCACGCCCGAAAACAACCTTCAGGCCACATATTGACCGGATGCCACATTAAAGCACCCACTAAGTTTAATATTTACAACAAACTTTTTTTCTTAAACGTATAAAGTATTTTATTAGCGAAAAACGTACCAATCTTTTATTTCAGTGTAAATTTATACAAGCCTTTTCCGACGGTACCCGTGTAGACGGCAGAATGACCCGAAGTGTTAATATACAAAGATTTTATTTCTTTAGTCGGCAGGCCTTCACTGATCTCTTCCCAAGTGTCACCACCATCAAGACTTCTCCAAATACCGTTTTTTTCTGTCGCGGCCCAAATATCGGAGGGATTCTCTGGATTGACAACCAATATGAACACCTTGAATGGGCTCAAAATATTCGCAACCATAATCCAGTTGAGTCCGCCGTCTTCAGTTTTGTATATATCATGCCATCCGGTGGTTTCGATATAAATAATATCGGGATTCGTGGGATCAAAGCAAATACAGGTTGGAGCCGGTTTCCCAAATGATTCGTCGGCAAGACCGTTGTTGAGCTTCATCCAGGTTAGCCCATTATTGACAGTTTTATAAATACCTTGATAACGAATTCCCACAAAAACCGTTTGGGGTTTGGTGGGGTGATATGCAATCGACATGACTCGACCGCTCAGGTACTTAATCCAAGTCTGCCCCATATTCTGTGAACGGTAAACACCGTTTTCCGTACCGCACCATAAAACATCTTTATCATTCGGTGACATACAAAGAGCGGTAATTCGTGGATCCTGATTTGCCTGCCAGATCCACTGCCATTCCTCTCCGCCGTCGAGGGACATATAAAGTCCTTTCCCCCAGGTTCCACAGAAAACAATCCCAGACTCCAAAGGATGAACCTTTAGAATAGTCACATCAAAATTAGCCAGTCCGTCATTTTTTTCCAGCCAGTTGTTACCGCCATTAATGGACTTGAAAACACCTCGGTAGGTGCCGATATATATATATTCCGCCGCATTTGAATAAGCGGCTATTGTCTGGACAGTAAGAGGCTCCATATCGCCGTTTATCGAACACCAATCGGCTTTTTCCGTTTCCGGTACGACCGGATTTTTTTGCGTACAACGGCACAAAAAAATCAGCAACATATACAAAATAATTCTTTTCAAAACCGGTACCTCCGATTCCCGACATCTGCTACCTCGCCGGTACATCTGCATTCATAATGTGCAAAATAGATTTATAATTGGATTTCCCGTTTTTCCCATTCTTGCCATTTTTTCCATTTCGGGGCAGTATATCCTGTACGCTCCTAAAATCGGAAAACAAAACCTGGGAAAATCGATCGTCTTTTTCCTTTTGTTTGGCTTTGGCCACTAAATCGACATTGAAAACCTTGCCGTATGCTTCAAGCAGTGGTGTATGTGTGTGCCGCCACGCCAGTTTTTCACGCACTCGTTTTAGCCCGTATTGTCCCATCGCCCGTCTCTTTTCCGGATTGTTTAACAAATTGTTAATTTCCACAGAAAATGCTTTATAATCATTCGGCTTTACATAAATGGATGCATCCTGTGCGGAAACGCGGGCCTCTTTTAAATCAAATGCAACGATGGGCTTGGCAAAAGTCATATATTCAAGCATTTTATTCATTGTGGACTTGTCGGCCCATTCGGAGTAAGGATCCGGATCCACACAAATATCCGCAGTTGAAAGATAACGGCATACATCATCATCAGGTATACGGCCGGTAAATTTGACATGTGCACTTAAGCCCATTTCAGCGCTCAGGGATTTAAACTTTTTCATAGAGGGCCCACCGCCCATCAGAACAAAAAGAGAATCTTTTCTGCCTAATTCATTCACAAGATAATCAATGGAATTGAGTAAATAGTCAATCCCGTCCTGTGGACACATTTCACCCAGGTAGCAGATCAAATACTTGCGTCCGAGGCGTAATCCCTCTTCCGCAGGTCTTATTTTCAGGCTATTTAAATCCGGACCGGTACGCAGGGCAAAAACATCCTGGGAATTTTTCCGCCCTCTTTGAATGGCGATGTTCCGGTAAGAATCATTGGTGGAAATAACCACCGATGCGGTTTTCATGGTCAGACGTTCCAGTAAAATCAACGCTTTGTATAGAAATCCGTATTTGTTGTTGTATTTTGCCAAAAACATTTCGGGTGAAAGATCGTGATGATCAAAAATATACTTTTTCCCGAAAATTCTATACAACGCATTAAATAAAAAGCTGGTATCAGGTGGATTACAGGCCTGAATCACGTCGAAACCCTCCCGAATCAGTACTTTCAGCGAAAGAAAAAATGTCGCAAAAAATGAATAGGCAAATTCTATAAAATAGCTGAAAACACCTTCTGCTTGAAAGGGGATATTATACCGATAGATTGCTATATCTTCGATAACCTGATTGCTTTCGGGATATTCTTTTGATTTGGGACATATAACCGACACTTTATACCCATACTCGGAAAGTGTCCGAGCTTCAAGCCAAACCCGGCGAATAAACGGTATGGGCAAATTATGAACGATGATTAAAATTTTACCTGCATATTTTTTCATCTTTTCCTCCTCAGGAGCTCCGTTTTATTTTGGTCCGATCCGAATCCTTCTTTACTCACATCTGATATAACACTTTGCACTTTACCGCGGTCATTGACCGGTATGCTATTCAGACATTCAATCCTGAACGATATTTTCTCATCGCAACCTTGCTGTAATTGTTCGACGATTTTTTTGCCGTCACTTTGTTTGTAATATTTATCCGGCACAATTCTAACCACAACATGCTCCAGATCAGGTTGATATAACTGTGCCTGAATTAAATTTTTTGAACCTTGAAAAATATGATCAAACATCCACACGTACTTGCCACCAGGTGTTATAATATAGTCAGAGATCCGACCACCGATGCTTTCCACAACCGGATAGGCTCTTTTGCAAGGACAGGTTGTATCGCTTGCTTTCACGGCGTCTCCGGTGCGGTAGCGTATAAGCGGCATTGCGTAATTTGACAAACCTGTTCCGACCAGTTCGTAATAATTTTCAGGAAGTGCCGAGTTTTCCAGCAATTCAACAAAACTGTACTCGGGCACAACATGATAATTGGAATGTTCACACATGTGGATGGCGGCAACCCGCTCGGCCATTCCGTAATAATCATATACATTGCATAAAAAGGTTTCTTCAATCACCTTCTTTTGATAAAGTCCTAATGGTTCTGCCGTCGTTAATACGGCTTTTAATGGGAATTGAATGTCACGCGACTGCATAAACTTTGCCAACTTGAATACCGGTGATGGATAACCGTCGACATATTGCACTTCACGCCTTTTCATTTCCTCGATCAGCTTATGTACGTTTTGTTCCGTCAAATAAATGCTCGAGACAGCCAATTTTTTTTCAGCAAAGCTGAAACTCCAATATTTACCGCTTTTAATTTTCTTCGGCGCCACTACTTCACCTTTTAAAGACACATAGGTTGTACCATCCTGCAAACCTGCCCATTGAGCCTGACGTCGTAAACATGCATACTCGAAACCAATATTATTTAAATCACGAAACAGATACAATGGTTCCCCAGTAGTACCCGCTGTGCGACATTTATACAATGTCGGGTACATCATTGTTTCGGACAAAAATTGAAAAGTGTTCTGTTTAACTACATGCTTTTCAAGAATGGGAAGGTTTTTAATATCATTAATAGAGGTAATTTTTTTTGGCGAAACGCCGTAAACCTGCATCATGCCCCGATAATACGGAACGTGACGATATGCCGTCCATAATAATTCGGTGATTTTTTCTGTTTGATATGCCAATAATTGATCACCTGACCACCATTGGGATTTTTCCAATAGTCGTCTAAATCGCCGAAATGGACTGATCACCCTTTTAACAAGCACATTTCGTAAACCATTAACGGTGATGCCGAGCTCAATGTTTTTCCAATCTACTGTTTTCATTTTGTTTACAACCTCATCCATCATTTACCACCACCCCTCACACAAAAGAAAAACT
>JAFGEC010000290.1 GCA_016931775.1 Candidatus Zhuqueibacterota bacterium | reverse complement strand
CCTTTTGCCAAATTTATGTGATTTTAATATTTGTAAGGATGTCGAGAGCCGGTGCGTCGCACCTTCCACCCATAACTGAGATATTACCCCAGATGTCAAATTCCCCTTGACAATATTGTAATAATTTTGTATTTATCGCAAATTTGACCGGATTCGGTAAATGTTGTTGATTAAAAAGCAAGCCTTGTTTTATAAGAGCAGATGCTATTCATTTGAATAATGGGGAATCAGATCATGTCAAAATGTGCAGTTTTAGCCATACTAATTTCGTTACCGATTGTTTACAATTTGTCCGCCGGTACTGTTTATGTTCCTGACGATTATAAAACCATTCAAGGCGCGATTGATGCCGTTCAGCCGGGTGACACAATTCAGGTCGCAGCCGGCAGATACGATGAAACTTTGCAGATAAAAAAATCTCTGGTCATCGTCGGAAGCGGATCAGGAACGTGTGTGCTGTACAAGTCGTCAACCGATTCTTTACATGTTCTAATCAGTGATGCGACCGTCGAAATCAGAGGAATGGAGCTGAACGGCGGTAAGTATGACGACACGCTCCACTATTATCATGGTGTGTCAAGATACTGCATTATCGCCGATTTTTCAACGTTGACGCTGTACGACGTTCAGATTAACAGCTATGTCTATTATATGATCACCGTCAGACGTGGATTTCTAAAGATCGATCACGTGTCACTAAACACACGGAGTGTAAAAATGATGTGCGATATCGGTATTTCGCTGGTGGCTTGTGTGGCCGAAATTAATTATTTAAAACAGGAATTCGGGTGGATCGACCATTCCGTTGATCTGAATCGCGGTACTTACCTGGGGCCTTCCAGTGCGGTTTTCAAAAACTGCAGCATCTGGGCGTCGCACAAGTCATGGGGTGATTGTATCCGGATTTTTAATGACGTTTATATCGAAGTCGACCATTGTTCGTTTTACCGTGCCCCGGGAGGTGAGATTCCTGACCTCGGACACAAGGGCATCAGTTTTTCAAGTGATACTGCCATTACCGGAAAAATTACCAACAACACATTTGATGGTATTCCATGGGCCATTTTATTTTACGGCTCCGCTACGCCCAGCAACAATATTTTAGTGGAAAACAATCTTTTTAAAGACTGTGTTCACGGTGGTATTTTCATATTGAATGCCGATTCGGATGGTATCGATCTTGGCGGCGGGCACCTTGGCAGCAAAGGTAAAAACCGTTTTACGAATCCGGCCGGTTTTGATATTAAACTGCAGAATACCCATCATGATGTTTCAGCACATTATAACTGGTGGAGCAACAGTGATCCGGCCATTGGTATTTGGGATAAATGGGACGATCCGCAGCTCGGGGGTGAGGTTTTATACCTTGCTGCTCCGATGCCGCCGCTTCAATTACTGCCGGCAAATCTATCCACCAACCAGTCTGTTTTTTCGCAGTTTAAATGGGAATACTCCGGTTCGGCGTTTTATTATCATCTTCAAGTCGCACTTTCTGACGGATTTACCGATTTGATTTTCGACGTTCCGGAGATCGTCTCGACGGAATTTAATCCGGGCATGCTGGAAACCGGCATGACCTACTTTTGGCGTGTGAGGGCCTTTAATGATATGGGAGGCAGTGAATGGTCGGAGATTTTTAGTTTCCAAACATCTTTATTCCAACCGCCGGATCCCACCTATCCTGTGCTGCCTCGAAACGGTCAAACAGAGGTCGTTTTTCCTTTCACTTTTATCTGGGAACCGGTTGGCGGTGAGGTTTGGTATTTTTTAGAGATATCTCACAATGATGATTTTTATCCCGTTGTCGTGGCAGATTCAGTCTATATGCAAAACCAAATGCTTGTCCCCGTACTCGAACCGGCGGGCTTGTATTTTTGGCGCGTTCGGGTCAAAGGGCCGGGCGGATACAGCGAATGGTCGCCGGTTTTTAATTTCCAAACGGATGAGGGAGGAAACAGCACCCCCCATGCGACCGCTGCCAGATACGAATTTAGCCTGTCGCATGCATATCCCAATCCATTCAATGCGGGGACGACCATACGTTACAGCCTTGCCCGAAAGACAAATGTTCAAATCCTTATTTATGCAGTAAACGGACAATTGGTTGAAAAAATGGATCTGGGTAAAACCGGCGCCGGTGAATACACCTACCGGTGGAATCCGGGTTCGAGGCCGTCAGGTGTTTATTTTTATCAGATCCGGACTGACTTTTTTACCAAAGCGGCAAAATGCATTTATGTAAAATAGATCAGGAAATACAATAAAACAAAACGGTCCTTTGCCGGCTGCCGAGATATCTGACCTCGAACGGATTTGTCAGGTATTCTTCCCACTCGGGACCGTCGAGACGGCGCCGCCCGGCGCCGGGAACTTGCAGGGAAATCCTTTGGATCAACAGCAACAGCGATCAGAGCATTCCGGAGTGCGGACAAAATTTTGACTTTCAGGAGAGTTGTCATATTCAAATGTAAGAAGTTGAATACCTATTGCCATCCCTAACGCTGCCAGAATCAATACTATCCAGGTTTTATGAAATTTTGATTACCCTATTTTATTCAAAACCTTTTCAGGAAAACCGTACAAGGGAAATATTATCCTCAATAATTCGCCATCGACTCATACCGGCAGCCGGGAAAAACATAGTTTTCCTGATCAAATATTGTCGTATCACCTTTGAATTCCTCCCAGTCGTCCATCAGTTGAGAAATTTTTCGCTGAAATTCCTCTAATTTGGCTTCGTTGAAATAAACAAACGGACAATAAGATAATCTTGTATCGTAATTATTGACCATTATTTCCAATCCGCCGACTTGCAAAGTCCATGGTCTTGGATTTCCCAGGGAATCTCCGGGTGCAATTTTATCGCCAAGTTTGATTCTGAGATTGACCAGATGGTCATAAACCACATCATACGACGGATCGTGTTGGGATGTAATCGAAAATTCATAGTCGTTAGATTCGTTCTGGTAGACGACCCGTGTGACTGTACCCTCAGAAATTGCAAAGACGATGGCGTCCTTTTTTAAGACATAGTCAAAGTGCGGCAACTCTTTTATATTGCCTTCCGGATCGCGGGTTTGACCGCCGAATTCGCCGAAAATTTTAACAAAATCGTTTGTGAAAAAAAAATCGCCTGCCAGATTGGTCTTTTTGTCCCATGGGCCGAAAGTGACTCCCAAATTTTCAATAACGAACGGAATTTTTTCGGGTTCAGGTGTGTTGGTTGCTTTTTTGCAGCGTAAAAATCCCACAATACCAACGCAAAAAATTAAAAAAATGAGGGATCGCTTTAATGTTGTTGGAAACCTCATTCTGCCAGGAAGCCGTATAAGCTGGCCTGTTATTGTATCAGGGCTTTCCTGAACTTCCGCGGAACGTTTTCCCTTATTCTGAATGATGCTTTTTCCCTCCGGTTGAAAATTTCCCCACCAAATTTGGTCGTCGCCTGAAGCTTTCAAATCAAAATTTTCCATATTATCGCCATTTTCGCCCTTTGAGCATAAAAACCGGGGTCTTTTTTTCATAACATTCTCCCTATAGAATAACGAAAGGTTTGAATAGTAGCTCAGGAGTATGGAGTATTGTATATGCCCAAAAATATGATGAGGAGATCATTTCCGCGGTACGATGAGACTACGCCTTTTGAAAAGAATAAATAAAAATTGTGAATAAAACAAGAGAAAAAAATATTGAGAGGTAATATGTCACTAACCGGGGGGGGTAAAATTCCCTTTCCTGATAGTTTATGCTTTTCCACATTTCCAAGGATGTATAAGAGTTGATTATTGTTCAATCTTTCATCCACTCGTTCCCAAGCT
>JAFGEC010000289.1 GCA_016931775.1 Candidatus Zhuqueibacterota bacterium | reverse complement strand
GACGATTCGGCAGTTCCGCAGTTTATGGTGACCAACCTGGATTATGATCCCTACGTGGGTCAGATTGCCGTCGGCCGTCTGTGGAACGGCACGCTGGCCATGAATAAAAACTATGCCCTGTGCGGTGCGGACACCCAATCGGATAATATCAAGTTTTCTGCCCTGTACACTTTTCAAAATCTGCAAAAAAGACTGGTAGAACGGGTTTATGCAGGCGATATCGTCGCTTTGGCTGGAATAAACAACGTTCGGATCGGAGACACGATAACCGATATGGAAAATCCGCAACCTCTGCCGCGTATTCATGTCGATGACCCCACCCTTTCCATGATCTTTTACGTCAATACAAGTCCTTTCGCGGGTACTGAGGGCATTTATATAACGTCCAGACATCTGCGTGACCGGCTGGAGCGGGAAACTTTGGGAAATGTAGCCATCGAACTGGAGTCCGTAGATCGTGCCGATGCATTTAAGGTATGCGGCCGCGGCGAGCTTCAGATGGCGATTCTCATCGAAACCATGCGCCGGGAAGGATACGAACTTTTGGTTTCCAAACCCCACGTGATCACCAAAGAAATCGATGGGAAAACATATGAGCCGGTGGAGCAGGTTTTTATCGATGTTCCCGAAGTCTATATTGGCGTGGTCACTGAAAAACTGGCCGGACGAAAAGGGCGCATGACCAATATGGAGAACAAGGGGCATGGACGGGTAAATCTGGAATTTTTGGTTCCGACGCGTGGTTTGATCGGCTACCGCAGCCATTTTTTAACCGACACCAAGGGATCCGGTGTTCTGAATTCAATTTTTAACGATTATATACCGTGGGTCGGTGACATTCATCACCGCACCTCGGGTGCACTTGTTGCGGACAGAGCCGGCAGAGTGACGTCTTATGCTTCTCTGGCCATGCTGGATCGTGGTGAGTTGTTTCTTCCTGTAGGGACTGCTGTGTACGAGGGAATGATTGTCGGCGAACGCAACCGATCGGGCGATCTTGAGGTGAATATCACCAGGGAAAAAAAACTCACCAACATGCGCAGCTCAACGTCCGAGGCCACGGTCACTCTTCGGCCGCCGCGGATGTTGTCTCTGGATCAATCCATTGAATTTATCGCAGAAGATGAAGTCATTGAAGTTACACCTAAAAACATTCGTTTGGCAAAAAATATCCTGGACCGGCAGAAACGGGCTGCGATACAAAAGAAGAAAAAGTACGGCGAAAACGCTTGAAACCGGATTAACTTGTTTTAAAAAACCGGCCTCGCCGAATATTTTTATTGGCTCATGTTTATGTGGCTATATTTTAACTGACAGAAAAACTACCAAAAAACCGTTTTAACGGACAAGAATCACCTTTTTCGTATGAGCCTGCCCTCCCGCCGTCAATCTGATGAAATATACGCCACTGGCCAAATCGCGCCGGTTACCGTCACAGCCATTCCACGTTAAATGATGCCGGCCGGCTGTACGTATATCATCGAAAAGCACAATAACGCAGCGGCCGCTGACATCGTAAACGGCTACCTGAACTCTGCCGGCAATGTTCAATTCATATTCAATATTCGTACCGGTATTAAACGGATTCGGAAAAGTGGGATACAGGACAACAGATAACGGCCGATGAGTCGGAGAGGAAACTCCGGTTTCAAACGGTGGCGGAGGCGGTAAAAGCTTACCGTCGTAGAAATTCCCTCCGTCAGACTGGCCATTATTGTTCAACCCGGTTGCCGGGGTGGAGCAGTCTATGGTCAACTGGCAGTCATTATTGGCATATACCCAGTAACTCCACGGTTTATCCACATTGGAACCGGTTTCATATTCAGCCGTCAGTGTATTCCAACTGAAAAGCAGATTTTCCACCGATAAATCAGGCACATCCTGCGGATTTGCAAAGCTGGTGTTTTTCCGCACTGATCCCACCATATTCCAGCCGGCATACAAATCCTGAGTAAAAGTGGAAACGGGCATTCCGGTAACGGTGACCTGGAACGGCTGATCAACAGCAATCCAATACCCCCGTCCGACTTCCATTTCGTTCACGTAGATATAAGACTGGGTCGTTGTTTCATGAGTGAACACGGCACCGGAATTAAGATCTGGGAAAATGTCCTTCACACCCTTGTTTTCGGGATCCACCGGAAGAGAAAACATGTACCAGCCGCTGTGTGGAAAGTCAAATGTTACCGAATTTTCCGTCAAACCCTTGATACAAAAATTCGCCGAACCCTCGGGCCATTCCATACCGGTCAGATCGTATAAATCATTCCATTGGCCGCCACCAAAAAAATAGCTTTCACCCGGCTCCGCCGATGATGGCACCAATGTCCCCAAGCTTGAAGCACCCAGCAAAACCGGAACCTCGGATGTACCGTCGAGAGGATGACCGCCCTGGGAAAGGGACAGATAGATGTAAAAGTCGTCATCTTTAATCAAAGGCACCGGCGGATCCAGGTCTATTGTATGAAATCCCGTATGGGGCTTTTCCCCTTGGCAAAAGGTCAATTCATCTTCTAACTGGCCGGACGTAAACCGGTCAAAAATACGGACGCAAAATGTCACACTATCTGCAGCAGTATAAAAACTGACTGCTGTGAGCAATTCATTTTCCACCGCAAAAAATGCATTGAACGCCTCCTGAAGATTCGACAGCGTATACCGCCAACCATGATAATCATAATAATAGACATTATCATAGGCAAACGGCTCAACATACTGAAATGAGACGGCACCCATTTCAGGATGATGCCCGCAGTATTTGTCATAATAGGAAATCCAGAAATAACCGTCCTCTCCCCAACTGCTCCCCCAGCTGTTTTTACAGAGCCAAGCACCGGGCAGCGGTGCCTGAGTTAACTTTTGATCATCCCAGCCGATGATGGCGATGGCATGATTGGGCTCCAAAGTATTTGTCGGTGGTTGATAATGTATGTTATTTTGAAGAAAGGAAGTATTATAACACATACAGGTGCCCAGAACGCCGAAAGTCATTATTTTATTTTTTATGGTATTTATGCGCGACAGATCCGGACCGGCATTATACCATTCTATATCTCGCGTATAATAATAATGAAAAGACGGATCGCTGCGCAAGGGAGGATTGGTGTAACTCTGTCCATCGACGTCCCGGACAGCTCCCTCACCCCTTCCGAGGCAGGCAGCCGTCACCCGGTAATCCCCTCCCTGGTGTACGGTCAATCCGGTTCCGGTTGGCGGCTCCACATCGTCGTTGTTATACTGATTAAATCCGTTCCACCAATCCAGATGATATTCAGCCAGATTCGGTTCACCGGTTTCGCCGCTTTCGATCCACAAACCGGTCATCATTAAATTCCCCTCAATAGCTGCCATTGCCCCATGAGTCCAACACGTACCGCCTTGCTGAGATTTGACGGAGGTAACATAGTTTGATCCATTCACATCTCTCAGGTCAAAAGTTACAGGCGGATCGGCCAGGCTGATGCCGATCCCCAGGGTAATTGCAAAAAATCCTAATTTAAGTTTCATCTTTTATTCTGTGTATTTCAACTGTATATAATATAATGATTCGCTTCAATTTTTCAAGTCTTTTATTGTTTGAGAAAACAAAAAACCATTTCGCTCTGCCGGACATTCTGCACGGTGAAGAATGTGTATCAAAAAGCTTAGCCGGCAGCTCAAAATTTCATATAGAACGAAATACCCGGGCCATAAACCGCTCCTCCGGCTGCTCCGATGAGTCCGCCGTAAAGACTACCGCCAAGCGTGGCCATCCCGATTAATTTTATAACAGTAATTCCATCTTCATTAAATTTTATTGTCTCCATATAATGACCCAGAACAAAAGCGACAATGAAACCGGTACTTAGTGTTACGGCGCCCTGAATTGCACCGTATCCGGCCCCCTTTAAAATCGCCATACCCGGTTTTGGCTTTGCAGCCAGTAATCGCCGGGTCGTCCAGCCGCCGGCATGATAACCCATAAATGCGCCAACAGCACATACGGGTACGCCCCATGCGACATTTTTCCATACCGGTGGATCGGTATTCGTCTGCCCGGTGGCATTCCAATACATGCCCAGGGCACCCAGTGTACCACCGGTTACAACCCCGATGATTCGACCGGCGCGCAGACAGTTATTTTCCTTGCGATGAAAAACATCAAGCTGGTTAAGCGGAACACCAAGCGGCGCAAAATTCTGCTGTGATAAATTGCGGCGCACGGAGAAAGTCGTATGGATGCCGGAAACGTATTGAGCCGAAGATAGCTGACAAACAATACATATAATTAGAATAACAGAACGTACAAAAAGGTGATTTAACATTTTACGATCCTCCCGATTTTGTAAAATGGCGAAAATCACATAATATAAATAAAAGGTACACAAGAAATTGTAAAATTCAAAATAAAAAAGGCTGCAGCAGGTAATACCTCGGTTATGGGTGGAAGATGTGACGCACCGGCCACGACATCTTTATAAATAATTAAATTACATATACTTAGCAAAGGAAGGTGCGTCGCACCTGTTCTGTCCCACCCGTAACTGAGATTTTACTGCCGCAGGTACACCGCAGCAGCCGTAAAAATCAGTCATTCAAGCCGATTCTATTTCTTTTTATTATAAACCAGTTTACTCTCCCTATCCCCTCGCGGTGAGGATCGTTTGGAATCAATAACGAGGTTATCCCCATCCAGACTCCAGACTTCAGTTGACGTCATTGTGAATTCCTCGCCTTCACGCGAGAAGGTCGACTCCGAAGTAAAGGTCAAGCTTTTCCCGTCATCGCTCCATTTGGCGGTCACAATTCGCACGTTATCTCTCCATCCCGGCACCTCGTTTTCCTTGCCGTCAAGGGTTATTTCCTCTTCACGGACCATCTCCTCTCCATCCCGATTTACGCTCGTGCGCTTAATGTTGATTTTTTCCTTTGTTTGCGTAACATTCAAAGCCGCCGAAGCACGCGGTCCACGACCGCCTTCACCGGCTTCACTCTCCGATTCATTAAAAGTCCACTCACCGCTAAAATCAACGGCAGCGACTTTTTCGACGCTACACAGATTTCCTAGGCCTGCCATAACTAATACAACCACAAAAATCGTCCAGTTTTTCATTTTTTCCTCCATAATTGTTTATTGAGTACTTTAGCGATTACTTTTCTAATTTTAGACGGATCACTATTGATAAAGTTCTAAATAATTACAGATGAATTTTTGTATTTCTTGACTTTTTTCTGCATGAATTTTCTTGTGATCAAAAACCCAGCGGTTTCCAAAAAAAGAGCCGGTATAATGGATTATACCGGCTCGTTGCGGTAACATACCCGGGAGCATTTTAACTGCCAACTCCCAAGTATGGGATACGTTAAAATTGTCTATTTTTTCAAACTTTTTTTTCGATCTTGTTTTATTCTCTCTCGTTCTACTGTTGTGTTTTTAAATGAATGTCTATTATAAATACAATTCGATCCGGAAAAAGTTAATTACTTTTTGGTTTTAGACGTTTAAAACTCTTCAAGGTTCTCAAAAACTTTTATTTCTACACTTATTTAACGCAAATTTTTGCAGATTTATTCTATTTATTTTCAAACAGGCCTGGTCTATTCGTTAAGGCTCTCAAACAGGATTTATACCGGCCGGCATACACAATTGACCGCCACTTTGTAAAAAAGTAATATCTCAGTTATGGGTGGAAGGTGCGACGCACCGGCTCTCGACATCCTTACAAATATTAAAATCACATAAATTTGGCAAAAGG
>JAFGEC010000288.1 GCA_016931775.1 Candidatus Zhuqueibacterota bacterium | reverse complement strand
ATCGCCAAAGACCTGGTCGCGCATTTCACCGGCCGTGGTTTCCAGGGCAAAGCCATGATGATCTGCATCGACAAGGCAACGGCTGTCCGCATGTACGACAAGGTGAAAAAATACTGGGCAGAGCAAATCCGGTGTTTGAGACAAGAATGCGCTAAAGCGAGTGGAGAAAACCGCCTGGAATTGCAAAGTTCTATTTTAGAAATGCAGGATACCGACATGGCCGTAGTCGTTTCTCAGGCCCAGAACGAAATTGCCGACATGGTTGAAAAAGGATTGGATATCCGTCCGCACCGGAAACGGATGATCGAGGAAGACCTGGAGACCAAATTCAAAAATCCTGACGATCCGTTCCGTCTCGTCTTTGTCTGCGCCATGTGGATGACCGGCTTTGATGTGCCCAGCTGTTCGACGCTCTATCTTGACAAGCCCATGCGCAACCACACGCTGATGCAGACGATTGCCAGGGCCAACCGGGTTTTTCCCGGCAAAGTAAGCGGTTTGATTGTGGATTATGCCGGGGTATTCCGAAATCTGGAAAAAGCGCTGGCGATATACGGTGCGGGTGACAGTGGTGAACAAAAACCGGTTGAAGAAAAGTCTGCGCTGGTGGCAGCATTAATCCATGCGCTCGACGAAACAGTTACTCTGTGTCGCGACTGTGGTATAAATCTGGAGGCGATCCGATCCGCCGATGGATTTGACCTCGTTGGACTCATTGATGACGCCGTTGAGGCGCTGATGGTGTCAGAAGAAATAAAACGCCGTTATCTCGATCTTGCCAATACGGTCTGGCGTTTTTATAAAGCCGTATTGCCCGATCCGGAGATGATAAAGTTTGCCATCCAGACCAGACCCATAAAAACTATTGCCGATAAAATACGCAGTTTGACGCCGCCGGCGGATATTTCCCAGGTTATGCAGCAGGTGGAAAATTTGTTGGATCGATCCATCGCCACAGAAGGCTATGTCATTCGCGAAACCAAATCGCCTTATGGTGAAAATCACCTGTTGGACCTCAGCGCGGTTGACTTTGAGAAACTGGCCGAAAAGTTCAAAACCGGCCGCAAGAGAACGATCAATGAAAAGTTAAAAGGGAGTGTGGCCACAAAACTTTTAAAAATGGTGCGGTTGAACCGCACGCGCATGGATTATCTTGAAAAGTTCCAGGCCATGATCGACGCTTACAATGCAGGCAGTCTGAATGCCGAAGAATTTTTCCGGCAACTGGTAAACTTTGCCCGGAGCCTGGACGAGGAAGAGCAGCGGACTGTAGGTGAGCAGTTGAACGAAGAAGAGCTGGCCCTTTTTGACCTCCTGACAAAGCCGTCTATTGATATGACGGACAAAGACCGGGCCAAGGTAAAAGCTGTGTCCAGGAGTTTGCTTGATACACTAAAGAAGGAAAAACTCGTACTCGACTGGCGAAAACGCCAACAGTCACGCGCCGAGGTTCGCGTGACCATTGAAAAGCTGCTGGACGAAGGATTGCCCCAGGTATACACCCCTGAACTTTTCGATCAGAAGACAGTCGCAGTATTTCAGCATATTTATGATGCTTATTTTGGGGCAGGGAAGAGTATTTATACAATGGCTGCGTAAATAGCAATTCTACAAAATTATCGGAATGTACCTGTGATTTATGAGGTCACAAAATTCGTCGAGAGGTCATTGGGCATTCCGCGCAATCGAATTGATTTTGATTAGGTTTTTATTATTTTGAGGAAAGGGACGGAGAGTTGAGGATAGGTCTAATCTGATTTCTAGAATCAGCCTATTCTAACGTAATAATTCCTCATTAGCTGTGAATATTTGTTGATTTTTATTTCTAAAATGCTTATTTATTATTGTTTGATAAATTTTTCTCTTTTCATATTTTGAATAATCTGGGGATATTATATGAAACGACTTCCAGTAGTTGTATTGGTTCTTTTTGTAATGACCTCTTCTCTTTATTCTCAAATCAGCGGTCGTACCCTCGTCGCCGTCATGGATCTTAAAGCCAGTGGTATCGACCAGGCGGCCATTATTGCCCTGTCAGACCGGCTGCGTTCCGAGCTTTTAAATACCGGCCGGTTTGACGTCATGGAAAGAAACAGGATGGATGAAATTCTGAAAGAACAGGGATTTCAGCAGACCGGCGCCTGTACCAGCACCGAATGCGTGGTGGAGGTAGGACAAATGCTGGGCGTGGAGAGAATAATCGCCGGCAGTGTGGGCAAGGTGGGACGTATCTATACGGTTTCGGCTCGTATGATTGATATCGAAACCGGGCGCATCATGCTTTCCAAAACCGAGGATTGTGAATGTCCCATTGAAAAAGTGTTGACCACTTCCATCCGAAACATTGCCCTGAAACTGGCGGGACTGGCTCCCGGACAGATGTCGGCCGGTGAGCCGTCGCACATGGCCGTTGAAGGAAAGGGCAATTTTTATTTAAAATCAGAACCCGCCGGGGCAACTGTTTACATTGATAACAAAAAAATTGATGGTGTAACCCCTTTAATGGTGGAAGGTGTTCAAGCCGGTATGCATATTATTCGTATGCAAACCGACCAGTACACAGGATCGGAAACCGTGTTTTTGGAATCCAATGAGTTTAAACGCGTTGAATTGGAGCTGTCTCGTGCCAAAGGCGCTGTCACTGTTATATCACAGCCTTTGGATGCGGAGCTGTTTGTGGATAACGTACGTCGCGGGCTCACTCCCATCACCGTCTCCGATCTGGATGCCGGAGAACACATGATTCGTATCGTTAAGGATGACTATGTGGAATACAGGGACCGAATTTCCATTAAGGGAGATGAAATCACCCGCGTTCAAGCTAAATTAAAAAAATGGTCTTATTTAACAATGACTTCGTCACCGTCCGGAGCGGAGGTTTATTTAAGCAACAACCTGCTGGGAAAAACGCCGCTGCAAAGAAAAAAAATAGAGTCCGGATCATATGATGTGAGCGTGCGGTTACCGGGTTATATCACATGGTCGAAAACAGAAATTTTTCCCGAAGGCGGAACAAAAACATTAAACGTCACATTGCTTCAACCCGCAACCCTGCAGATCACCTCCGATCCCGCCGGAGCGGATATTTATGTGGATGGCGAACGTTACAGTGCCACACCAGCTACATTGACGGATTTAATGCCGGGAACCCGGAAAATCCGATTGACTGGTGAGATGTATGAGGACTGGATGGGTGAGGCGGTATTGGAATCCGGTGACGTCGAATCGCTTCATGCTCAACTGGTGCCCGAACAGATATCGGCTAAGCCAAAAGTCAAAAAGAAAAAAAACAAATGGCTCTGGTACGGGCTGGGTACGGCAGTTGTGGGCGGCGGTATTGTGGCGGCTGTTTTACTGGGTGGAGATTCGTCCGGTGCCGGCGATTCGACGACAGGATCGCTGGTAATCGAAGTATCCGATTGACGGTACAGAAGAATGAGAGTTGCCCGTAATATATTTTTTTATGGTGAAATTGGACCGGCTGTTGGAATACTGAAAAAATTTCGGGCCGATATAATGTTTTTTCATACAAGTTTTTCTTTGGAGCAAAGAATGATAAAAAAATACTCGGGATTGTGTTTTCTGATAATATTATTAATTCTATCATGCGATATTTTTGAACCACCGGTAGAGGATGGAACATTATTGATTCGGCTTGATAGGGAACAGGAGCGGGCCGGTTTGGCAAAACCACAGCAGTCTCTGAGCAGCGTACAGTGTGTCGTTAGCATGGGTGGAGAGAGCGTGTACGACGGTCATCTGGCAAAAAGTGGAAATTTGTTTCGGGGTGAAATTAAAAATTTAAAACCGGGCAGCGGGTATGCCGTGCTGTTATACGGTAAAAACAGTGACGCGTCGATTATCAAACGTGGATTTAAAGACGGCATCACCATTACGGCCGGTAAAGCCTCGGCTGTAACAATAAAATGGACAACTTTTACAACGACACTTTCAAGTCCGACAAACGGTTCAACGATTAGCGATCAAACGCCGGCATTTAAGTGGAGTTCAGTCAGCGGAGCAGCGTCCTATCAGCTTGTGGTTGATAATTCGAGCGATTTTTCCAGTCCGGCGATTGATCAGAGCAATTTAACGTCATCGAGTTATACGTCCAGTTCATTGTCAGATGGCACATACTATTGGCGGGTTCGGGCCAAAGACAATAACGGCAACTGGAGTGACTGGTCGAGTGTGTGGAATTTTACAATTTCTAGTTATCAAACCGGCACAGTCACCGATATCGACGGCAACGTCTACAAAACCGTCAAAATCGGCGATCAGTGGTGGGTGGCGGAAAATCTGAAAGTAACGCATTACCGTAACGGCGATCCGATTCCCAATGTCACCGGCAGCAGCGAATGGGCGAATTTATCGACCGGCGCGACCTGCAATTACGATAATAATGAAAGTTACGTGTCGACTTACGGCCGGCTGTACAACTGGTACGCGGTGAACGACAGCCGCGGCCTGGCGCCGGCAGGCTGGCACGTGCCTACGGATGCGGAATGGAAGCAGCTGGAGATGTACCTGGGCATGAGTCAATCGGAAGCGGATGCTACCGGATGGCGCGGTACGGATGAGGGCGGTAAGTTGAAGGAAACCGGCACCGGACATTGGGCAAGTCCCAATACCGGTGCGACGAACGAAAGCGGTTTTTCCGCTCTGCCTGGCGGGTACCGTTTCGGCGGTGGTACGTTCTACGGTATCGGTTTCGCCGCCTACTTTTGGTCGGCCTCATCAGGCAGTGATGATCGCGCGTGGTACCGGAGCCTGAGTTGCAGTAATTCAGCCGTTTACCGCTTCGGCTACAGTAGGCGGGGCGGTTTTTCCGTGCGCGTTGTCCGGGATTGACTATTTGGCTATTTGACTATTTGCTGTAAGATATAGTGTAAGTGGAAATTGTAGATATGAAAAGAAATCTTGGAAAGATATGGGTTCGGGGCGAAGCCCCGACGAAAATTTTTAAGAAAATATGAGTTAAAAAGTACCTTCTTATCATGGCGAAATACGACGAATTGCCGGTGTACAAGGCCAGTTATGATCTTTTGTTGGAAATATTTAAATTCACAAAAGATTTCTCCCGGGAATACAAGTACACGGTCGGCGAAAGCCTGAAAAAAGAGACGCTGGAACTGATTACCCTCATTTACCGCGCTAATACCAAAACGGATAAACGGGAAACGTTACAACTCGCACGGGAAAAAATAGAGGTCGTCCGTTTGTTTGTGCGGCTAATGAATGATTTAAAACAGATCAGTTTGAAAAAATTCGTTCAGGTCAATAAAAAAGTGGAAAGTGTTTCGCGTCAGTTGACGGGATGGCAGAAATCAGTTAAAAGTTGAAAGTATAAAGTTAAAAGTATGAAAATACAAAGATTTGAGGATATAATTGCCTGGCAAAAAGCAAAACGTTTAACTGTGAATATTTATATGCTTTTTCAGGAAAGCAGGGATTTTGGCTTTCGGGATCAGATACAACGCGCTTCTGTTTCGATTATGAACAACATTGCTGAAGGGTTTGAACGCAGAAGCAACAATGAATTCAAACACTTTTTGTACATTGCCAAAGGCTCCTGCGGTGAGGTGCGTTCAATGTTAATTTTAGCGACAGAACTACACAAAATACATAAAGAAGAATCAACAAAACTCATCGGACTATCAGAAGAAATATCAAAAATCCTGTCAGGATTGATCAAAACTTTATGAACTTGTTACTTTCAACTTTTTACTGATTTTTTCTCGTTCGGCCGGAATTGCTTATCGCCACGGCATAAGCAAGCGAGCATACATAAATCCGGCAGCCCCCTTGTACGTTGTACGAGGTATCAGCTTTATATCCTCTGAAAACGGGGATATAATCAATTCAGCGGCTGCTTTGATGTCCGCTCTGCCTGGCGGGTACCGTAACAACAATGGAACATTCAACAATATCGGTAACAACGCCAACTTTTGGTCGGCCTCATCAAACAATGATAATAACGCATGGAACCGGAACCTGAATTACAATAATTCAGACGTAAACCGCAACAACAACAATAAACGAAACGGTTTTTCCGTGCGCGTTGTCCGGGCTTTGTGACGAACAGAAAAGGCATGGCGGCTGTAAACGGCCGCCATGATCTATTTTATGCAGCTATCCCTTTTTGAGCAGCAGGATAAAGACAAGATTTTAATAGATCTTTTCCATGCCTATTTTGACGCTCGAAAAAACAAACGTAACACCATTAATGCACTGGCTTTTGAAAAAAATTTTGAAAGCAGACTTTTTACGCTGTGCGATGAAATTTATGAAAGAAAATATGAACCCAAACGGAGTATATGCTTCATATGCAACAAACCGGTGAAAAGAGAAATATTCGCTGCGAATTTTCGCGACCGGGTTGTCCATCACTTTATTTACAATTATATCTCACCTATTTTTGAAAAAATATTTATCAACGACAGTTACAGTTGCCGCAAGGGTAAAGGTACCCATTATGGAATCCATCGAGTGGATCATTTTATCCGTTCCTGCTCAAACAATTACCTCAATGACTGCTATATTTTAAAACTCGATATCAAAGGTTATTTTATGAGCATGAACCGGAATTTGCTCTATGATATGGTAAAAACGGTTTTGATCAAGTATATTCACAAAATCGATTTCGATTTGCCTCTGGTTTTCTTTCTAATACAAAAAACAATTTTTAACGATCCGACAAAAAACTGCATTTTCAAGGGAAAAAAATCCGACTGGATCGGACTTCCGAGAACAAAAAGCCTGTTTCACGCAAAATCCGGTTGCGGTCTGCCGATCGGCAATCTCACGTCGCAATTGTTCGGTAATATCTATTTAAACGAATTCGATCATTTCGTCAAACGTGATCTGGGCCTCCGGTATTACGGCAGGTATGTGGATGATTGTGTATTGGTTCACAACGATAAAGAGTTTTTAAAATCTCGTATTACGCGGATTAAAAAATATCTGTCAAATGAACTTGACCTGACACTTCATCCCGACAAGGTTTATCTGCAGCATTACACGAAAGGCGTAAAATACCTGGGCGCAGTCATTAAACCCCATCGAATCTATATCGCCGCCCGCACCAAAGGTAATTTTTACGACGCCGTACAAAAACAAAATAAAATTGTACGTAAACAAAAACCCAACGCAGAAGAAATAAAGTATTTTCAAAGCAGTATGAATTCATACCTCGGTATTTTGAAACATTTTAAAACCTGGAAAATTCGCCGGAATGTTATCATCCGCCATCTTTCCGGCTGGTGGTGGAATCATGTATATGTGAGTAATGGCATGAGCAAATTTGTGTTAAGAAAAGCAACTAACCGGCAATAGTTGATCGAACTGATTGCAGGAATGATCATTATTGTTACATAGATAGCTTTTAAATTTTTAGCTATCCTTGTCCTTTAATAGTAGTATTTTACGACTTT
>JAFGEC010000287.1 GCA_016931775.1 Candidatus Zhuqueibacterota bacterium | reverse complement strand
ATTCAAATGACGCACTTTCATTCTGAAGACGGTACTCTTTCCAGTATTTCAAATGAATCAAGCTGTGTGGTTGTAAGGAATTTGTTCTGCGATAAAAACGGATATATGTGGATACTGAACAGCTATGCCGGCAATAAACGGTGTCTTGCTGTTGTTGACTATGATCAAGGAATCTGGCAATATTTTTCCACCCTGGAGGGGATTGGATCCATACTGCTCACCGATATAGAGCAGGATAACTGGGGCCGGATGTGGCTGGGTTCCGACGACAAAGGAATATGTGTGCTGGATGATAACGGAACACCTTTTTATAAAAATGACGATGACCTGAGCCAGGGTTTGACGACGACAGACGGACTTGAAAGCCAAACCGTAAAAACGCTTGCCGAAGATATGGACGGCGTGATGTGGATCGGAACACCGAACGGATTGAACTATTGGTTTGATGGCAACGTCGGTATCCGGTATAGTGTGATCAATGACAATATCAATAGCATTATGGTGGATTCGCGCAATAACAAATGGATTGGAACCAGCGGTGGTATGTCCCTACTTGATGCGGATGGTTACACATGGACGCATTTTTCCACCTCAAATAGTCCTATTGTGGCAGATAATGTCATCTGTTTTACTATAAACGACAAGACGGGTGAACTGTTTATTGGAACCACCAATGGATTGTCCCTGTATGAAACACCCTATACACAACCGGCCGCATCGCTCAGCGCGGTTACGGGATATCCGAATCCGTTTATTCTGGACTCGGAATCGAGGTATTTTTATATCGAAAACCTGACGTCTCGGGTGAATATCCGCATCTATACAGAATCAGGACATTTGGTCAGGCATATCCCGGAATCTGAAATATTGGGTTCACGGGCAATTTGGGATGGTACCAACGACCGGGGCAAAACGGTCGCCAGCGGTATTTACCTTTATCTTGTTACGGATGAAAAGGGTTCAAAGGCCGGGAAAGTTGCCGTTATTCGCCCATGACATCACGGTATTTTTCGATTTTTTCGTTAAAAAATTATTGCAAATGTTCGAGAATCTGTTAATTTATATAATATTTCACGATCGGTTTACATGCTCAAAAGTCTGTACGCTAAAAATTTTATACTCATAGAACAGATTCGTGTTGAATTTGATCAAGGTTTGAATATCATCACCGGCGAGACGGGAGCCGGGAAATCGATTTTACTGGGTGCCCTGGGCGCGATTTTAGGTGATCGGCTCAACAAGGATGTTGTGCGCGGTGGAGCGGAGAAGGCGGTGATCGAAGCGGAATTCCAGGGACCATTTCACAAGGAAATTTCGGAGTATCTCGATCGAAACGATCTTGATACTGAGAATGAAATCGTTATACGGCGTGAAATTACCGTAACGTCTAAAAGCAGGTGTTTTATTAACGATACGCCGGTCAGAGTACAGCAGCTGGTAGAGCTTGGTGATATGCTGGTCGATTTGCACGGACAGCATCAGCATCAGTTGTTGCTGAATCCGGTTCGTCATATTGATTATCTGGATGACTACACACGGATTCATGCCGATATTGCACAGCTGCAACGCGAGTTTTCCGTTATTGTGCAGTTAATAAAACAGGCAGAAGAATTTGTAGCCCGGAAACAACAGGCGGATCAGGAGCGTACTTTGGCTGAATTTCAATTGAAGGAAATTAGCACCGTTGATCCGCAGCCTGAAGAAGACGAGGTGCTTTCTCAAGAAGAACGTGTTTTAGGCAATTCAGAAGTTTTGTTTGAAAAAACGAGCCATTTAAATCAGCAATTGTACGAAAACGACGGCTCTGCTTCCGAACTTTTGAACGACGCGCAAAAATCACTAGAGACACTGGCAGAGATAGATTCACGCTTTAATGATGTTCTGGAACAGTGTCGTAATGCCGCTATATATGTGGATGAAATCTCCCGGTTTTTGCGCAACTATTGCGACAATATCACTTTTGATGCCGAACAGCTGGAAAATGTGAGGATACGCAAAAGCCAGATTGCAGGCTTGAAGAAGAAATTCGGTGGCACGATTGATGCAGTGTTAACATACAAGGAACAGCTCAGCCATAAAATCGACCAACTGGATAATCTGGATGAGGCCATAGTTGCTTTGCATCAACAGATCGAAGAAAAACGTAAAGTTTTAAAAAATATATGTTTATCTGTATCCGGGAAAAGGCGGGCGGCGGCGAAAGAAATGAGTGCACAAACTGTTGCAGCATTGGCGTTTCTCGGAATGGAGCACGCCCGATTCGATGTATCAATACGATACAAAATCGGTGATAAAAATCCATACTTTGACCATAACGGTGAGCGGATACAGGTTGGTGCTAAAGGTTCGGACGTTGTCGAATTTTTTATTACCGCAAACCCTGGTGACGACCTCAAGCCCCTGGCACACGTTGCCTCGGGTGGCGAGGTGTCCCGGATCATGCTTGCGTTAAAAACACTATTGGCCGAGGTTGATAGGGTGCCGGTTCTGGTTTTCGACGAAGTGGATATCGGCATATCAGGACGAATTGCTCAGGCAGTTGGATCAAGTTTGAAACGACTCGCATCGGCGCGTCAGGTGATCTGTATTACACACCTGCCTCAAATAGCCAGTGCGGCGGATGTTCACTTTTTGGTCGAAAAGAGAATCGACAACCTGAAAACCACAACCGTCATTCGAAAATTAACGTACAATGAACGTATTGAACAGGTTGCACGACTGTTTGGCGGTGAGCAGGTGACCGATGCTCATTTGCAAAGTGCGAAAGACCTGATGAACGAAGCGAAAAGAATAGTGCACTAAAAATTACCTGATACAATCAAGACAACTTTGCAAGGCATTATTATTCGGCTAACAATTAGACATTTAAAAATTGTATGAGGACAAAATGGAAAATCACAAATCTGTTTGGGCAGTATCAGCGGCGCTGCTTGTCATTACCGTTGGTTTGATGCTGTTATGTGCTCAGCAACAGAGCACTGTTGATCCCGGAGAAGATCTTTCTCTGGAGGACGAACAATTTCGTTCCGAATTAATGGATCTACTCGATCTTGCCGAAGACACGGATGGTGGATCTCAAAGGACGGACTTGAGCTCAAATCAAGACACCAGTCTGGCTGTTTTCGGCGAGTTTGATGAAATGTCGGATAGCGGGAGGGATGATGACGTACTGGCTTTACTGGTACCGGATAATACGGAATCGATGCCGGATCAGAATTTGGATTCTACGCCGCTATCGACAATTGAACCTGAAAACAGCGGCACCGGCATCAATCGGGATACGTATTCTCAAATAAAGAACGATGTTGACCGGTTGGAAGCTCTGCTGAACAATAAAAGCCACGTTGCTGACAGTCTTCGCCGAATTATACAAACGCGAAGCGCACGTATCCGTGAATTGGAAAGCAGTACAACCACCAGCCGGACGACCCGAATGGCCGGTGCTCCTGCCCGTTCGGGGGTGTCGTCAGGTTTTCTGGCGAAATATCAAACCGCGCGCAGCAAATTTGAGAGTTATGATTATGCCGGCGCAGTGGATGCTTTTCAGCAATTGCTGGAAAATTATCCCGATCACCCCATGGCCGATAACTGTCAGTATTGGTGCGGAGAAAGTTATTACGGACTCAAACAGTACGACAAGGCGATTATTGAGTTTCAAAAAGTGTTCGGTTATGCTCAAAATGACAAGCACGACGATGCCCAACTCATGATCGCTCAATCCTACGTTCGATTGGGTCAAAAAGACCGAGCACGCGCTGAATTTCAGAATTTTCTCAATAATTTTAATAACAGTGAATATGTCGGTGTCGCTCAGCGTTATTATCAAAATATTTAGATGAAATCGTTATGTACCCATTTTTTAACAGCATGGGGTTCGAGTGGTAAATTTTGTTCATCTTCATAACCATTCTCATTTCAGTTTATTGGATGGTGCGTGTCGTATCGATGATCTTGTCGCCATGGCCGCTGAATTGGAAATGCCGGCTCTTGCATTAACGGATCATGGCAATTTATTTGGTGCCATTGAGTTTTATCAGAAATGTTTGAAATCGGGTGTCAAACCCATTGTGGGATCTGAGGTATACGTCGCACCCCGCAGCTGTCATGAAAAAAAATCCATTCCGGGTATCAAGGGCACATCCTTTCATCTGGTGCTGTTATGTAAAAACGAAATCGGCTATAAAAATTTAATGAAATTGGTGTCTCTGGGGTATACAGAGGGTTTTTATTATAAGCCCCGTGTCGATATAGAGTTGCTGCGAACTTATAACAAGGGCCTCGTTGCTCTGTCTGCCTGCTTGAAAGGAGAAGTGGCCGGCAACATTTTATACCGTGATTTGGAACACGCGCGGGAGGTTGTGCAGAAATACCGGGACATTTTCGGGGAAAATTTTTACCTCGAAGTGCAGGATCACAACATCGTTGATGAGGATAAAGTCCGTGCGGGCGTGTTTCAACTTGCTGCCGAGACCGGAGTGAAAGTTGTGGCCACAAACGATATTCACTATCTCCAGAAAGAGCATTGGGCGGCTCATGATGTCCTGCTCTGTTTGCAAACCGGCAAAGATTATGGTGATCCAAGCCGAATGCGTTACACCAGCCATGAACTGTATTTTAAAAATACGGATGAAATGATGCAACTTTTTCATGCCACACCGGAGGTTTTGGAGAATACCATGGAAGTGGCGGAAAAATGCAATTTAATGATGGATTTTAAAACCTATCATCTGCCCCAGTTTAAAATTCCGGAATCCGATGAGATCAAGACACTGGATGATTACCTGCGCAAGTTGGCTTATGTCGGACTTAAATCGCGTTATGAAAACCTCACACCGGAAATTCGAAAACGTTTGGATTATGAATTGAGTGTTATCAAACAGATGGGGTATGCGGGATATTTTCTTATTACGTATGATTTTATAAAGTACGCAAGAGAAAAAGGAATTCCCGTCGGACCGGGCAGAGGTTCTGCTGCGGGAAGCCTGGTGGCATACAGTTTGCGCATCACAAATCTTGATCCGCTCAAATATGGTTTGCTGTTTGAACGGTTTTTGAATCCTGAACGTGTTACCATGCCCGATATTGATATTGATTTTTGCTACGAACGCAGACCGGAGGTTATCGAATACGTCAAGAATAAGTACGGTTATAATAATGTTTGTCAAATTATAACGTTCGGGACCATGGCTGCCAGGGCGGTCATCCGGGATGTAGGGCGGGTTTTGAACATGAGCTACGGTGAAGTGGATCGTATTGCCAAGCTTATCCCGACTCAGCTTAATATTAAATTAAAGGAAGCGTTAGAAACAGTTACCGAATTGCGCGATCTGGTAAATCAGGACGAAACGCATCAAAAACTCATACAATACTCGTTGGTTCTGGAAGGTCTGGCCCGACATGCCTCTACTCATGCTGCCGGTGTTGTCATTACACCGGAAGAGTTAACAAATTACGTACCGTTGTATAAAACAAAAGATGATGACCTTACCACCCAGTATGATATGTCGGTCCTTGAAGAGGTGGGCCTGCTAAAAATGGACTTTTTGGGATTAAGAACGCTCACGGTCATACAAAAAGCGATAGATGCCGTCCGGATACTGGGCCATAATATAGATCTCGAAACTCTGCCGTTGAACGATCCAAAAGTTTATGAACTTTTTGGAAACGGTCACACCATTGGAATTTTTCAATTTGAAAGTTCGGGCATGCAGGAATATATGGTAAAGCTGCAGCCGGAATGCCTTGAAGATCTCCTTGCCATGAATGCGTTGTACCGTCCCGGTCCTATGGACTGGATCGATGACTTTATTGACCGGAAAAAAGGACGGCAAAAAATTGAATACGATCATCCGTTATTGGAGCCGGTTCTCAAAGATACGTACGGTATCGCCGTGTATCAGGAACAGGTCATGCAAATGGCCGTTGCCGTGGCCGGTTACAGTATGGGTGAAGCGGATTTATTGCGGCGTGCTATGAGTAAAAAGAAAAAAGAGATCATGGCCCAGCAGCGCGGTGTTTTTGTACAACGAGCGTCTGAAAACGGTGTGACGAAGGAAACTGGCGAAAAAATATTCGACGACATGGCTAAATTTGCCAAATACGGTTTTAATAAATCACATGCGGCGTGTTATTCTTTGATCGCCTATCAAACTGCCTATTTAAAGGCGTATTTTCCAGCAGAATTTATGGCGGCTGCAATCAGCAGTGAAATGCATAGCACAACGCGTGTAAATATATTGCTGACGGAATGCCGCCGTATGGGACTGGAAATATTACCGCCTGATATAAATGAGAGTTATTGGGATTTTGTCGTCAAGGATGGGAAAATTCGTTTTGGGCTTGGAGCGATTAAAAATGTCGGCGAAGGGGCTGTCGACGCCGTCGTTCAGGCGAGAAATGCAGGGCACCGATTCAAAACCATTTATGATTTATGCATTAAAGTAAGTTCATCGGCAATGAATAAAAAAGTGCTGGAAAGCCTGGTGGAGTCAGGCGCTTTGGACAACCTGACGGGAACACGGGCGCAAAAGTTTGCAGCTGTGGAAACCGCCGTTGAGTTTGCCGGTCGGCAAAATGCTTTTTCCGCTCACGGTCAAATTTCCATGTTCGATGTGGCCGAAGAAGACGAAACATTTGCACCGCCGCCATTTGATGAAATACCTGAATGGACCGAAGGTGAACTTTTAAAACGTGAAAAAACGGTTCTCGGTTTATATCTGTCCGGCCATCCTTTGAATAAATATAGAGATGAAGTGAATGCATTTTCTACATGCACGATTCAGGAGGCCAATAAAAAAACGGAAGGCACCCTCGTTCGAATTTGCGGTGTTATTTCAGAGATGAAAAATCTGGTCGATCGGCAAAAACGTCCGATGGCATTTTTTCGGGCGGAAGATTTTACAGGCAGTGTCGAAGCCATCACTTTTTCCGATCTTTTTGAAAAATACCGGGAACATATATTTGTCGATTCCATCGTTATGGTAATAGGAAAAGTGAAACCCAAGGATGCTGAAACCGTAAAAATAATGGTCGATGAAGTAATCACCCTTTCAGATGCTCGGGAAAGATTTATGAAAAACCTGTGTTTGACCTTTGATGTTGATAACACACCGCAAAACCTGATCAGAGAAGTAAAAGTCATTCTGGAAAATTTCAAGGGTGATATTCCAGTATATATCAATATTGTGAAAAATAAGGACAAGAATTTTATCACCCGTAGTAAAACTGTAGGTATCAAACCGGACGTGAACCTGGTAGAGCAACTTTCCGAAAAAATCGGCAGAGAAAATGTGTGGGTTGGGGGATGATACCTTTATATTTTAATTTAGGGAGGCTTTAATATGTTTGATAAATTGTTCGAACGCGTAAAAAATATCATTATTTCTCCGCACAAGACCTGGGAAGAAATACGTGATGAAAATTTTACCCAGATGGAAATTGTGAAAAACTATCTGGCCTATTTACTTGGCGCCGCTGTAATCGCCTTTTTTATCGGCCATGCTATCTTTGGCAGGTTTTATCCAAGAGGTGCGGGATTGAGAATTTCGTTTTTTGGGGGCATCGTCTGGATGTTCCTGTTCTTTGTGTGTGCTGTTGCTGCTGTCTATGTTTCCAGTATTGTGATCAGCTCACTGGCTGTAAATTTTGAAGCGACCAAAAATGATTTGGCTGCATTCAAACTGGTCACATACAGCTTTACCCCGGCGCTGGTCGGCGGTCTTTTAAATATCATCCCTTCTTTGTCTTTTTTGGGTGTTTTGTTCGGTGCGTATGGTTTTTATCTTTTTTATTTAGGTACCCCGATACTGTTGAAATGCCCCAAAGACAAGGTATTGTCCTTTGTTTTCGTCGCCGGTATCGTTACATTGTTGATCGTCAGTATTGCATGGGGAGTGGCCGGTCTGGCGCTGGGACGATAAAAAAATAAATGTCGCTTATTGTTTTTTTATCGCTGGTTACGGGTATTTGTATCCTGCTGACTTCCCATCTCATTGCCCGGCGATTGAGTCGTTTTTATTCCCCCAAAATATGCAGTTTAACGTTCTTGTTTGTCGCAGCGTTGGGTTTATATTATCTTTATGACACATCGTTCATATGGGGTGATTTTTATTTTTGGTTCTGGTTGTTCGTCATCATATACGAGTTGACAATTTTTTTTCTGTTGCTTTTAAAAAAGATTAATCAGTAATTATAATAACGGAGATAGAAATGAAGGCATTGATCACCGCCGGCGGAAGAGGAACCCGATTACGACCGTTGACGAATACGCAAAATAAACATCTGTTACCTATAGCCAATAAGCCTATTCTGCATTATGCTCTGGGCAAAGTCGCACAGGCCGGTATTACACAGGTGGGGATCATTACAAACCAGGAGGGAAGGGAAGTAAAAGACGCTCTTGGAACGGGTGAAAAATTTGGCGTTTTTATCACCTATATTCCTCAGGATGAACCATTGGGCCTGGCACATGCCGTGAAAATATCACAGGATTTTATCGGAGATGAAAGCTTTATCTTCTATCTGGGAGACAATATGGTGGTAGGCGGTTTGGAAAAGTTTATAGATACATTCCATAAAAATAAAGATAACTGTCATCTTACACTCGCCCGGGTAAAAGATCCGGAACGTTTCGGGGTCCCTGAAATTCAGGGAAACCGGATTATTTCCATTGAAGAGAAACCCCGCGTGCCGAAAAGCGAATTTGCCGTCGCCGGTATTTACCTGTACGACAGTCATATTTTTGAAGCGGTACATGCAATCAAACCGAGCACCCGCGGCGAGCTGGAAATTTCAGATGCCCATCAATATCTTCTCGATCACGGCTTTCAGGTCGGTTATTCCGAGATAACGGGATGGTGGAAGGATACCGGAAAACCGCAGGATATCCTGGAGGCAAACCGGCTGGTTCTGGAACACACCGCAGCACAAAATTTGGGCACCGTCGACCATCGATCCACCGTAACCGGCAACGTGGTGCTTGAGAGCGGTGCCTCGGTGGTCAACAGTACTGTGAGGGGACCTGCGGTGATCGGACGCAATACGATTATCGAGAACAGTTTCATCGGTCCCTTTACATCCATCGGCCACGAGTGTGTGATAAAAAACAGCGAGATTGAATTCAGTATCATTTTGAATGATTGTGAAATTGTTGATGTGAGCGTACGTATCGAGGACAGCCTGCTGGGAACGGGAACCAAGGTGAAAAGATCCCAGGGGAGACCCCGTTCGAACCGGTTTATGGTGGGGGATCAGAGTATGATTGAGATATCGTGAAAAAGCCCTGCAAATGATTTTTATTTAAATCTGCGGCCCAAGCTGCGCTTGGGTCGCGCTTCGGCCAGTTACAAACCTGCCTTCTGGATTTTTCCTTTTTACATAATTACTTTTTAATCTGAATTTTTATAGTGACGTTTTTTGCACTGTTGTTTTCAGATGGGGAATATTCTTTATGATATTTTTGTTTTTTAAATGTATATTGTAATTGTGTTTGGAGATTTCAGTAACAAAGGAGGTAAGTTGTATGAAAAACAAAGCAGTACTCGTTGTATTTACACTATTGGTTGGTAGTATCGGCTTTAATGTAGGAATAGCTCAGGCCGAGGGATCTTCAACCGGTTCAGGGGAGAGCATCAAATGTACCGGCGGTTGCGTTTCCGGGTATTTTTCAATAAATGGTGAGGTCCCGGACAAGACAAAAATGATCCTGGTCAACCAGGTCACCAGTGAGACGTTCTATGACGTCGTGAACGGGGAAACAGGTTTTTATAAATTCCATGGTATTCCCCTGGGAACCTACTGGCTTTATCCCGAAAACTATGAGAATCTGAAAGTGCAAAGGGATGTGGTTGAACTGAGCGACACGCGATGTGTTCTCGCGAATTTTCGGTTGACGGAGGGATGTTACCCGGTTTACAGCGGTTATCATGTCAATAATTTTAACCTGTTTCAACCTGCAGAGTTGCCCATCATCGGCACTTATGCAAATGGACGCGATGTCAATGTGTTGAAATATTACGCATTACTGGCCGACCGGATGAATATCGATGCCGTAAAAATCAAACTGGACGATCTCATGTTCAGTGCCTGCGGGAATGACTGTTACAATGCTTACAAGAATTCACTGATCAAACAGATACTGGACCTGCAGCAGGAAATACGTGACGAACACCCCGAATTTCAGCTCAAGACCATTGCCGTGCTGGATTTGCGGTTGGGTAGTTTGGATGAAAATATCCAGTTGCTGCACCTGCTTGGCGATTCGATCCTTACTCATCCTTCCTATGAAGGTGTAGCGGAAAAGAAAAAATTGCCGTTTTTTTTGATCTCTGATCCGGTCTTGTACAACAGCACAGATTTTGAGGAAATCGACGAACTGGCAAAAAATTTGCGCATCACGTTGAATGATCACATCCCACAGAAACTGCTGGTCGCGCTGGATTTGAATCCTGCAAATTCATCACTGGCAAAAATTCGGTATCTGATGCATTATGTCGATACCCTGTATCCAAGAGTCGATCTGTCCGACAATTCGGATACACCGTGGACCGCCACAAGTGGAAATGAAATCGGATTGGATTATTTGAAAAATTTCTACAATAATGAAAAGAACCTGAATCTGCCTGTCTTGGGTGGAAATGTCTGGGTCGGATTTGACGACAGAAACACATACGGTAATCATCAAACGGGTGATGGGCAACCGACGTATATCAGCAAAAGGTTCCAGAATAACCAATTCCTGACCAGCGATGAAATTTGGGAGCTGGCCTACGGCCGTTCGCCGTATGTGCTGGTGCTTGAGACGTTGAACAACTGGGAAAACACGACGGCCTTTGCACCCTCTGTTGACTTTGGCAATGCCCTGACGATGGATCAATGGGTGAAAATAAACAAGTGGAAAAAGAATAAGTGCTTTTTTTGGCAGGTGAATGAACTGGCGCTGGATTTTCTCAACGCCTGGTATAAGGCCGCCAGCGCAGGCCATCACAGTGAGACGACTTTAAAGTTGGCGGAACAGCTTTTTTTCCAGAAGCAGTATCAGGAAGCTATCGATCTTGTGCAACCGGTCGATGTCGTTTATGATTACGCTCTGGGATTTGACGGCGTTGACGATTATGCAACGGTTCCCAACAACGAGAATCTCAATGTAACGGAAAATTTCACCATCGAGTTATGGCTTAAATCCGATGTTTCCAATAAAGCATGGGCGCAGATTCTGGAAAAGGGATTCTATGATGAATATTCGCTGGGATTTTACGGGAGCACCGGTAAGGTGGTCGGTGCGCTGTCCACCCAGGAAGACGGCAATTATAAGTTTAAAAATATTTTGGGACCGTCTACGACGGCTTTGCAGCCCGGACAGTGGCATCATGTGGCAGCGACCTATGACGGCGAAAACGCCCGCCTGTATATCGATGGTGTTCTAGAATCGGAAAAACCGGTTCATGCTGTCGCACGGCGCCTCAATGGTGATTTGATTCTGGGTGCGACGAAAAAGCCCAACGGCCAGGTGAAATTAAATTACACAGGATTATTGTATGATCTTCGCATCTGGAATTACGCCCGCACAAACGAGCAGATAACGACAGCCATGTTGCAGGAACTCACTGGAAATGAACCCGGACTGGTATGCTACCTGCCGCTGAACGAAGATTCCGGACAGATTTTGCAGGAAAAAACCGCCCAAAGTGCAGACGGCTGGCTGGGCAGTAATCTGACGGATGAGACGGTTGATCCGGCACATGTACCGAGTGACATGCCTGGAATTTCCGGAAATAATACAATAGATTTCAACTTGAATCAGAGCACGGACGATTTGACCTCTGTTGCAAAACCGGAAAAACTGATGCTGGAACAAAACTATCCCAATCCCTTCAATCCGGTAACGGCAATATCCTACGCCCTGGATCGGGATACCGATGTCACTTTGAAGGTATATGACCTGAACGGACGCGAGGTTGCCACGCTGGTAAAGGCAACGCAGAATGCAGGATACTATTCAATAAACTGGGAAGCCGGCCGGTTGTCCAGCGGCACTTATTTTTACCGGCTGAATACAAATGAAACAGTCATGACACGGAAAATGATATTGCTCAAGTAGCGACATTTTTCTGTTTGAAATTTTCTTTTCCTGACAACCCGGTCACCAATTGTGGCCGGGTTGTTTTTTTGCAAGGCGCTTCCGCCTGCGGGAAAATTGTGTTCTGCAGCAGTTGGGGGAAAATGGAAAAATAGTTGTTAAATATTTTATTGAAATAGAACTTGATGTTTTAATAAATAATAGTTACAATTATAAAGAAGGATAATAAGGGAATTCAAGTGGAACGATCGAGTGGACTTTACACTCATTGCGTCTTTTTTCATAACATGCGGATATATCATTGTTGTTCGGACATCTTTATAGCCGGGTCGTTGTTGGACATCGCGAATATCATATTTGAGAACATTTTTAGAGAAAAATACGATTGCATGAGTTGTTTGGTGGGATTCTATCCCACCCTGCAACTGTAGATTAAACAGTAGAAAATCATATTAAAAAAGCGACTTACAAAACCCAAATTTCAGTAAAAAACTCACGGTCATGCTGGTTGTTATTTAAAATCGTGGACAAATCTCAGCTATCTAATATCGCAAAATACAGTGTTTAATTTGGGGAGTTCAAAATGAAAAGATGTCTGTTTTACATAATTTTCGTCGCACCGCTCATTTTTACGCATACAACTTATGCGACTGTCACAGCTGATTCTGTATTATGGGTGCCCAGGGCAACAACGCCGCCTGTGATTGACGGCAAGTTAGATGGTATTTGGCACAGCGTGACAAATACATTTATGGAAAAACATCTGAGTTATATGCCTGAGCCCGAGAATTGGTTTGATCTGTGGGGAAGTTTTCGTGTATTATGGGATGACAAAAATATGTACTTTTTCGTTCATGTCATCGATGATATGATCAGAACAGATGGCCCGAATCCCTGGAATGATGATAGTGTGGATTTATTTTTTGATGGTAATAATAGTAAAACTTTTAAAGATTATGATGGTGAAGATGATGTTCTGATGAGGTTTGCTTATAATTTTACTTCAACTGATCCAATATTGAATGAGACCAATAGTAAAGGGGATTGGTTTGATCCTTCAAACATAATTTTTAAAAAATTGGATACAGATTATGGATGGAATCTTGAGATTTCGATTCCGATAGAAGATTTAAAAATTGATGCGAAACCAAATTATGAATTTGGTTTTGAAATAGAAATTAATGACAATGATTCAGGTCAAAGAGATCATGGGTGGAAATGGTCGACAGGGGATAATGATACTTGGCGATATGCAAATCTCCTCGGTACAGCTATTTTGAGTGATTATGTTGCCGATTCTGTTTTGCAGGTTGTGCCTGCGCCATCAACGCCTATCATTGACGGTCAAATGGATGATATATGGAAAGAGATACCGGAAATTAGCCATAATAAGTATGTGACTCATGGAGAGGGGGCTCCGGTTATTCCATTTGATATGCGGATTATGCTGAATGACTGGTTAGATTGTTCCTTTACATATCGTACAATGTGGGATAATAATTATATTTATTTTTGGATTACGGGTTATGATAATATTCTATCTGTACCATTCACAGAGGGAACACAACAAAACGATAGTTTTGAACTCTTTTTTGACGGGGATAATAGTAAGCGTTCACAAGCCCAAGGATATGATGATAATGACATGCAGATACGATTTGAATGGGGAGATATCACGATAGCCAACTTAGATGGACATAATAATCCTGATAAATTGTTAGGGATTCGTTATGTCCAAAATAAAACCGAAAAGGGTTGGGTATTGGAAGTGGCTATTCCATTTTCAATGTTGGAAATAAAAAATCCAACAAGAGGAGATGTGCTTGGTTTTGAAATACAGTATAATGATAATGATACTGGAGAAAGAGATGCTGTCGCGAGATGGTTCTCAGAAAACAATGAATGCTATATGAATGCAAGTTTATTTGGCACGGTGAAGTTGGTTGGCACAACAAGTGATATTCCCTTGGTGAGTCATGCCAAACCAGATGAAACCCAACTTAAAACCAATTATCCCAATCCTTTTACTTCAACAACAATGATTCAAATTTATTTATCAAGTGATGCTGAGGTCCTTCTGAGCATCTACGATGTCCTGGGACATTGTGTCTATGTCATGAATAAGCATCAGCAATCGGGGTTATGCCAGATTCGATGGGATGGCAATGATCAATCCGGAAACAGACTGCCCAGCGGGATTTATTTTTGCAGACTGCAGGTGGAGGACTTTTCTGAGACAGGGAAAATAATTCTGGTAAGGTAGCAGGTCACCATGTTATGGACGGCGGGGGGTGGCCTGGAAAACTGACACGGCTAAATAAGTATTGTATGGCATGGGACTTGTCCCCTGCGCCCGTGTGCCCAGAGTGAAAGAAACAACCAAATAGAAATCGTGTGGCGCGACCCTTATTTGATCGCAACGGGATTTCTACCCCGGTGCGAAATATCGTGGGGCTGTATCAAAAGTCCAAAATTTCGGCTTTAGGTTTTATTAAAAAGAACTTGATATTTTATTGAATAATATTTACAATTATAAGGAAGGATAAAAAAGGAATTCAAGTGAGACGACCGAGTGGACTTTTAACACCCATTGCGCCTTTATTTAAAACATGCGTAAATATCATTGCTGTTCGGACATCTTTATAGCCGAGTCCTTGTTGGACTGTGCGAATATCATATTTGAGAACATTTTTATGGAAAAATACGATCGTTTTAAGCGTAGAAAACATTTCAAAAAAATGCCGGATATTGCGATATCCTGCATTTTGGGTATCAAAATGCCGGATATGAAACAATACAAAAATGCTCTAAAATATAAAAAATCAAATATTTTTGTTTTGTTTCAAAAAATTCCATATTTTTAAATTTCCCGGATATGATGCAAATAATTAAGTGGTATAAAATTATATTTTACAATAAATTATAGAACTAATATCGTATCCGATCACAGGGTATAAAAAAAATATTGTTCTTTGAAAAATTTCACTTGCGCCTAT
>JAFGEC010000286.1 GCA_016931775.1 Candidatus Zhuqueibacterota bacterium | reverse complement strand
TGAGGGTGGCGGGAATCGAACCCACGACCGACGGCTTAAAAGGCCGCTGCTCTACCGGCTGAGCTACACCCTCTAAAAGATTTTAAACTTAAAAAAATTTTATCAAATATGCAAGTGTTTTTTCACCGAACCGGATAATCCGGCCGGACAGGAAACAGACTGCTGTCCTCGGCGATCTTTTGCAGCAACAGGCTGATCGCCGTTTCCAACTGCTTGTCACGTCCGTCTTTTTGCGACGCCGGGTCATTGTCGACGTAAATATCCGGCAAGGCACCCCTGTTTTCTACCAACCACTCCCCATCACGTCCGTAAAACGAATTGTTTGATTGAAAAACCTTGCCGTTATCAACTGTCCACATCAGGTTTACAATACCGACCAGTCCGCCCCATGATGGGGTTCCGATTACGGTACCCAGGTTTCTCGCCTTAAAATGCTCCACAAACAGTTCGCCGTCCGAATGGTTATATTCATTGGTCAATAAAACCAGATGGGCGTTTGAGACACTGCCGGGATACCGGAACGGTACCATATCCCGAATACAATTTTGAGCGACCATTTTCCGTTCCAGCTTGTCAATCATAAAATATTCAGTCCACCCTCCCCGGTTGCCTCTTACATCGATAATCAGGCCTTTTTTATACCGAAAAGCACGCCAAAATTTGTCAAAATGCCCGACATTTTCCACATTCATTGCATTTAGATGCATATATCCGATATTATTTTGAGAATTCTCTAAAACTTGCGAAATCGTGCTCGTCAGCCAGTCGGCATAACGTAAATCACGTTCCGATACAAGCGGCTCAACGGTAACGGAACGTGCATTTTGTAATGTCGGTGTGTCGTTATAAGTGATTGTCACCTTTTCACCTTTTGAAACCTGCAGGTATTTATAAGGATTTTCCGGCCCTTTGATAATTTGTTCGTTTATTTTAACAAGGTAATGTCCCGCCTTCAGATCGATGTCCGCTCTGGCCAACGGCCCTTTTAGATCACGTGAATATTCATTCGGCCCTAAAATGGCGGCAAACCGGTAAAAACCCGAATCCGTCGTCTCCAGATCGACCCCAAGTAAACCGGTGAACTCCGTCTGCTCAGGTGGTTCCAGGGGACCGCTGTCACCATTTGATATATACGTATGCGACACATTGAGTTCTCCGACCATTTGTAAAAGTACCCAGTTGAGATTATCGCGGGATATCAGATCGGGTAGATATCCCTCATAGCGTTGCCTAATCTGTTCCCACTTTTTACCGTGCATCGCGGGATCGTAAAAAAAATCCCGGTACCAGCGCCAGGTCTCATAAAATATTTGCGACCACTCTTTTAAAGGATCGATGCTGAAATACATTTTATCCGTGCACACGGGTTGATAAAAACAGGAATCGGCCATTATATTCTTTAAAGAACGTATCGAATAATTTTTTTCCCTGCATGTCAAAATATTTTTGCCATTCATCGATACCCGCCAGTCGCTCATATTTTCTTTACAGACCACATGTTTATTCTTCTGCATATCGTATATATGCAATTTCCATTTTGATTTACCGAGAGGCTGGTACACTTCATAAAATTCATCTGCCGAGATAAAATCAACCGATGCCCAGGTGATCGTGTTGCAGCCGGCCTTCAAATGAAAATAATTACCTGATTTTACCGGGAGAAAAAAAATCCGCTCCTGGATGCCTTTCAAATCGATCGTAAAAGGCCGCAGACCGGCCATAATACGACTCTCAAACGGGGGGACCTGTCCGGCACGCAGTTGAATGACCATAACTTGAACGGGATTTGAAATGATATGATTATCTTCGAATAGATCCATATCTACATTATAATCCCGATAGCTTAAAAAGTACAAATATTCACCGTTTTTGTCAAAACAGGGATTAATATTATCGAAAAAATCACCGGTCAAGGCAAACGTTTCGCCGCTGTCCAGGTGATATAGAAAAATTTTACTGTTCCGGTTGTATTGAACCTGGGAATACACCACCCATTTACTGTCCGGAGACCAATCGTAATCACTCATCTTCCATGTAAACTCGTCATTTCTTAATTGTTTACTTTGATCAATGATGTGTAATTTCTTTGTCTTGACATCCACATAATACAATGTGAGATTTTTATCACTAAATAAAATTTTATTACCGTCGGGTGACCATTCAAGATCGTAAGGTGTGGTGTTTAAACAGTTCGTCAACGTTATCCATTTTGCGCCGTTTATCGGCCTGATATAAAGCTGGTATTCTCCCGATTTATCGGAGAAAAATGCCACCCATTTTCCATCTGGTGAAAACTGGGGGTATCGTTCACGTGACCCTGGTGTGGCCGTTATGTTTTGTGTCGCCAGCTTTTTATCTTTGGGAACGATAAAAATGTCGCCACGTGCTTCGAACAATATGGAATCGCCATGACTGGATAAAGATATGGAATGAATATATTCTTTTGGATTAATGGTTCGAGGGATCAATTCCCAGCGGTCATCGGGAATTTGCACGTTAATCCTGTTTGTCTGTCCGGTAGCCGGATAATAGACGTAAAGGTATCCGCTATGCATAAATACAATATTTTTACCGTCTGTGGACGGCATTTGCACGTCATAATCCCGGTAAAAGGTAACTTTTTCAATTTTTTGAGAGTTAAAATCATAGCGGAATATATTGGCGATACCCCCCTCCCGGTCGGATACAAAATAAAATCCGTCTCCTATCCACATGGGATAACTGTTTTGACCTATATATTTTGTTACCTGGCTAAAGCTATCCGCTTCAGCATCATAGAGCCAAATATCCTGATATTTTCCGCCTTTATAGCCCTTCCAATAATAATCTTCGCGGCCCCTTCGGTTGTAAACCAGTCGCCGGCCATCCGGTGAAAAAGAACATAAAATACCCGTCGGTACAGGTAATTTTTCCGGATAGTGGCCTTGTTTATCGACCGTAAACAACTCTGTCACGGCATGATAAGTATAATTGAAATTAACGCGGAATATGATACGGTTGTTATCCGGATGCCACGTGACCACTTGAGCGGGTGTGCGAAAAGTCAACCGTTGCGGCGATCCTCCTTCTATAGGCATCAGGTATACATTCAATCCCTTGTGATAATTACCGGAAAACGCGACCCATTTACCGTCCGGTGATATTTTTGCATTGTTTTCACATCCCGGATGGGAAGTTAAGCGTATCGCCGTGCCGCCTTCGATGTCAACCCGCCATAAATTTTCCCGGTATGAAAAAACAATATATTGCCGGGAAATATCAGGTTTTTCCAAAAACCGGCCTTCGACAGAATAACAAATCGAATATAAAAAAAGAAAATAAATGATTGGATGTATTGCTCTGGACATACATTCTCCCACCTTAAAATGGAAATCCCTCCCCCTTGGATGAACTCTCTACTAATATAGAGTCAAAAAAAAAATAAAATTTCTCAAATGCAAAAAAAAAGGCCGGCGATTGCCGGCCTTTTTTTAATTCACCCTTATATTTAATTCTCCAATACCCGAAGAGATCATGAGAAAAATAGACTGGTCGGCATTTTCATAATTTTCAGAATAATAATATTTACCTCGTTTTTCAAACCAGTTTGGATATTCAACACTGGAGAGAAACGAAAATTTGCTGACTTTGAGTTTTGCACCGGCCTGCCGTGGCAGTACGATGGTGGTTTCACCCACATCCAAATCGATCCTGGCCATGGAACGTTTAAATGCAGAGCCGCTGAAATCAACGGCCATTTCACCGATCCCGCCGTTAATATCACCTTCCTCAAAATTGGCATTACCCAGATTACGCAGACGCATCTCACCCACCTTGACGCTCACATCGAAAATGTTCATTTTCGTTAGGTTCGGGCGATCAAAATTCACTTCCACTTCTCCGGCCCAGTTTTTAAGAATAAAATTTTGTATATGCAGATCACCGAGATCAAGCTTCGTTTCACCGGCTTTAATTTCGGTTCGTAAATCTATGTCCGGATCGGTCGGTAACTCGATTTTTACTTTTGCAGTCCATGAACGGTCTTTATTTTCCTTTTTCCAAAAGCCCAGATCTTTGATATCCAGCTTTACCAGTAATTCATCCGTGTTTTCATGAAAACGTACATCCGTTTCGATCCGCTCGCTGTTATATTCCACATATAAAAAGCACTCGCGGGCTCGATTTCCCCTGCTAACTTCCACTTCTCCGCCGTCAATCTTGAGCGTGAGCTTGAAGAGTTCACCCTTAATGGGGTAGAGTTGATCGATGGTCACTTTTTCAGCCCGGCTGGAAACCCCAAAAAGCAACAATAACAAAAATACGTATCGAAATTTTCGAATCATGTTTTCCTCCCTGATTGAATGAACAAAGGGAAAACTGATCGTCCTCCCTTTCAAATATACATCTAGTCGGTTTACGCATAAATCGTAACTTTGTTCCGTAAACTAGAACGGATGCTGGAACCGCAAGGTTATGTAATAATCGTTTTCACCTCTTTCCGTGGATTTGGCAAAATCCACCCGAAAACCACCGTCACGGCTTGCCAGCCCGATACCTACATTGGTTTTCAAGCTTGACCATGTAATGGTTTCAAAGCTGTCTTCAGGCGGTACTTCGTTTGCCTCAACCTGTTCCGTGTCTTCAACCGGCCAGCGAGTCATTTTATTTGGCGTATCTGCATCGGCAAACCAGGCACAACCCGAATCCACGAACAGAATGATATTAAAGTCATCCAGAATAAACAGGTTGGTATTATCCGTGTGTAGAACGTATTCCACGTTGCCGAGAAGCATTCGATCGCCGGTAAAGGACTTGTGACGGTAGCCGCGCAGTGTGGATAATCCGCCGAGATCGTACCAGTACATAGGTGGCAGCAGTCCCGTTGCCGTACAGCCCCGAAGCCGGAAGTTAAAATTTTCATCCCAGCCCAGCGGTTGGTACTTGCGAATATCAAGAATAAAACGTTGAAATTCCATATCGCTTTTCAACTCATATCCTGCGCGCTCACCAAAAGCTTGTATGTACCAGCCGCGTGTGGGATTTTTCCGGCTGTCACGTGTGTCAATGGTAAATGTGGCGGCAATACTTTGAATGTCCATTGCGGGTGCATAAAAATCGTTTTCCACATCTCCCACCGGTGGGATGGCGTAAGGATTGATACCGAATTTTTTCTTTTTTCCGAACATAGACCAAGACGCCTTATTTTCCAGCAGATTATTAAAGGCATCTGAGCGGTATTCGCCTCGGATATTAATATCGGCGGACAATTTTTGAATAGCATAAAAACTATAACCTTCACGGTGATAATAATCGCGAAAATCTTCTTTGATCAGAAGCGCAGCCAGAGCGTTCTCATGATCGCTGATAATCCACCGGTCCTGGGTATCCGTCATATTGTGGTACTCGGCTCCAAAAGAAAAAATATAATCATAAGACAAACTGCGCTCCAGACCGACCTGATATTGCCATTTTTTCGATGCGAAAGAATATCCGCCCCTACCCAGTATAGCAAAACTGTGATGATGATCTTGCCACCATTCGCGCTCCGGACTTTTAAGCCCCAGTGTCAATCCGTCCACCCGGGTATAGTCCATCCAACAGGGCTCCATCTCATCTTCTTCATATTCCCTCATGCGTTTTCTAACCACTCGGGGTGTCCGTCTATCATCGTCATCACTGCCTTGCATGCCACGGTAAACCCGCCGCTGATTCCTGCCCCCGGTTAGATCTTCAGGAGCGTCGGTTTCTACGATATCACCCGATACAGAGGCACCGGTTCGTCGCCAGATTTTGCCTTCAACACTCACCACATCACCGGAAACAATGGCCGTTTCCTGTAAATCAACATCACCAAATATTGCAACGATGTTACCGTCAATTTCACCGGCAACAAGCAGCGTACCTTTCATTACAACCACATCACCGTGTATATATTCGCTTTTCTCGATAACCGCATCGCCGTTAAAACGTAAGGGCGACATTTCCCGGTTTGCCAGGTAACGCTCCTCAGACTCCTGAACAACCTCTCTTTCATACTCGGATAATCCTTTAAATTGATCTCTTTGTCTGGCGTATCCGTTGCTGAAAAAAAACATAATAAAAAATATTAATACACCGGCAAGAATCCAGACATAAACTAAAAATGATTGTGTACGTGAACTGTTCATGATGATTATCTCCTCTATCAGAATCTATCACGACAACAGCAAAACATGTGCCACCTGCTTCACTCTTATAAATCAGTTGCACAAACTTTTGTTTTTATGTAATTTAACAGAATATAAGGGGATGAGATAAACAAGAAAGATTGTAGGAATTTTACACAACTGTGTTTTTCATACTGTAGGAATTTTACACTGAGGCGGTTTCAAGGTCTTGTATGAGCATTTGCATATCCGCCGGCAACGGCGAATCGAAACGGACAAGCTCCTTTCGCTGCGGATGCACAAATACCAAAGAACGCGCATGGAGCATCTGCCGGTCATATTTTTTTAAGAATTCTTTTATCAGTATTGTGTCCTCGTGATTCCTGCCGGCCAGCTGGTGCCCACGACCGCCATATGTTTTATCGGAGAAAACCGGATGCCCGATTGACGCCATATGAACGCGAATCTGATGGGTACGGCCGGTTTCAAGATAAAGTTTTACATAACTCATGAGATGAAACTTTTTTACCAGTTCATAATGGGTTACAGCATGCTTCCCGTCCTCGTTGATTTGCATTTTGGTGCGATCCTTGGGACTCCGGGCCAACGATGCCGCAATCGTACCGGTTTTCTTTTTCAAGTGTCCCCAAACAATTGCCCGATATTCACGCTCGATTTTTCGTTGCGATAATTGCCGGGATAATTCAACATGTGTCACATCATCCTTGGCCACAACCAAAAGTCCCGAAGTATCCTTGTCAAGCCTGTGTACCAGTCCGGGGCGTTTGTCGCCTGCAACGCTTGAAAGATTTTTACAATGAGCCATAAGGGCATTGACCAGCGTTCCGCTCATATTACCATAAGCGGGATGCACCACCAGACCCGGTGGCTTATTGACAACCAAAAGTGACTCATCTTCATAAATGATATCAAGTTGAATGTCTTCCGGCTCAATATGATCAATCTTTACAATCGGAAAATAAACGGTTACCAGCTCACCGGGACGTATGATATGCCCGGCTTTGCACGGTTCACCACCGAGGGTTACATAATTTTCATCAATAAGCCGTTTTATTTTTGCCCGGGTTACGGATGGTAATCTTGCGGCTAAAAACAGATCCAACCGCATCTTCTGCTGACCGTCGGTTATTTCAAATTGTAAAACTTTTTCTTTATTCATTATTTGCGCAAGGAAGCCTTTGAAAAAATATAATCCGGAATATCCGCATTGTATTCCACTGATTCTATGATAAACTTTGTACCCTTACCGCTTTTTAATAAATCCCTAAACAGAATCTCACCGGCAACCCAGCGGCCGCCCATGCGGCGCACGCTTAGTATCTCTGTTCGTTTCAACAATTTACCGCTTTTAGCATATCTCTCTTCCTTTAAAATAATATATCTTTCCTTATCGACCCACACTTTTCTTGATTGATATGCCGCATCTTTGTCCTTTGCTGAAAGCAGAAGAACCCAGCACTCACAGTCCAATACAACTTCCGATCCCTCAACTTTTGCATCATATTTTTTTACAATTTCGGCATCTTCCATCATATCTTCATATGAAAGATCTGAACCCATAACCGACTGGCGCAGCATATGTCCGGAGATACGGATAATCCTGTCGGTCTGCGGAGAATACGTCCACAGTTGGTCCTCCATTTTAAGCATTTTGATACCTTTTTCCCGTGCCGGTGCAAGGTATTCGGTAAACGCGGCCTCATCACCCTTGACCCACGATTTGGACGTTATGGTTCGCGTGGCCCGCCGGCCCTGTACGATCATTTTGGATGTAAAAATACGGGTCTTTGCCCAGCTGTTTTCATCGACCTTTTTTAATATCTCCTCACCCGATGGTACTTGAGCAAAGGCAAAAACAGGAACCAGCAAAAATAATAGACTTTTCATACCTCAAGCTCCTTGAACAATTGTGACGTTTGCCGTTTATATACACCAATTCCCGAAATCGCCGCGCCCAAAAAAGTGGCACAAACACCGGGTAAAAATCCGATAAAATAGGCTGACGATGTCACTCGTGCCCGCATAACGTCCGGCAGCATGATTGTGGAATCCTTTAAAAAACTTGTGATATCGATTCCGTGATATTGCAAATAAAAAGAAACAATTAAACCCAACACCGTGCCGATCAATGACCCGAATATTCCTATGGCGAACGCTTCCAACAGCAAGCTTCGATACAAGTGACCTTTTGCTTCTCCCATGGCTAGGCGAACACCAATTTCACCATAACGGCGGATATTGCCCATGAGTCCGGCATTCCAAAGTACAATGGACATGACGACTATGAAAATAGTAATGATCACACTTGACATCATACCAACCATATCCAGCATACCGGCTAAACCCTCCTGTTGTTCCAGTGCAAGCATCACCGGTGAGAATTCGCCGTCAGGATCAGTGTTTTTTATATTAAACTGTTCGGCCAGGTCCACGGCTTTTTCACGGTGATAAATGTCATCGGTAAAAAAACCCAGTATTTCACTGGCACCGTTATCCATGTCCAGCGCCGTTTGGACGTCGGTTATATCCGCAATCAGAGCGCCGCGGTCTAAAGCCGAAATTCCAAACCGAACCGTGCCGGCAACAGTGAAATTCGTCATGGACATGGCACCGAACATCGTGGAGCCGATCAGTGTTACCTCATCCCCCGGATTAACTTTTAACTTTTGAGCAAAGGTTTCGCTGATCAGGCAGTCATAGGATTTTTGCGGCATACGTCCACGAACGATGGATTTTTCCATTTCCAAAAACTTATGTTCCGGACTGCCGGGATCCAAAACACTGATTGCAATACCGGCTACCGTGCCCTGTTCGCGCGTTTCACCACTTTCATCGGGAACATCCAGCAAACCGGCAAATAAAATCCGCTGCGTCCAGATCATACCCGGATAACTTGCCTTCAAATGCCCAAGTAAAGAATCCGTACCGACCAGTGCCAGATCGACTGGCAACAAATCGGACTGCTCAGCATAAGCCCGCGTCATTATTTTAACATGCCCGGTTCGAAAATGTGCGCTGGCACTCATCATATTGGTTTGCACACCGCCGACCCAACAGATAGCAAACACAACCAGCGTCACACCTGCCGTTACCGTCAGCACCGGAAACAGACTTTTTGAGCGATCGCGCAGCAGACCTTTTATTAAAAATTTTATCATGACATTTTTCCTCTTAATGCGTCTGTCGGTTTAAGTTTCAAAATACGCCGTGTGGGTAAATAACTGACAATCGTCACCGTGATCATAACCAGAAATATGGTACCAACCACAAGTCCGGCGCCAAAAACCGGAAACAGGGTTTGACCGATTGAGAGACCGTATCCCTCTGTCACTTGGGGCAATTTCCATCCGGCTTTTGCACTGTAAATAAACAGAGGAATCCCATAAAGTGCGGCCACACCCGCAGCAAGTATACCGTGCATGGCACCCTCGAATGTAAACAGCTTTATCACCTGGACTCGGGTCATTCCCAATGACACAAGAGTACCGATCTCTTTACGCCGTCTGAAGAGGGATAATACCTGGGTATCAAAAATAGCCAGCATTGCCAGCAGGAGCAATGCGATATACATAACCGAAGCGCCGATGGTCTTGGTTTTTACAAGCTGTTTCAAGTCCTTGAGTAAAAAATCCATATCTTTATGAACCCAGCCCAGGGAAACCTGTGCCGGAGAATCGGTCTCCTGCCCCAGAATAACCAGTGTGGCCTCGTCGGGCATACCCGAAAGCTGCCTCAACTGCTCCAGAGGCATCCAGATCTGACCGTTATCTATGGATTGCACCAGGGTGTTCATAATCTCCATAATCTTGACTTCCTGGGCGTCAAAAGTCCCGTTGGCGTCCCGCCACCGAATGGTGACATAGTCGCCGATCTTTAAGCCGCTGTTCCGTGCGGTACGCGCACCGATCAGCGCCGGTATGGCATCCTTTTCTTTTGCCAGGACAGCACTTGGAATAGCCACAGTCTTTTGAGCCGGATCAATGCCTTTCAGCAGTACAGGTTTAAGTCGCCCGTTCGGATACATGGAACCCTGTACAATTAAAACAGGCGTTGCCTCTCCGTCATTTATTTTATCCTGCAGTTCCGGGGCGATTTTTCCATGGCTATCCTGCAAACTAAACGGATCATACGGATCGTATGCCGCATGCCAGTATTGTCCGCCGCCGTAAGCAAATTGTATCTCTGCCTGGGAAGCCTGGTCCTGCATGCCATCATAAATTCCCTGCATGTAAATAATCGCTACAAAAGAAAACGACAGCACGATGACATTCAACCATGTGCGAAGCCCGGCACCAAGTATATTTCGAAGAGCGAGTTTGAACATTAACATTTTTATACCCTCTTTTTTACGGATTTAACAAATTCATCTTTTGCCACCCTGCCGTCGTCCAGTGAGATTATACGCCGCATATACTGTACGACCTTTTCATCATGGGTGGAAAATATAAAGGTCATACCCAATTCTTTGTTCAATCCTTCCATAATTTGCATGACATTATGGGAGTTTTCTGCATCCAGATTGGCAGTCGGCTCATCCGCCAGTACAATTGACGGCATTTTTACAATAGCCCTGGCAACCGCAACTCTCTGGCTTTGCCCCCCGGACAGCTGATTGGGTTTTGAACGGTGGCGGTCGGCCAGTTTAACCCATTCAAGCGCCTGCATGACACGCTGCTTCCGTTCCGAAGCCGGTACATCGCTGAGCAAAAGCGGAAATTCAACATTTTCATAAACCGTATACACCGGCAGTAAATTAAAGGTTTGAAAGATGAATCCGATATGTTTGTTGCGCAACTCCGCGGATTTTTTATGAGACAATTTTTCCACTTCTAGCCCCATAACGATGGCGCTGCCTCTTGTAGGAGTATCCAACGATCCGATAATATTCAACAACGTTGTTTTACCCGATCCACTCGGGCCCACAAGAGCTGCAAATTCACCCTTTTTAAAGGTTAAATTAACTTTCTCCAGCGCCACCAGATCCTGACTACCCATAGGGTAAATTTTCACCAAATCTTTGGTTTGGATTAAAATGTCGTTTTCCATAATTTTTCCCACGTTTAGTAATTAAATACCAGCATAACCTGTACACCTTTACCCAGCATGGCTGATGAAAGGGTGTCGTTCAAAAGGCCTTGTTCGGAATTCCAGAATCCAAACAGGTAAAAATTCCAAAAGTCGTACGTTCGCTGCCAATATAAAAACCGGTATATATTTTTTTCCGTCCAATCATAGAATACCATACCGGCGAAATAATCTAAAATCGTCAAAGGATAATTTAAAGACATTGCGGAAAAGCTGTAGGTCAATTTTTTGTCAAGTATTTTATCGGTGACATTTTGCACGAAATGTTCCGCCAGAACAGTCAAACCGTTCCCCAATTCGACCGTATAATCACCGCCCAACACGGCCTGCTGCACATACCGGTAGGGTATCAATATCAGGTCGTGATCGTAATGGCTCACAGCGCCTTCAACCCACAATCCCACACCCACATCCATCCGGGCATCGAAGGCAAACCGATTTTCAAAAAACGTGCCCAACGATAGAAGCGGTATGTCGATCATGTTGTTCGGATCCGCTTTCCGTCGATGCAGGGTCATCCCAAGTTCCACACCGGACACCGGAAATTGCAGCCGGCCTCCGTATTCTAACGTATTTTTTTCCGTTCCGAGTATTTCCATTCCTTTCGGTTCGTTATTATACATCAAACCCCACATCCATACATTGACATTATTGAGAAAATAATATCTGCACAACAGACCATAAACGCCATCGGTGAGTTGCAGCGGATCGCGCGGGTCGATACGATCGAACCACATCAACGGTCGGAGCAATTTTGCGGCACCAAAATTGATCTTTTGCAATCCCACACGCGCCTCAAATTGATTGGAGGTTAAACGGATCCAAAAACGGTAGGGGGAGATGTCATGATCCGGTCGCAGGCTTGAAAGTGATAAACCCTGCTGTACGTAAAAAGATTTCGCGGCGATTTCACTATCCAGACTCCACTGTCCGCCGATCTCCGAAGCAAAAAAAACGCTGGGAATATAACGGCACCCTATACTCACCTGCTTGTCGGCATAAAGTCCCCACCCAGAAACCTGCCCTTTATGATTAAATTCCCGGCAAAAGGCCGTAGATATAAAAAGAACAATAAATGTAAATATCTTTTTCATTTTGACGGCTCGACAATTCCGTAAAAAAAGAAGGTGATTAATTCTCTGATCATTTCAATATGATTGGGATACAGCTGGATTATCCCTTGGTCCTGAATCAGTTCGCGCAGGTGGTTCATGAGATAGAGAATTAGCTCCAGCTTGATATCCTTGCGAATCTCACCCCGGTCCTGAGCGATCCTAAAATCCTCATAAACCAGGCGGCTGATTTCCGCCATTCGTTTCTGCACCACCACCTCCAGTTCTGGGTCCGCATGTATAAAATCTTTAACAAATTCCTCACCCCATAGTTCCGACTGGGATATTTTCATTTTAAAAATTTCGGCCGCTTTTTCCGAAAACGGAAGGTCGCTTTGGATTATGTTTTTGTACAAATCCACAGCCCGATCCATGAGATCATTCACGATATATTTAACCAGGTCTGTCTTGTTATTGAAATACTTGTAAAAAGTCATTTTGCTGACCATTGCATTCCTGCAGATTTCCTCAACAGTAATCCGTCGAATACCGTGGCGCTGAAACAGCTCTGTTGCTGCACGCACAATTTGCTGAAACTTTTTATCTATCATCGGACATTTCTTACGAAAATGGTATAAAATTACAATATTCGTATATAATGTATATAAAATATTTATTGATGTCAAGAAAAAAATGTAAAAGTCGTAATATGTCACTAACCCAGAGAGCGAGAAGGATAAAATAAAGATAACGCAGGGAGTCTTTGATGAAGAGTTATGTATTTCTATTTTCTACTCACCCAGAGCTGAGGTTTATCACCACTGATCCACTTTTTCCTTGCAAAAAAGCGATATTTATCTTACCTTGGCATTATAAGGCTCATTTAAGGCCTTGAGGAGGTGATCGTAAAAACCGGCGCTGTTTTGATCATACCGAACCTCGGTCCCAGCACCTATTTTCAACTTATTTGACATTAGACACATAAATTTTACAAATGATTGTTACATTTAATATTATGGTTTTTGCCATAGTGAAAAATTTTTTCTATTTCTTCCAGAAATTTTCCGGATTTGCCAATTTTCAGGAATAACAATAAAGAAGCAGTAACAATAAATGGAGGTATAAAATGAAAAAATTTCTTGTACTTTTTGCGGTTCTTTTGCCTTTTTGCTCATTATGGGCGGATCCGGGCAATGCCTTTCTTTACGAATCCGCTGACAACGATGTCGCAACTTTTTCGGACACAACGGGTACAAACCTGTTAAACACCAACTTTACCACGACATATACATTTGAGGTCTGGATCAAGTTAAATTCCTATGGCAACGATTCACGAATTTTACAACGCCGGCTGTCATTTGCATTGTACATCGATGCCATAAACCATAGTATAGTCTTTCAGGAAAATAGTAGTGGAACAGCACAGAGCATATTTACGCCAAATAACAGCGTCTTCTTGAATCAGTGGCACCACGTCGCTGTCCGCCGGTTTGAAGAAACGGCGGGTGTTTTTCGCACCAACATTTTCCTCGATGGTGTTAAATGTGCCTCCAGCAGCACACATGCCAATTTTGCCCTTCCGGCGGTAACAGATCCCTTGTTACTGGGTAATAATTTGAGCGGCGGCCGTTCTGTTAACGGATATATCGATGAAATTCGCTTGTGGACGACCGGACGGACGGATGCGGAAATCGCCAATACTCGCGGCACCTCTCTCACCGGGGCTGAGCCAGGTCTGTTTGCCTGTTACAGTTTGGATGAAGCCCTTGGTACGCAAATTTTTGGCGATCTGCAGTTAACCGGATTGGCTCTACTTCGAGGTACAAATGATACAGCCGAGACCGAAGATCCCCAGCACGTTGCATCATCTGCACCTATTGGATATAAACTTATATACCCCAACGGCGGTGGTGGTGAACCCGCGCTGGTTATCGGCAATCCTTTGACAGTACTGTGGGCCGTAGATGCAGCGGTTCCTCAGGTAAACGTTTACTTTTGGCAGGATAATCTCGCTAAATGGCGCATGATCGCCTATCGAACGCCCAATGACGGCGCTTTTGAAACCTATGTTCCCGGTTATCCGACAACGGCCGCACGTTTTAGAGTGTGCAATGCACTCGACGAACTTTTTTTTGACGACAGTGACGGCCTTGTCACCATCCTCGATCCCGGCGGCTGGCAGCAGGAATTTTTCTGGGAAGCTGAAGATGCCGATCTGTTAACCGAACAAATGGAAATCGGCATCCGGGGAAAAGCATTTCAATGCCAGAGCATTTTCGTAAAGCAGGGATCTAATGCCATTGCAGAGTATAATTTTACTGTCACGCATCCTGGTGTTTATATCATTTGGGGCCGTATGTTTGCACCAGGTGGTACCCGCAATTCATGGTGGGTTTCTATGGATGGAGGAACCGAATGGCTGTGGGATCTTGAAAAAGGTCCGAATTGGCGCTGGCAGATAGTTTCACACCGGGGTCCCAATGGTTTTCCACCAAGTGTTGCCGACATTGATCCCGTTTATGTGACATTGGCGGCCGGAGCCCACAAATTATCTTTTCGCGGCCGGGAACCTTTTGCGGAAATGGATCAAGTCCTGATTACCAACGACCTGAATAAAAGACCGTGGAATGCCGTCAATCAATGGATTCAACTGATCTCACCCTATGATCGCGAACATATTGCCTGGGGCGACACATGGGAAATCCGATGGGCATCCTATAACATCAGCAATACAATAACCATTGAATTGTCGTTTGATGAAGGTGAAACGTATCCGGTGACAATCGCTCAAAACACGCCGAACGACGGTTCCTTTTTGTGGCAGGTTCCCAATTATGGTCAAAAAACGGGCTGGCTCCGGATATCCGATGGCTGGGGCGGCGGTTGCCCGTGGGATGAAACCTATTGGTGTTTCTATTTCAAGGATCCGGAGCCGGGTGTTCGAGTTGTAAAACCGAACGGCGGCGAGGTGTTGAATGGAAATACCTTTTATGACGTGAGCTGGACTTCATTACTGTATAACGGTAAAGTCACCGTCGAGGTCTCCCTGGACAGCGGCGCCACTTGGGATCCGTTGGGATTTAACATGCCGTCAACCGGAACCATCGGATGGGCTGTCCCCAATGTACAAACCGATGAAGGCCTGGTGCGTGTTTACGACACCGCCTCCGGTGCGCCTTCAGACACCAGCGATAATGTGTTTTCAATCGTGCCTCAGGTCATCCCTGAAAACATCACCGTCATTTTCCCCAACGGGGGTGAAGTTCTTGTTGCCGGAAACGCTTATGATATCTGGTGGGATTCGGACAATTACCTCGGCCTGGTCAACGTGGAACTCAGTCTGAATAACGGTGGCACCTGGACAACTTTGGCAACAAACCAGCCCCATTCGGGAAAATTCAACTGGATTGTCCCTCAAATTGTGGCGAATCAGGCTCTGGTCAAGGTTATGGCAGTAGGAGGAAATCCGCAGGACACAAGTGATAATATTTTCACAATCGTGTTGGATGGCGGAGCCCCAAATCATGCGCTGCACTTCGACGGCAACGATGACTATGTCCGTGTTCCTCACGACGCCAGTCTCAACGTTTCTCAAAATTTTACCATTGAATTCTGGTTAAAAACCGAGAATCCTTTCCAGGCCGATTCCCGTATTCTGGAAAAAGGAAACTGGGATGAATATTTTATCAGTTTTTACGATGCCCAGGCAACCATCGCCGGTGCTTTAAGAACAGTGGTTACCGGTGACATTTCCCGAATGAAATTTGTCGCCGGTCCGACGCAAACCGTATTACTACCCAACACATGGTACCATATTGCCGTGACTTATAACGGTACTTTTGCCAAAATTTTCGTGGACGGTGTTGAAGAGGCGTCAAAACCCGCACTGGTCGCTCCGCGTAAATTACTTGGCGACTTGATTATCGGCGCAGTGGACCGACGAACCAAAACGGAAGCGCACTTTCAGGGTACTTTGGACGATCTTCATATATGGAACATCGCTAAAACCCCCGGTCAAATTGCAGCCCAAATGTACGCTCAACCTAATGGTTCGGAAGCCGGTCTTGTCGCATGCTTTAACTTTGATGAAGGCGCCGGTCAGACAGCCGGCGACCTGTCACCCTTTGCTAATAACGGCCAGTTGGGGACAACACCCGGTGCCGATGCAGCCGATCCGCTCTGGGTCGACAGCGACAGACCACCGGCTCCTCCTGCTCTTGCTTCCGCTTTTGCCCAGACGCTGGAGACGGAACTATCCGCCGAACCTGTGGCTCCTGACAAGTTTCAGTTACTGCAAAATTATCCCAATCCGTTTAACGGCGGAACGACCATATCGTTCGCTATACCGGTCGAAGAAACGGATGCCCATGTGAAACTGGATATTTTTGATGTACACGGCAGAACGATTAAAACCCTTACCAATACCTCTTATTCCGCTGGTGTCCATGAAATCTACTGGAACGGCACAACGGACGCAGGCAATATGGCGGCTTCAGGTATCTATTTTTACCGCATTCAAACAGGGAAACATCAGGAAACACGCCGTATGGTTTATTTAAAATAACATTGAACTGCTATCCTCAAAAAAGTCCGATGAGTACTCATCGGACTTTTTTTTTATAACAACATCAGGTTCATTTTGACTTTATGTGTGGATTTTAGTAAATTCACTAAAAATTTTCGAACAATTTGTACATAAAATTGCTGTTTTCCCAGCTGGTCGAATTTAAAATAACTTGTCAAAAGATCAATCTTTTTAGACCGGAGGGAGGGAATTATGCTAAAAACAGATAATTGTTTTCGTTAATTGATCATGACCTATATTTTGGTTTTTCCGGCGAAAATATTTTACTGCCGATGAATTTTTACCAATTTTCCGAGCACAAAATTAACAAAAAAAACGATCTACAAACTGGCACTGGAGGCCAAGATTGATATCCACCGGCGAAAAAAACACTTTACTTGAATTGCCTTTTCACCCAGCCACAGCCCGCTGGTTCATCAGGACTTTTCCCGAACCCAGTCCTCCGCAGGTGAAGGGATGGCCGGTCATCGCTGCAGGCCGCCACTCCCTTATACTTGCTCCGACTGGTTCCGGAAAAACTCTAGCGGCGTTTCTATGGTGTATTGATGATCTGATCAAACAGGGTGAAAATGTTGATCCGGTTGAATTTGAACAAAACTTAGCCGGTGTACATACTTTGTATATTTCTCCCCTGAAAGCACTCAATAACGATATTTACCGGAACCTGCAAACGCCTCTTCAGGGTATTGAACGTTCAGCAAAAGAACTCGAAATGACATTCCCAGCGATCCGGACGACGGTGCGCACCGGCGACACCCCCCAAAGTGTCCGGCAGCAAATGGTCAAAAAACCACCCCACATTCTGATCACCACTCCGGAATCGCTCTATCTTTTACTGACCTCGACCAAGGGCCGGCTTATTTTTCGAAACGTCAAATATATTATTGTGGATGAAATACACGCCGTGTGCAACAGCAAGCGCGGTGTACATCTCAGTCTTTCATTGGAACGTTTGATCCATATCTGTTGTTCCGATCCGGTCCGCATCGGTTTGTCGGCAACCCAACGTCCCCTGCAAAGAATCGCTGCGTTTTTAGGTGGACAGAATCCGGAAACCAGCACACCGCGACCCGTTAAAATAGTCGACTGCGGACAGCGCAAAAACATGGACCTCAAAGTCATGTCACCTGTATCCGAATATACGGATCTCCCGGAAGCGACCATCTGGCCAAAAGTCACGGAAATGCTGTACGGGATGATCATCAGTCACCGTTCCACCCTGATTTTTGTGAATATGCGCGCACAGACGGAAAGGGTATCCCGTCTGCTGAACGAATTTCACAGAAAAACCACAGGTGATCCGGATGCCGAATTGGCACTGGCGCATCACGGCAGTATATCAAGGGAATTGAGGTATAAAACAGAAACCCGGCTCAAAAACGGCGATATACCGGCGGTCGTCGCAACCGCCTCACTGGAACTGGGGATCGATATCGGGCACATTGATCTGGTGGTACAGCTGGAAACGCCGAAAACCGTTGCCTCGGCACTACAACGAATCGGCCGCAGCGGCCACCTGGTTAGCTCCACCAGTAAGGGCTGCATCATTCCGCTTTATCAGGCCGACCTGGATGATGCCGCCGCCCTTACAATGTGCATGCAAAAGGCCCGAATTGAAGAAACCGTCATTCCGGAAAATTGTCTGGACGTCCTGGCTCAGCAAATACTGGCAGAAGTGGCCATGCAGGACTGGGACCGGCCGGCGCTTTACAGGTTGTATAAATCCAGCTATCCTTACCGAAATATGACGGAAAACACGTTTAATGCCGTTGTCGACATGCTTGCCGGCCGTTTTGAAAAAACCGAAATCAGGTCGCTGATACCCAAAATAACCTGGGACCGTGTGAATGACCGGCTTTTGGCGCACAAGGGAGCCCGGTTGACTGCACTGATAAACGGCGGCACAATACCCGATCGTGCATATTATGGTGTCTATCTTCAAGGGGATAATACACGAATCGGTGATGTGGAGGAGGAATTTGTATTTGAATCCAAGGTTGGAGAAGTTTTTTTCCTTGGCAGCAATGAATGGAAAATCACGGATATCACCCGGGACCGTATTATGGTCACTCCGCTCAAATCGACAAAACCAAAAGCACCGTTCTGGAAAGGTGATTTACTGTATAGAGATTTATCAACCAGCCGTGAAATCGGCGCTTTTCGGGGACAGCTTTTTCAAAAAATAAAAGACGGAACGGCAACGGCCTGGTTGACCGGCGTCTGCCAGGCCGATCTGGCCATAGCGGCAAATATTCAGGAGTACTTTATCCGTCAATCGGAAAAAACCCAAGCTATTCCAACGGATAAAACAGTGGTAATTGAAAGATTTAAGGACGAATCCGACGAACCACAAATCATCATACATGCGCCTTTCGGAGGGCGGATAAACGGCGCGTGGGCCATAATTGTGGCGGCCGTTATAGAACGGGATTATAAGGTTCAGGTTCAGTATTCCTATGATGATGACGGCTTTATCCTGCGCCTGTTGGACACCACAGAAAAAATACCAATAATAAAAATACTGTCTGAGCGGCATACTGATGTTCGACAAATCTTGATAGAGAATATAGACAAAACACCGCTTTTTGCCATTCGTTTCCGGCAGAACGCCGTCCGGGCCCTGCTGTTGCAACGCTCCCGATTGGATAAACGTATTCCACTGTGGCTTCAACGTCTTCGTTCATCTGATCTCTTGCAGGTTGTGCGTGAGTTTAAAGATTTCCCCATACTGGTAGAGACATACCGGGAATGCTTGCAGGATATTTTTGATCTGGCAAATCTGGAGAAAATTTGCCGGGACATCCACCATCAAAAAATCCGGTTGCATTTGGTTGATACGACTTTCCCCTCGCCCATGGCATCGGGACTTTTATTCCGGTTTCTGGCGGAAAACATGTATGAATACGATCAGTATAGAGCGGCGGGGACCGCAGCCGATGTGAGCAGCGAACTGCTGGCTGAAATATTATCCAAGGAATCCATCCCGACTCTCGTAACAGCCGATATTGTGGAACAGGCTGAAAACGTATGGCAGTTTTTAACACCGGAACGCCGGATCAAGCACACAGAGGACATGTTTCAGGTCATCGATCAATTGGGTCCGGTGGATGAAAAAAATCTGGCGGAACGCTGTCCGGAAAATATGCAACAAATGCTGGAAAAACTGTCCCAGGATAAAAGAATAGAAAGGATTCCGGTCGGCTGGATAAACGTCGAAAAGAAATCCCTGTTCCGGGAGCAGCGAACAACGGAACACCTGAATGCACTTGTAACAGCTTATCTCCGGATTCGAGGCCCCCGTTCATTAGATCAGACGGGGACTGATCTTTCGGCTTCACCGGAAAAACTTTTACCCGTTCTCGAGCAGCTCCTGCAGAAAAAGCAGATTGTAAAAGGCCGCCTCTTGGTCGGCGTGGATCAGGAACTTTATTGTGACCGTCAAAACTTTGCCTTTCTTTATAGGCGCGCAGTTTCAATCCGCCGCGAAACCCAGAAACCGGCTGACAGGGCGATTTTTTTTCGGTTTCTACGACAATGGCACTTTCTCAACGGCGGGAAATCCGATCTTTTAAATCTACTGGAAAAATATCAGGGGTTACAATTACCTGAAAAAATTTTCGAACGTGAAATTTTGCGGCCGCGCACGGGAACCGATATTGAAGAATTCACAAATAAAATTGCTGAAGGCCGGTTTATTCTTTGTGCCCATCCCCAGAATTCCGGCAAGGTCAACATATCTCTTATGAAACGCGGTAATGGCGCCTTTCTACTCGACCAATCCGGTTTGAAGACAAAAACCAACACAATTTTGGATATCAACGAGACGGACTTGATGCGGGAAAATCACGATGCCAAAGCAATATATCTTTTTCTCAAAGAAAACGGAAAAAGTCCATTACAGGACATCCGGGACGGTACAAATTTACTTCTTTCACAGACAGTGCAAGGTCTCCAGGCCCTGGTTTCTAACGGCCTTGTTTCATGTGACGATTATTTTTCTTTTTTTCACGTACTGCAAACACGTAACGTCTCGAACAAAACGCCCCGGCCCTTCAGCTCCGGCGCAACGGGACGCCGGCTTTGGGTGCAAACAAAGCACAGAAATCTCAAATTTGCGGCCAATCTACTCACCAGCCACTGGTTTCTGACAACGAGCTTTGCCGTTATGGGCCGCACGTGTCCTGAGGAAACCAAAGCTGAACAGCAGGCATATATTTTGCTAAACAGGTACGGTATTCTGGTCAAAGAATTTTACCGCAAAGAAAACGGCTTTTTGCCCTGGTATGAAATTTTTAAAATCTTGAAACGGCTGGAATGGCAGGGAAAGATAAGGCGGGGTTATTTTGTTAAAGGATTATCCGGCGTACAATTTGCGACGCATCAGGCCGTTGAGATAATACAGGATTCTCACAAGACAAAACCAATTATACCCGGGGGGATGACATTGCTCAGTACGATCGATCCGGCATTGCCGTTCGGCGGAATGGTGGACTGGAATCTGTCGGATCAGCAGAAACAGAAAATATCCGTAACCCGTTCACCAAACAACCATATTATATTAAAATATGACAAAATAATACTTTATAGTGAAAATTTTTCCAGGCTCTGGTTGACCGAAAACTACCGGCCGGAAATGAATCATCCGATCGCAGACGCGCTCAAAGTATGGCTCAAATTGCCTCCCGGAACAAGACCGAAAAATAGAATCGAAATTTCGGAAATTAACGGTATCAGACAGGATGTGGAAAAACTAACCCAAATATTATTGAATACGGGGTATGAACGGGAGAGAAACAAAATTGTTCTATGGCCTTCGGGTGCTGAAAATTAGTTTGGAGTATTTTTATGTTTCCATTTATTATTATTGGTCTTGTCGCCTTGCTTGTGCTTTTGTTCCCATATCTTTTACAAAAATATCGCTCCGCCAGACGAAAAAAAATCATGTCGGAGCCATTTCCCGTCATATGGATTTCAATTTTAGAAAGTAACATTTCACTTTATTCCAAATTACCGCCGGAAATTCAAAAAACACTGCACCAATACATACTCGTTTTCCTGGCGGAAAAAAAATTTGAGGGCTGCGGTGGTCAGGATGTGAGTGATGAAATGCGCGTGACCATAGCCGCCCAGGCTTGTCTGCTGCTGGTCAATAATCCCAATCCGACCTTTTATCCACGGTTGAAAACCATTCTGGTGTATCCATCGGCATATAAGGCGAAAAGAAATGACGGCTTTGGTAAAATTGTTACCGAAGAAATCGCGCGATTAGGCGAATCCTGGACCAGGGGTGATCTGGTTCTTGCCTGGGATCATGCAAAACACGGTGCTGTGGAACATATGGATGGACATAATGTGGTTTACCACGAGTTTGCCCATCAACTGGATCAGGAAGATGGTGAAGCGGACGGCGCTCCGATTCTAAAACCGGGAGGCTATGCAATTTGGGTAAAAGTTTTTCAAAGAGAATACAAAAAATTACTTTTGGCATTACAGCATAATCTCGATCATGTCATCGATGAATACGGCAGTGTGAATCCGGCGGAATTTTTTGCCGTCGTCACAGAATTGTTTTTTGAAAGACCCTGGGCATTAAAAAACAAACACCCGGAACTGTACCGGGTGCTGGAGGACTATTACGGATGTGATCCTGTTGAGTGGTTTGATTGAATTATTTTAAAAGCTGCATTTTTATGGATTGTATTCGCTTTCCGGCTTGCAATCGGCAGATATAAGTGCCGCTGCTGACGACGCTGCCGTATTCCGATAAACCATTCCAAACCGCTTCATAGGATCCTGCAGAATGGTATCCCTGCGCCAATACGCTGATCCTCTTGCCGGTCATGTCAAAAATTTCCAGTTTTATGTCGGCAGCCCTCTGCAAATGAAAAGGCACGGTCGTATGCGGATTAAACGGGTTGGGATAGTTACTTTCCAGCATAAATTCGGATGGATACCGGTCTTTTACTTTTTTTATATCCACGCCGGAAACCGGATTTTCGATAGAAAAGACTTGTATTTTATCCGGATCGTCGGTGCCCAGATTATACGCTGACGACGCGGCTGTTTTAATATGACTGGCTCGGCTGACGGAACCGCTTCCCATGCCGTAGTCCTTCAGCATTTGCATACCGATATAATCATGGGCAACAGTATCAGTGCTAAAAATCAAACTTTTTGGCGTAACCTGTGGCCGGCCGCCCGGGCCTCCGGAAACAATACCGAAAACAGCATCACAGATATTTATCACCTGTTTATCGCGGATAAAAGACACATTATTTAAAGCCGCGAGGTACGGATCGCAGTTTCCGCCATGCAAGCCACCGGGATTGTTCACACTGCCATAATGATTTTTCATACTCAAGGTCACACCCGACATTCCATGATTTTTTAAAGCACTAAAATTGATCAAATAATCCGTCTGCTCGGTCAAAATTTTACTCAGCTTTTGATTTGATCCGGCGATATTGAAGGATTGAGATGTCAATCCACCTTTTGAATTGTTTGTACCATAACATCGCACGCCGTTGGAAGATGTATTTATGGTATATCCGGCGTTACGCAAATCTCCGTCAGTACGGTCCCAAATAATAATATTATTTTCCGGAAATGATTTTCCGTCCACAATCAGTTGTACAAGACCGTTTATAATGCTTTGAGCCACTTCCGGATGACTTGAAAGCTGACTGTTGAGACAACTCGCCTTGATTGAAATAATTTTTTCACTTGTCAGCCCGGGAAACAAACTGCCCCACGCCTTGCCCACATTCTCCTGTCCGGTGACGGCGCATATACCGGCGTCCATCATGGTCTGTAGGATTTCGGGCTGAATTCTGTTCCGGTCATCAAGAACCTTTTCATCCTTTACAATGACGACCCGCGAAACATCCAGGTTTCCTGCGAATGTAGAATGCACAGCTAAATAGCCGATCATTCCCCCCACTCCTTTTAAAAAATGTCTTCTTTTTATCAAATTCAGCATCCGAAGCACCTTCATTTTATATTACCAACATCTTTTTTAATAATATAGGACTTTTAAAATTTTTCACAACCTATTTAATTCGCTAAAACCAGCTTGCCGATTTTTTCCGCATATTTATTTTCACCATCTATGGTTTTGCGGGCTAAAAGTTTATATAAATATACACCGTTGGCCATCCTGTCACCGTCGTCATCCCTGCCATCCCATTTATCCGGATAAATATTAAAACCAATATGGCCGGAAACGGGTGGAAATTCTTTAACAATTTTACCCCCCAACGTATAAATTTTAATTCTCACCTGGGCATCCCGGCTCAATTCGAAACAAAATTGAGTTTCCTCACTCATGGGATTCGGATGGTTTAACAAATTACGAATTCTAAGATCCTGATCGGCAACAACGTTCACATAGGTTTCACAAATCGCAGAATTATTGGAATTATCCCATGCCTTTAAACAAATTTGATGTAAGCCTTCGGATAATTCATGCATCGGGTACTTGAGTTGGCCGGTCACATAACTGCCCTGATTGTACTGAAAATATTCCGTTATATCACACGTGTTTACATAATCCTCATCCAGCGTCAGCGTGATTTGATGTCCGATATCCCCCGCAATATTAACGCCGCTCAATGAGTCGGTGATCTGGACGTGTAAAACGGGATTCGGTGAACAATAATCACCGGAAACAAAATCCTGCTCCCCAAAATGCAGATGGATGTCCGGTCCGTCATTATCCACAAGATTTACAGCGGTTCCCCCGACCGGTAAACCGCACCGATATCCGGCTCCCTCATAAAATTCATTCCAGAAATACAGACTGATCTTTCCGTTCGTTCCACCATAAGAGATGTCCTTGGGCACGATAAAATAAACATTAAACCGGCCATCATTGATTTTTACCACACCTCTGAAAATGCTGTTGCCGGCAATCGTGTAATCAATTTTGGTATTTTTCGCCGTTACATATGTTCTATGGTTTTCAGAATCGAGAACCCTGACTAAAACACTGGCATCCAGCCCGGTCCATAGCGAACTGTCCTTACGTACGCTGCCTTTTATGGACATTTTTGTCAAGGCCGATATACTATCCGGAGAAACGTGCTCAATAACCACCCGGTAATAAGGAACGCACAACCGCATGGCCGGATCGCCGAGCAGTATGTATTTTTCATTGTTCACGCGGTTAGAATAGCTTTTTTTAGCCAGCAGCACGGCATCGCCGATTCTGGCCGTTTTTCCCGAAAATTCAAGGTCGGAAAAAAGATGCTGATACAAATTACAATTCAAAGGTGCATTATCAATACCATAAGCGACTCGTGACGAGGCAAACATGGCAACCGCACCCCGGCCAGCAGCGGTCATTATTTTCTCCCCTAAACTCTCTTCGTCCGGTTGATCCCAGTAGGCAAACTCGCACGAAGCCACAACCCAAAACGCCGTCTTGCCGCCATTCTGAATTCGATCGAAATCGGTGGGTCCGTAAAGTACCTGTTCGTGACTCAATAATTCATCATTGGCATGGCCGATAAAATTAAATATTATCGTACCACGGTTAATTTGTTCCAAAATTGTTTCTGAGGCAAGGGGCTTGCGCCGCCCGGCCACACTTGCCGTACGAACCACCGGATAATCGACCAGGTAGATTTTATTTATATTAAAAAAATCCGGCGTAAAATTATCGGCTAGAGTTTCCGCCTGATTCGTATGTTCGGGTTCATTCTCGGTTCCTGTTTGTGAAAGCTCATCATCAGCGACAATGGTGATGGTTTTACGCCATTCTCCATAGTCCGGTTTAGTTTCGTAAGCAACAATTTTATCCACCATATATTGTGCTTCCTCAATGTTACGAGCCGGAAGCCGGCCGATAGCGATTTGCATACCTGCTGAATATCCCGAAGTGTAGGTAAACCAGTCATCCGTCGTGCGGGTGCTGGATTCATACCGGTCTGCAGACTCGTATGGTGGAATCAGGTTTGGCGTATCATAATTTAAAATATTTTTATAATCATAATGTCCGTCACCCAGCAATAATACATACGCCGGTTGACCCCAGTTCTCTTGAGCAAAAGTCAGAAAACTTTTAATTACAGCAGGATCCTGAACGCCTCCGCCGAATTCATCAATCACGTCTGATATATTGACCACTTCCGTTTCCAACCGGTCTTCCGTAGACCAGTTTTCCCGCAGGCTTGCCAGTTCCTCAGCAGGTTTCTTAAAATTATCATGAGTGATAATGATATAATCCACCTCCCGCGGCCGGTGCAGATCTGTCGTTTGATCTTTTTCGATCCGGCTGACTGCTCGATACGCTGCAGGCGTCACGGCAATATAACTCCGGGGAATATCAATCCTCGCCGGTGCGGTAAAATTAACCATCCCGTCTTGAACTGCCGCGCCGGTAATAAGCGAAGCTTCCGACATGTCGGTAATTTCAAAAATTCGCACATTTTCGCTAAAGCCAGATATTGCATAGTTAACAGGTCCATCTCGCAAGGGCGAACGAAAAAGTAACTGATTCTCTTTAGCTTGAAAAGCCCGGTCGTACTCTATCTCTATCCAATCGACATATGCGGAGGAATATCCGGAATTCACTGTATAATCAATTTGCACCGTGTTGTTACCATCTGCAAGCATGCCGCGGGTGGGGTAGTTTAATTCCAAAGCTTTATATCCACCCCAAATGCCGTCATCTTTTACAGTCCCTAACCTGAATCCGTTAAAAAAAAATTCTAATCCGTGATCCGTGTCGGTTACTAAAGCCAATTTAAACCGAACCTCTGCATCACCCGACGTTACGGCACCGGGCAATTGTACGTTCTGACTGTAACTGTCCTTGTCCGGCGCGAGCTCAAAACCAAACCAATTGACACCGGAGTGATAAAGATTCGTCCGTTCATCCTCGATGAATATCAAATCCCGGAAAGACTTTTCCGGCGTTAATCCGTTGATATCCAAAGATTTCTGCACTGCCAACCTTTTACCCGTTTTTTTTCCATAGGTCAGCCAATAAACATTTTCAAAACTGAAAGGATGAATAAAATGCCGCAATTTAACCCTGGTCGAATCATATGTTGTTTCGAATTTTACACCTTCGAGGCTCGATCCGTAAAACAGAATATAATCGCCGGATCCAAACCGGCCGTCTTCCCCATCCACCACTTCAATCGGTATTTCAACCAAACTGTCGGGTAAGGCTGTATATGTATTAAAAACATTCAATTGACGGCTGTGACAAAACATCTGGATTGTCTTGGCATCGACCCCCGAAAGGTTGATACCTGCTGAAGCCAATCCGGATCCGCCGATCTTGTAGATTCCCTGTTTGCCGCCTCGTCCGTTTCCCTCAATGAAAACCTTGTACCAGTCTTGGCCGGAAAAAACTTTTTTGTATCGTTTTAAAGCCGATTTTTGCTTTACCCGCCACTTTTGGGCCTGCCGGTAGTTAACCAGCAGATTTTTATACAAATTCTCATCCTTTTGCGGGCGGATTTTTGACTGGCTGATTTCGCCACCACTAAAATTTATACGGACGGCAATCCGCTTGTATTGCCGGACTTGTCTCAAATCCGGACGGAATTGTAACGGATAAAAAATCAGCTGCACCACGCGCTGGCTACGGAAAAATGCCGGCGATTCAAGCTTTACAACCTCGACCGGGTAGAATGAGGTGAGTTGATAAATGTTCGGATCTTGCAGATAGGCTTTTTTTAGTATGCCTTCATCCCTTTTTATGTTCGCGACAGGTGCGATGAAAGAATTATTCAACTGGACAAATTCCGCATCAATAATCTCGATCCCGATCTCACCGTTTTGAGGGATACCAATAGTGACCGACCGGCACGGAATATGAGGTGACCCGGGTTCGCCGGGAAATGCGGCACCGTCAAAAGAATAAATGTCCATCGGAAAGTGAGCGCCGTCAATTTTTTTTATATCCCAATGATTCGGAGAAAAATTGATCAAAAGTTGATTGTTGCCGGGAGTAACAATCATATCATTTTTCATTTGACCGGAATAAGCGGCGGAAATCCATAAAATAAAAAGATAAAAAAACTTGTCTCGCAAATCCATGCGTGCTATATTTTCAAAAAAATATAACATACTCACCGTGCAATCACAAGCTTGCCGATCTTTTCCACACTTTTGTTTTCACCATCTACCTGCTTGCGAGCGGTGAGTTTATAAAGATAAACGCCATTGGCAAGTCGGTCACCTTCGGCATCCGTACCGTCCCACTTGCCGGGGTAAACGTTGAAACCTACATTCCCAAAAACGGGTGAAAAATCCCGCACCAACCGTCCACCGACCGTAAAAATTTTCAATAAAACCTGCGCATCCTGGCTCAACTCATAGCTGAATCGGGTGTCTTCCGTCATGGGATTTGGCCAAGTCAGTAAATTTCTAATTGTTAATTCTTTTTCCGTTACGACGGTAAAAAATGTTTCGGTAATAGCGGAATTATTGGAATTATCCCATGCTTTTATTTGAATGGTATGGGTTCCTTCTGACAGACTATACATGGGATATTTAAGCATCCCAGATACATAGCTGCCCTTGTTGTACTGAAAATATTCCGTAATATCCCTGGAATTGACATAATCATCGTCCATTGCCATCGTAATCTGATGGCCGATATCACCGGCAATATTGACGCCGCTTAAAGAATCGGTGATCTCCACATGAAGCAACGGATCGTCCGGTGTATAATCACCGGCTGAAAATTTTTCATCACCAAAATGTATTTTTAACTGCGGGCCTTCATGATCCACCAGGTCCACGGCGGTACCACCGACAACGAGGCCGCCACGCTGGCCGAGTCCTTCGTTCTTGTCGTCCCAAAAATAGATGCTCACTTTGCCGTCTGTACCACCATAGGAAATATCTTTGGGAACGATAAATTCCACATCAAACCGGCCATCGGTCACATCGACGACACCACGGAAAATACTGTTTCCGGGCAGGTAATAGTTAATAGTGGAATTTTTGTCGGTCACATAGGATTTTCTCTTTTTTGAATCCAGAACCCGCACGAGCACATTGCCGTTAAAAGTATTCCAGAAAACTCCATCCTTTTTTACATGTCCTGATAAGGAAATCCTTCGGAGGGCCTGAATACTATCCGGTGTGATTTTCTCAATAACGGCTTTATATCTTGGCGCCCCCAGGCGCATGGCAGGATCTCCGAAAACGCCAAATTTTTCACTATTTGTACGATCGTTCGACGCCCTTTTTGCCAGCATCACCGCATCGCCGAACCGTTGAGTTAAACCTGTCGAATCAAAATTATTAAACAGATAGCTGAAAAAAGAATAGTTAAAATCCGCATTGGGTGAAGAATAGGCCAGCCGTGCCGAAGAGATCATGGCAACCGCCCCTCGGCCGCCGACAGTGAGAATCTGCTCCGCCAGGCTCTGGTTGTCCGGCTGATCCCAATGGGCAAACTCACATGTGGCGGCAACCCACAGCGCCATCCGGTTGCCGTTTTGAATACGTTCGAAATCCGTTGGACCGTTTAAAACCTGTTCATGAGTCCACAACTCGTCATTACCGTGCCCGATAAAATTCAATACCAGCGTACCACGGTTGATCTGCTCGATCAGCGCATCCGTTGCCAGCGGCTTGCGCCGGCCGGAAACGCTTGCGGTACGCACAACAGGATATTCCACCAAATAGATTTTTGAAATGTTAAATTCCTCCGGGGTGTAATTCTCGGCAAGCGTCTCAGCCTGTGAGGTATGTATGGTCTCGTTTTCCGTACCGACCTGGGCCAGTTCATCGTCGGCCACTATGGTAATTGTTTTTCGCCATTCGCCGAATTCGGGATTGGATTCATAAGTTACAATTTTTTCCACCATGCTTTTTGCTTCTTCCACCGATTGTACAGGAAGCCGGCCAATGGCCATCTGCATACCGGCCGATGTACCTCGTGTATAGGTATACCAGTCATCCGTGGTTCTCGTGCTGTTGTCATAACGGTCATCCGTTTCATAAGGCGGGATCAAATTCGCCGTGCCGTATTTTTGAATGTCTTTATAATCGTAATGACCATCACCGAACAAAAGAACATACCCGGGTGCTCCCCACTTGCTCTGCGCGTAAACCAGAAAATCACGAATAGCTGTAGGATCGTACAGTCCGCAGGCAAACTCGTCGAAAACATCGGAAATTTTTACAACCTCCGTCTCGAGGCGGTCAGGTTCCGGACGGCTCTCGCGGAGTGTTTCCAGCTCTTTCGCATTTTGATAAAAATCATCATGAGTAATAATGATATAATCAACGTCACGATCCCGCCTTAAATCCGATTCTTCATCCTTTTCAATCCGGTTAACTGTTCGAAAAGCGCCTGGACTGAGTGCGATGTAACGGCGTAAATTTCCGGTTTGAGCCTGGGCGGTAAAACTGAGTGTTCCATTATTTATGGATGTGCCGGTTATTTTTTTCATCTGCGTTAGATCGGTGATGTCGTAAACAAGCAAATCATTTCGCGAAAAACCGCTGATCTGGTATTTAGCCGGACCGCTCTTTAACGGTGCTCTGAAAATTAACTGGTCGTTTGCTGCCTTAAACCGGCGGTCGTACTCGATCTCGATCCAATCTATATAAGCAAATGAAAATTCCGAGGTCATATTATAATCGACCTGAAGTGTATTATCACCGTCTTCCATAATACCTTCCGCTGAAAATTCCAGTGTACGCAGTGTATAACCATTGTAACTGCCGCTTTGACTCTCCGTACCGATATTAAATCCGTTCAGGTAAAAATCAAAATTATGCGTTCCACCTGTGGCCGCAGCCATGTTAATACGCACATCGGCATCACTGGAAGGAATGGCACCGGGCATCTGAAATACATGACTGTAACTGCTCTTGTCTGATGCCAGCTCAAATCCGAACCAGTCTATTCCCGAATTGAGGATATTATAACGCTCCTCTTCCAGAAAGACCAGATCACGAAAAGAAGCTTCGGGAGATAATAATTGTCCGTCCTCCGACGGCATCGACTGAATTCGCTTTCCCTGCTTTTGGCCGAATGTGAGCCAAAATACATTCTCAAAACTGTAGGGATTGATATAATGTTTTATATCCCCCATGACCGTATCGAAGGGTGCGGGTTTGTAGATTTTTCCCTCAAGGCTCTCGCCATAAAACAAAAAATAATCGGAACCGCCCAGCCGTCCGTCACCACCGTCAACCAGTTCGATGGGTATTTCTATCAGGCTGTCCGGTCTCGACGCCAGCACATCAGGATCCAAAATTCTGCCGCCGTTATAAAACAACTGAATTGTCGCCGGATCAATAGAAGATACCGGTATTCCGGCCGAGTTCAATCTCTCCGTGTCAATCTTGTAAATACCTTCCTTACCACCCTGTCCGTTACCACTGATAATCACCTTATACCAGTTTTCCCCCGGAAATGCAGCCGTGGCTTTTTTCGCCAACTCCGGCCTGGCAATACGCCAGCGGCAGGCTTGTCTATAGTTGATCAATAATTGTTCATATAAACTTTCATCTTTTTGACTCGTTTTTAAAATCTGCCCGCTATTTGTACCACTTAAAAAGAGCCGAACCGATATTTTGTTATATTGCTGCACTTTGTTAGCCGCAGCATTATAAAGTAATGGATAAAAGATCAATCGAACCACCCGCTGGGACCGGAAAAAGGTGGGCGGTTCCATAGTAACCAGTTGCTGCGGATAGAAGGATTGACGGGTATAAAATTTTTCGTCCTCATGCTGAACCTTGATCAGAGTCTTACCACGACGCTGAACGCCGGCCGTTGGTGTGATATAAACATCAGAAATCGTTGTAAAGTCGCTTTCCGTGATAACCAGCGATACGTCACCGGATGAGGGGATGCCAACCGTGACGACTCTGCTCGGTATTTTGGGCGATCCCGGTTCACCTGACAGGCTCGATCCGGTAAATGTAAAAGTGGTATACTTTTTTGAATCGATTGTCTTGTTCTCCTGCCGCCAATCCTGAGGAGAGAAACTGATATCGACACTGTTTTCGCCGGGTAAAACCACAATATCCGGAGACTTTTCAGCCGTTGCCGGGATTGTAAAAACTAAAAAACTACAAAACAAAAAATAATACAATTTTCTCATATTTTTCCGTTCGTTTATTTTGAGTGGATTATTTCACAAAACGTGAAATTCTGACAATGTTTGAATTTTTCGATCCGAATAACTTGTCCGTCAATCTGATAATAATTAACGCAAAAATCAATGCGATAAACGCACCTGCCGCACCGATAATTTCTCCTTCCCGGTCAAATAAATGTCCGGCAAAATATCCGGCGATCATACAAAAAACAGGAAATATAAAAATTAAAAAGGAATAACCGATAATATGCCTTGGTGAAATTTCGATAATGACCGAATCCCCCACCTGAGCCTGAATGTCGTTTTCTGCAACAACGGTCATATCGCGAACACCGTGGGCATCGCAGCCTTTACAGCCCTTGCAATGTTCACCTTTAAATAACTTAACTGTCGCAAATTCCTCATTTATTGATACAATTTCACC